>JBDSND010000081.1:0-76849 GCA_039915505.1 Casimicrobiaceae bacterium
CACATGCTGGTGACTTCGCTGCTCTTGTCGAAAAAGCGGTCCGGAGTCACGCCCATGCTTTCGGCTGCCCGTCGATAGGGACTGGTTGTATGGTTCGTGAGCACGGCGCAGACCGGACCGGGATTCATCGTCGAGAGCGCGCGGAGCACGTCGAACCCGGACCCCGACCGGAGTGATAGATCGACGATTACGAGCGCCGGGCCCAATTCCCGAATGGCGGAGATGGCTGGCTGTGCGTCCCCACTTACCCCGACGACCGCGACACCCGCTTCCGCGAGAAGGACGCGCACGAGGAGAGGTGCGAGGATAGGGGAATCCTCGACCAGGTAGACGGAGTTTGCAGGGGCGGCGGGCATGGATGTGCGGGTGCTCACCGCCTGGAGGTAGGTTGGGCGCGAAGCCACGCCGGCCACAGTAAGCCGGACGCCTTTACGCTCGTAGGAGTCGCCCTACGACGAAGCGCGGAGCGTGGGCGACCGTGCGGGGAAAAAGCTGTGTCGCACCGTGCCAACCCCTGGTCGCTCGGCGGTCAGGAGCGAGGTCGCGAGAACCGGCCCCTAACCACGCCCGCTCGGCTGAGCCTGACCCAGGTTCGCCGCGGGCGTCTCCCGAGGCCGCAGGCTCCTTGCTAGAATCAAAACAGGCAACGCTCATGACCTGGGCGGTCTATTCCACCCCCCGTTGGCGGAATGCCCAAGCGCAACGCCTTGCACCGTTGCCCCGGGTGAGCAATCCGAATGGAACCTCCCGCGAGACCTATGCCTGAATGCACAGGCTGGGTTGCGGAGCTTGGATGAATGGCTCGGTCACCGGTGATACCGCCAATGCTCCTTCTCATCGACAATTACGATTCGTTTACCTACAACTTGGCCCAGTACCTCGGCGAGCTGGGCGCCGACGTGCACGTGCATCGCAACGACGCCATTACGCTCGAGCAGATCGCGGCGTGGCAGCCCGAGCGCATCGTGATCTCGCCAGGGCCGTGCACGCCTGCCGAGGCGGGCATCTCTATCGCCGCGATTCAGCGCTTCGCCGGCTCGATTCCGATCCTCGGGGTGTGCCTCGGCCACCAGGCGATCGGCCAGGCCTTCGGGGGACGGATCGTCCGCGCCCGCGAGGTCATGCACGGCAAGCTTTCTCCCGTGACGCACGATCGTCGGGGCGTATTTGCGGGGTTGCCTTCGCCGCTGGCGGTGACGCGCTACCACTCGCTCGCCATCGAGCAGGGAAGCTTTCCTGCCGAGCTCGACGTGACTGCCCGGACCGACGATGGGGAGATCATGGGCGTGCGCCATCGCACCCTCGACGTGGAAGGCGTGCAATTCCATCCGGAGGCAATCCTCACCGAGCACGGTCACGACTTGCTCGCGAACTTCCTGCGACCCACGCCCGCGATGGCGTAGGCCACCCGTTACCGCTGCGCGCGAATGCGCACGAACATTAGAGTCAAGGAAGCCATGCCCATCACCATGCAGGAAGCGCTCCAGCGCACCATCGAGCATCGCGAGATCTTCCACGACGAGATGCTGGCCGTCATGCGACGCATCATGAGCGGCGAGGCCTCTCCGGTGATGATCGCGGCACTCACTGTTGGCCTGCGGGTCAAGAAGGAGACCGTCGGCGAGATCGCGGCCGCCGCCCAGGTGATGCGCGAGTTCGCGACCAAGGTCGACGTGGCTGATCGCGACAACCTGGTCGACATCGTCGGCACCGGCGGTGACGCGTCGCACACCTTCAACATCTCCACGGCAGCGATGTTCGTGGCGGCCGCGGCGGGTGCGCGGGTCGCCAAGCACGGGGGACGGTCGGTGTCGTCCAAATCGGGCAGCGCCGACGTGCTCGAGGCGCTCGGCGCCAATATCATGCTGAAGCCCGAGCAGGTGGCGACCTGCATCGACGAGATCGGTATCGGGTTCATGTTCGCGCCCAATCATCACAGCGCGATGAAGCATGCCGCGCCGGTGAGAAAGGAGCTGGGCGTGCGCACCATCTTCAACATCCTGGGACCGCTCACCAATCCGGCCGGCGCGCCGAACCAGCTGCTCGGGGTTTTCCATCCCGACCTGGTCGGGATTCAGGTCCGGGTGCTGCAGCGCCTCGGGAGCAAGCACGTGATGGTGGTTTATGGCAAGGACGGGATGGACGAAGTCTCGCTCGGCGCCGCCACGATGGTGGGCGAACTGAAGGATGATGCCGTGCGCGAGTACGAGATCCATCCCGAAGACTTCGGGCTGCGCATGATCAGCAACCGCGGCCTCAAGGTCTCCGACGCGCTCGAGTCGAAGGAGATGGTGCTGGGGGCGCTTTCCGGCGTGGAGGGCACGCCGCGCGAGATCGTCGTGCTGAACGCCGGCGTGGCGCTCTACACCGCTAACGTCGCGCCGTCGATCGCCGAGGGCATCGACCGCGCACGCGAGGCGGTCGCGAGCGGGCAGGCGAAAAAGAAACTCGAGGCCTTTGTGGGCCTCACCCGGAAACTCGCGGGAACGGCGACGTGAGCGCCGCACCGCTGGTCACCAGCAGGGTACCGTGCGCGGCGGCGCATGACCGGCACGCGACGCCCGGCGCGTCCGCAAGGCCCCGGTGAGCGACATCCTCGCGCGGATCCTGGCGACCAAGGCCGAGGAGGTCGCCGCGGCGAAGGCCGGCTGCGCCTTCGCGGCGCTCGACCGTGCGGCTCGGCAGCGTGCGGACGTACGCGATTTCACCGGCGCCATTCGCGAACGCCTGGCGCAGGGGTGCAGCGCGGTCATCGCGGAAGTGAAGAAGGCAAGCCCGAGCAAGGGCCTCTTGCGTCCCGACTTCGATCCCGCGGCCATCGGCCGGAGCTACGCCGCCGGGGGCGCGACCTGCCTGTCGGTGCTGACCGACCGCGGGTACTTCCAGGGCGCACCGGAGTACCTCGATGCGGCGCGCGGCGCCTCCGGACTGCCGACGCTGCGCAAGGACTTCGTGATCGATCCTTACCAGGTCGCCGAGGCGCGGGCACTCGGCGCCGACGCGGTCTTGCTCATCGTCGCCGCCCTGAACGACGACGCGCTCGCTGATCTGGAGGCGGCCGCCGACGCCTACGGTCTCGCCGTCCTGGTCGAGGTACATGACGCGGCCGAGCTCGACCGCGCCCTTCGCCTGAAGACGCCGCTCGTCGGCATCAACAACCGCGACCTGCGCACGTTCGAGGTTCGGTTGGAAACCACCCTCGACCTCCTCGCGCGCACCCCCCCGGGCCGCATCGTGGTCACCGAGAGCGGCATCCACGCCGCCACGGACGTCGCGCGGCTGCGAGCAGCGGGTGTCGGAACCTTCCTCGTGGGGGAGGCGTTCATGCGCGCCGCAGATCCGGGCACAGCGCTCGCGACACTGTTCGCGCTGCCCGATCCCCGGCGCGGATAGCGCCGCGCTGCCACCGCCCGATCAATCCAGTCGTTCCATCGCGCATGTCAGGCAAAGGCTGACGTTGCCGCGCAAGTTCCACCGCGTAAGTGGATCCCGCCAAGAGACGTGACACTTGCGCGTTCGGGGGCGGTGTATCATCGCCGCCGTCAGTCGCCGCCCCTGTGGGCGTGTCGGCTCCGTACGTCGAATCCCTACCTCTACACGCGGGCACCGTGTCGGCCATCGTCGCCGAAAATCTCAGCAAGCACTGGTCGACCGCGACAGGCACGATCCGAGCCGTCGACGCCGTGTCCTTCGCCTTCGACGAGGGGACGCTCAACGTGCTGCTCGGGCCCTCGGGCTGTGGCAAGTCGACCACGTTGCGACTGATCGCCGGCCTCGAGACGGCCGATGGCGGCCGGGTGCAGATTGCCGGGCGCGACGTCACCGACCTGCCACCGGCGCAGCGCAACATCGCCATGGTATTCCAGTCGTATGCGCTTTTCCCCCATCTCTCGGTTGCCGAGAACATCGTCTTCGGCCTGCGGGTGCGCAAGATCGGCGCGGCCGAGATCGACGCTCGATTGGACAAGGCGGCGGGCCTGCTCGGCCTGTCCAGCCTGCTCGATCGCAAGCCGGGGCAGCTTTCCGGCGGTCAACAGCAGCGTGTGGCGCTCGGGCGGGCCATCATCTCGGAAGCACCGGTGTGCCTCATGGACGAGCCCCTGTCCAACCTCGATGCGCAGCTCCGCCAGGAAATGCGCGCCGAGATCCGGGGGCTGCAACGCGGGCTCGGCATCACGATGGTCTACGTCACCCACGACCAGGTGGAGGCCATGTCGATGGCCGACCGGGTGGTGCTGCTCAATGCCGGTCGCATCGAGCAGAATGGCCCTCCGGCCGACCTCTACGAAACTCCGGCGAACACCTTCGTGGCGCGGTTCATCGGCACCCCGCCAATGAACCTCATGCCGCTGGTCGCCGGTAGCGATGGTGCGGTGATCGAGGGCACTCGCGGTCCGGCGCTCGCGACCCGCGACGCCGCAGGGTGCACGCTCGGGGTGCGGCCCGAGCACATCACCCTGGGCTTCGAGCGCGGGGTCCGCGCCGACGTGGTGGCGACGGAGTATCTTGGGGCCGATTCCCTGCTTACCTGCAAGATCGGCGCGGCGAATGTTGCCGTACGAACGCCGGGACGGGTCGCACTCGCGCCGGGTGACGAGGCATGGCTTTCATGGCCGACTTCGGCGCAGCACCTGTTCGACGCCGGCGGTACGCGCCAGCAAGAGCGCGACCCATCACCGATGACGATGCAGGCTTGAATTCACAACAACCAGGAGGAGGAAGCATGTTAGGAACGATGTTGGCACGCCTTGCCGCAGTGGCCGCGGCCATGATGGCCGGGGCCTTGGTCTGCGGCACGGCGCTTGCGCAGACGCCGGTCGAGGTGTCGTTCTACTACCCCGTGGCAGTCGGCGGACCGATCACCAAGATCATCGACGGCTACGCCGCGGACTTCGAGAAGGAAAATCCCGGGGTCAAGCTGAAGCCGATCTACTCGGGCAGCTACCAGGAGTCGATCACCAAGGCGCTGACCGCCGTGAAAAGCGGCGAGCCGCCGGTCACGTCGATCCTGCTATCCACCGACATGTATACCCTGATCGACGAAGACGCGATCGTGCCGTTCGACGATCTCATCCGCACCGACGAGGATCGCGCGTGGCTGAAGAGCTTCTCGCCCGCGTTCATGGAGAACAGCCAGACCGGCGGCAAGACCTGGGGCATCCCGTTCCAACGCTCGACGATCGTCCTCTACTACAACAAGGAAGCGTTCAAGGAAGCGGGGCTCGATCCGAACAAGCCGCCGACGAGCTGGCGCGAGCAGGCCGACGTCGCAGCCAAGCTCACCAAGCGGGATTCCAGTGGCAAGGTCATCCAGTGGGGCATCCAGATTCCCTCGTCCGGGTTCCCGTACTGGCTCTTCCAGGCGCTCGCCATTCAGAACGGCGTCAATCTCATGAACGATGCCGGGACGCAAACCTATTACGACAAGCCGGAGGTGATTGCCGCGCTGCAGTACTGGGTGGATCTCGTGAACAAGCAGAAGGTGCACCCGGAAGGTATCGTCGAATGGGGGACGACCCCGAAAGATTTTTTCGAGAAAAAGGTCGCCATGATGTGGACCACCACCGGCAACCTGACCAACGTCAAGAACAACGCCAAGTTCGACTTCGGCGTGGCCATGCTGCCCGCCGGCAAGCAGCGAGGTAGTCCCACGGGCGGCGGCAACTTCTATCTGTTCAAGAAGAGCACCCCGCAGCAGCGCGAAGCCGCGTTCAAGTTCATCAAGTGGGTAACCTCGCCCCAGCGGTCCGCGCAATGGGGGATCGACACGGGCTATATCGCCGTGCGGCCGGAAGCGTGGGACACGCCGACGATGAAGCAGTACGTGGCCGGGTTCGCTCCCGCGGCCGTGGCGCGTGACCAGTTGCCGTACGCCAAGGCCGAGCTGTCGACCCACGACAATCAACGGGTCACCAAGGCGCTCAACGATGGGCTGCAGGCCGCGCTCACCGGCAGCAAGACGCCCGAGCAGGCGATGAAGGATGCCCAGCGCGAAGCCGACCGGCTGCTGAGGTCGTATCGCTAGTCCAGATGGCGCGTGCCCGCCGGCCTCCGCGCCGGCAGTGCATGCGCTAACTCGCTCGATCCTGCACCTGCCTGATCGCTTATGACGTCGACTGCCGCGACGGCACTCGCCGCACCGCCCCAGCGCGTCTTCACGCGCTCGCGGACATGGATCCATGCGTGGCTGCTGGTCCTGCCTGCCGCCGTGCTGCTCGCGCTCTTCACCCACTATCCTGCGGTCGCGACGCTGTGGCATAGCTTCTTCACCACCCCCAAGGGCTCCCGTCCGGCGCGATTCGCCGGCATGGACAACTACCGTGCGCTGGTCGAGGACCCGATCTTCTGGCAGGCGCTCATCAACAACCTGATCTACGCCGCGGGTACGATCCCGCTGTCGATAGCGATCGCCTTGCTCATGGCGGTGTGGGTCAACGGCAAGATCGCCGGTCGTGGCTTCCTGCGGCTCGCCTATTTCACCCCGACCGTCCTGCCGATGATCGCGGTCGCCAACATCTGGCTGTTCTTCTATACCCCGGAGTACGGGCTGCTCGACCAGGTGCTGGGCGTGTTCGGCGGCCACGGCCACAACTGGCTGGGGAGCAAAGACACTGCGCTCGGTGCGCTGATGGTGGTGACGATCTGGAAGGAAGCCGGGTTTTTCATGATCTTCTACCTCGCGGCGTTGCAGGCGATGTCGCCGTATCTCGCCGAGGCTGCCGCCATCGAGGGCGCGTCGCGCTGGTACTTCTTCCGCCGGGTCACGTTCCCGCTGCTCATGCCGACGACCCTGTTCGTGCTGGTCAACGCGGTGATCAACGCCTTCCGCCTGGTGGACCACGTGGTGGTGATGACCCGCGGTGGTCCGGACAACGCCACCGAGCTCCTGCTCTACTACATCTACGAGATCGGCTTCCGTTTCTGGGACTCGGCCTACGCAGCGGCGCTGACGGTCGTCCTGCTCGCGATACTCGGTATCGTCGCGCTGCTGCAGTTCTTCCTGCTCGAGCGCCGGGTGCATTACCAGTGAGCCGGCTCCATGCGCAATCGCCATTGGTCCATGGCATGGAGAGCGTCGCCGCGTGGGTGCTCGGCATTCTCTGGATCCTGCCGCTCGTCTACGCGTTCTGGACTGCCTTCCACCCGGGCGCGTACTCGACTCGGTTCGTGCTCGACGCGCCGCTGACCCTCGCCAATTTCGTGGCGGCGTGGCACGCGGCTCCCTTCGCCCGCTATTTCCTGAATACCGTCTTGCTGGTCACGATGGTGCTCGCGGCGCAGCTGGTGCTGGTGACGCTCGCTGCGTACGCGTTCGCGCGCTTCGAATTCCCTGGAAGAAACGTGCTCTTCGCCCTGGTCCTGGTGCAACTCATGATCATGCCCGACGTGCTCATCGTCGAGAACTACCGGACCATGACCACGCTCGGACTCAAGGACACCATCCTCGCCATCGGACTGCCTTACATGGCGAGCGCCTTCGGGATCTTCCTCCTGCGCCAGACGTTCAAGACCGTGCCGCGCGAGCTGGACGACGCCGCGCGTGTCGAGGGCTGCAACGCGCTGCAGGTGCTGTGGAAGGTCTACGTGCCGCTCGCCCGTCCCGTGTATCTCGCCTACGCGCTGGTCAGCGTCTCCTACCATTGGAACAACTTCCTCTGGCCGCTCATCATCACCAATTCGGTCGAGTCCCGGCCGGTGACGGTCGGCCTGCAGGTTTTTTCGGCGACCGACCAAGGCATCGACTGGTCGATCATCACCGCCGCGACCCTGCTGTCGACCGCGCCGCTGTTGATCGCCTTCCTGCTGTTCCAGCGCCAGTTCGTGGCGTCCTTCATGCGCGCCGGCATCCGCTGACCGTGCGCGCTCACCTCGCGCATCAACGTTTGCCCCGCTAATCCAGCACCGTTGTCCGATCCCAAGCCATGATCCTGATCACGTGGAATACCCAGTGGTGCCGCGGCGTAGATGGTCGCGTCGACCCGGCCCGAATCGTCGCCGAGGCCAAACGGATCGCCGACTTCGACGTGCTTTGCCTGCAGGAGATCGCGGACAACTTTCCCGATCCGCGCTTGCCCGGCGCCACCGACGAGGACCAGTTCGCAGCCCTCGCCGCGCTCCTGCCGGGCTACACCGCCGTGCCCGGGGTGGCGGTGGATCATCCGGCCGAGCATGGCCGACGCCGGCGTTTCGGCAACATGATCCTGTCCCGCCTGCCGGTGACCCAGTCGTTCCGGCATCTGCTGCCTTTCCCGGTCGATCCGGGGGTCAAGGGCATGCCGCGGGTCGCCGTGGAAGCCATCGTCCGGGCGCCGTTCGGAGACCTGCGGGTGATCACCACCCACCTCGAGTACTACTCGTTGCCGCAACGTTCGCGCCAGGTCGACGCACTGCGGGCAATCTATGCCGATGGCTGGGCGCATGCGCGTCGAGGCGGCGTCACCGACACGTCTGGCAATCCATTTCATTCCTATCCGCGACCGGAGGCGACGCTGATCTGCGGCGATTTCAACTTCGAGCCCGATGATCCGCTGCATCCGCGCATGCTCGCCGGGTTCGACGATGGGACCCCGGCGCTCGCCGATGCGTGGCAGGTCGCGCATCCGGGCAAGCCGCACCCCTCGACGTTCAAGATCTACGAAAAGGTCGTGCCGGGTGAACCGGAGCTGCACTGCGATTTCGTGTTCGTCAATCCGCCTCTCGCGGCCCGGCTGGCGAGCGTCGTGGTGGACCAGAAGACCCAGGCGGCCGACCACCAGCCGGTAATCGTGACCCTGGGGTAATGCTTCGCTGGCGCCGGGGATAACCGCATTCGTCGGACCTTCGGAATGGCACCCGCGCGCGTGCTCCGCCGGGTCGAGGCAACGTTGTCGCTGCGCCATCCTACCGGGGCTCGAGCCGCCTGACCTGGCACCCTCGGGCCGCTTGCGATGGCATCGCAGTCCGGCGCGCCGCCCATCAGGCCGTTGCCGAACACGAGCACGTCTCGCCGCTGGCTCACCGGGGGGGGGCGGATGAGGGCGTGCGTCCCCTCCTCTACAATGACGGGCCAACGTCCGGCGATTGACTCTCTGCATGGCCCCCCCCGACTCCGTCATTCCCCACGCATTGGACGAGGCGATCACGGCGCTCGCAAGCCTTCGCGCCTCGCCGCGACCCTGCATCCTGTTCGTGGGGCACGGTTGGGGCGGCGGGGTGCGACGCCACATGGACGATCTCGCCGCGCTCGTCCAGGAGCACTGCCACGTAATCCTGGCAGAGCCGGGGCCGGGGGGTACGGTACAGATCACGACGCGCGAAGCCGGCACTTGCATGGCCCTGTACTTCGCCCTTCCCGCCGAATTGACGGAGCTCGCGGCGATGCTGGGCGCCGCAGGCGTATGCCGCATTCATTTTCATCACGTGCATGGCTTGCCGCGTGCCGTGCTTGACCTGCCGGACGCGCTGGGGGTCCCCTACGACTGGACCCTGCACGATTATCATCTGGTCGACCCGCGTCTGGTCGCGGCGGCAACCGGCGCGCCCGCGGAGGCGTTGCCGTGGGACCTTTCGCTGGCCGCATGGCACGAGCTCTTCGGTACCACCCTGCGCCAAGCGGCACGAGTCATCGCCCCGTCGCATGACGTGGCGCAGCGCATGGGCGCCGTCTGGCCAGCACTGAAGGTGGCGGTGTGGCCGCACCCGGAGCCGCGCCTGGCCGCGCCTCCACCTGTCGTGCGAGTGCTCACGCCGGGACGCATCTCGCCCGACAAGGGCCTGCACGTCATCGCCGCGTGTGCGCTCGATGCACGGGATCGCAACCTGCCGCTCTATTTCCGTATTCTGGGGTGCACCACCGAGCCGATCGTGCAGGCGCCGATCGTGCCACTCACCGTATCGGGCGAGTACCCGGACTCAGCGCTCGCCGCGCTCCTCGCGGCCGAAAAGCCCGACGTGATGCTCTTGCCGTCCCAGGTTCCCGAAACGTATGGCTATGTGCTGTCGGCGGGCATGCGGGCGGAATTGCCGATCGTCGCTTCGCGGGTCGGTGCGTTCGTGGAGCGCCTCGCCGACTACCCACAGGTTCGCCTGCTGCCGCCAAGCGCCGCTGCAGCGCAGTGGAACGATGCCATCCTGAGTGTCG
The DNA here is from genome assembly GCA_039915505.1 of Casimicrobiaceae bacterium. GTDB lineage: Bacteria > Pseudomonadota > Gammaproteobacteria > Burkholderiales > Casimicrobiaceae > CAIWHR01. The sequence continues at coordinate 10,121 of JBDSND010000081.1, forward strand.
GCGTGGCGGTGCGCCAGCCGCTCCCGACCATTGCCTCACCGCCGGGCCTGGATCCGGTCGCCTATCGGGAAGCCTATCTCGCGCCCTTGCGGGACGCGGTGCCCCGTCGCGGCCCGGAATTCATCCTGGCGGCCATGCACGTTACCCGACCCCGAGACGACGTCGGCTCCGAGTCTCCGCCGCTCGACCTGCTGTACACGGCCGGCGTCACATGCGGGCAGGCGGAGTCGCGTGCGGAGCTGGAGCGCCAGCTCAACGACATCGCGGCCGAGCGCGCCGCGGGTAAAGAGCAGCAGGCGCAGGCAGCTCGCGAGCAGCGCGCGATTCAGGCGCGGCTCGACCATATGGAGCATGCCCTGCGTCTTGCGCGGGCCCGCATCGGGGAATTCGAGCACTCCACCTCGTGGCGGGTTACCACGCCCTTGCGCACACTCGCGCGGCGTGGGCGACTCGCGCAGGCGCGATTGCGTGCGCTGCACGCCACCGCCCGGCACGTTCCACGACAGGCGGACATCGCGCGCAGCATCCTGCGCAGTCATGGCGCGACCGCGCTGTGGACGCGCGTTGTCGCCAAGCTTTTGGGCAAACGGCGGTTCCGGCCGCCTCCCGTGCTGCGCTACGTGCAGGAAGAAGCCGTCGGGCCGCTGGCGTTCGCTCCGCTCAGGGGGGCGGGGCCACGCGTGTCCATCATCATTCCCGCCTTCGGCGACCCGCTCCTGACCTTTACCTGCCTGCGGAGCATCCTGGCTACCACGCCTGCCGGAAGCTTCGAGGTGATCGTCATCGATGATGCGTCACCGGTGCCGCTGCGCGAGGCACTCCCCGATGTGCGTGGCATCACGCTGGAGCGCAATCCCGTGAACGCAGGGTTCATCGCGACCTGCAACCGTGGCGCCGCCCTCGCCCAGGGCGAGGTGCTGCTCTTCCTCAACAATGACACCATCGTCACCCCGGGGTGGATCCAGTCCATTCTCCACGTCTTCGAGACGCGTCCCCAGACGGGCGCGGTCGGGGTCAAGCTCGTCTATCCCGATGGCCGGTTGCAGGAGGCTGGGGGAATCGTCTGGCGTGATGGTTCGGCGTGGAACTGTGGCCGAGACGAAGACCCCGAGCAGCCGGAGCACAACTACGTGCGCGAGGTCGACTATTGCTCGGGCGCCTGTATCGCGGTGCCTGCCTCGGTATTCCGTGCCGTGGGTGGATTCGACGTTCGCTATGCGCCGGCCTATTACGAGGACACCGACTTGGGCTTCGCCGTCCGCGCGTCAGGTCGCAAGGTCGTCTACCAGCCGCGGGCCGTGGTCGTTCATTTCGAGGGCCGCACCTCGGGAACCGACCTCGCCGGGGGCGTCAAGCAGCATCAGGTCACCAACCAACGACGCTTCGCCGAGAAATGGCGCGACGCCCTTGCCGCGCATCGCGCCAACGGCGTCGAGCCCAGCCTGGAGCGTGACCGGTGGGCCCGTTACCGGGTGCTGGTCATCGACGCCTGCATGCTGACCCCGGACCAGGATTCCGGATCGGTTCGGATGCAAGCCATGCTCGAGCTTCTGATGGAACTGCAGTGCAAGGTGACCTTCGTCGCCGACAGCCTGGAGCACCGCGAGCCGTACGTGACCGACCTCCAGCAACGCGGCGTCGAGGTGCTGTTCCATCCCTATGTCACCGACGTCCCGCGCCTGCTTGCCGAGCGCGGCGGCGAGTTCGACGTAATCATGCTTTCCCGCCACTACATCGCCGCCAAGCACGTCGCTTCGGTCCGGACGTTCGCCCCCCGCGCGCTACTGGTCTTCGACACGGTCGACCTGCATTTCCTCCGCTCCGAGCGCCTGGCGGAGCTCGAGGGCAGCGCCATGGCGAAGGCGGCCGCCCGCACCAAGCGCGACGAGGAGCTTGCGTTGATCGCCAAGTCCGATCTCACCCTAGTGGTAAGCCCGATCGAGCACGCCCTGCTGCGCGAGATCGCGCCGCAGGCCGACGTGGTCATCCTGTCCAACATCCACGAGCTGATCGGCGGAGGTCGTCCGTTCGCCGAGCGCGACGGCCTAGTGTTCATCGGTGGTTTTCAGCATCCGCCCAATGCCGACGCCGTGCTGTGGTACGCCCGGGAAGTGCTGCCGCACGTGCGCACCTTGTTGCCGGGCGTGCAAACCACGATCGTCGGCGCCGATGCGCCCGCAAACATCCGTGCGCTCGCTAGCGAAGATTTCGTGGTTGCCGGCTATGTGCCCGACATCGCGCCGTACTTCACGCGCAGCCGGGTGTCGATCTCGCCGCTGCGCTACGGCGCGGGGGTGAAAGGCAAGGTGAACCTGGCGTTGAGCTACGGCCTGCCGGTGGTGGCAACGTCTGCTTCGGTGGAAGGGATGCACCTTACCCAAGGGAAGGATGTGCTGGTCGCCGATACGCCGCTCGCGTTCGCCCAGGCCCTTGCGCGCGTCTACCGTGACGAACTGTTGTGGCACCGGCTTGCCGAGGGCGGGCGTGCGGTCATCCGGCAGCACTTCTCCCGAGAGGTGGCGCGGGCCGCGCTCGCCGCAATCCTTGCACGGGTGGAGCGGCGCCGTCGCGTGGAGAAAGCGCCCGTGACCGCTAGCGAGATCAGCGCCGTCTGAAGAGCATGTCCCACACGCCGTGACCGAGGCCCACGCCGCGGGTCTCGAACTTGGTGCGCGGCCGACCTTCGGGGCGTGTCGCGAAGCCCGGTGCCGTGTTCGCCAGCAGCGGCTCGGCAGTGAGCGTCGTCAGGATCTCATCGGCGTAGTCTTCCCAATCGGTGGCGACGTGCAGCAAGCCCTCTTCCTGCAGGCGGTTGGCGAGCGCGTGCACGAACGGTGGCTTCAGCAGGCGGCGCTTGTGGTGGCGCTTCTTCGGCCATGGATCGGGGAAGAACACGTGCACGCCGGCGAGCGAGGCCGCGGGGATCATCTGCGCCACGACCTCGACCGCATCGTGCTGGATCACCCTCAGGTTGGCGAGATCGCGCGCTTGCGCCTGGCGGAAGAGGCTGCCCACCCCCGGTCCGTGGACTTCGACGCCCAGGAAATTGACGTCCGGGTGTGCGGCGGCGATGGCCGCGGTCGTCTCTCCCATGCCACAACCGATCTCGAGCACCACCGGTCCGCGGCGGCCGAATACGGTTGCGAGATCGACGAGAACCGGGCCGAAGTCCAATCCGAAGCGCCCATGCAGGGTTTCCAGAGCCGCGCGCTGCGCAGTCGACATGCGTCCCTGGCGCAGCACGAAGCTCCTGATGCCGCGCGGATGAGCGACTCCCTGGCCGGCCTCGTGATCCGCGTCCTCGGCACCCGCCTCAGAGCTCGCCAAGGCGCTTCCAGCCGGGGTCGCCGAGCCGGCGCTCGAGCATGTACGGCGGGCCGCCGTTGCCGCGGGTGTACTCGATCACGATCGTGTCGGCCGATTTCCACCGTGCGGTGGCGTCGCTCCAAGGCTCGGACGGCGTCCATGCAGCCTCCTTGCGCACCCCGTCGCGGCTGATTCGCCACACAGCGACCTCGTTGCTGCAACGATCCGCACAGACGTCGGCCGTCACCAGGCGTTGGCGATCGGGACTGAGCCTGGGCTCGGCGGGCACCTCCACCGTGCGTCCATTCGCGCGTTGCAGCAGGACGAACGACGCATCGTCGTCGCGGGTTGCGTAGACCACCGCGATGTTCACCGGATCGAGGTAATCCCACAGTGCAAAAGAGCGGGTACCACGGGTCGACACCGAGTCGGTGAACGATGCGCGTCCGGACGGATAGAGCGACACGTACAGGACGTCCCCGTCGCGTGCCGCGAGGTTGGGCAGGCGGCGCATCTGCGTGGCCTCGACCAGGCGGCCGCAGTGCGCGAGACCCTCGGCGTTGCCACACGTGCCCGCGAGTTCCTCCGCCGTGAGCGGCACCGCGCCAGCCGTCGCTGCGTGCAGAACCAGGCAGCACGCGGCCATCACCGCCGCATACGTCGGTAACCGCGCGCGGCGCATCAGGTGTGGCCGATGATGCCGGTGGTAGGAGAGCTGGGGCTCGCCTCGTAGGTCTTGCGCGGCATGCGCCCGGCGAGGAAAGCCTCTCGTCCGGCCTCCACCGCCAGTCGCATCGCCCGCGCCATGCGAACCGGCTCGCGGGCGAGTGCAATGGCGGTGTTCATCAGCACGCCCGAGCAGCCGAGCTCCATGGCGATCGCGGCGTCCGATGCCGTGCCGACCCCCGCGTCCACGAGCACCGGGACCTTGGCCGCATCGATGATGAGCCGGAGATTCCACGGGTTCAGGATGCCCATGCCCGAGCCGATCAGCGAGGCGAGCGGCATGATCGCCACGCAGCCCATTGCCTCGAGCTCGCGGGCGGCGATCGGGTCATCCGCGGTGTAGACCATCACGTCGAAGCCATCCCTGACCAGCACTTCCGCGGCCTTGAGGGTTTCCCGCATGTTCGGGAAGAGGGTGTGCGGGTCGCCGAGCACTTCGAGCTTCGCAAGCGGGTGCCCATCGAGAAGCTCGCGGGCGAGCCGCAAGGTGCGCACCGCATCGTCGGCCGTGTAACAACCTGCAGTGTTCGGCAGGTAAGTGAATTCCGTCGGCGGCAAAGAGTCGAGCAGCGAGGCAGCGTTGCCGTCCTGACCGATGTTGGTGCGCCGTATGGCGACCGTCACGATCTGCGCACCCGAGGCGACGACGGCGGCGCGCGTCTCGGCGAAATCGCGATACTTGCCGGTACCGACGAGCAACCGGGAGTGATAAGTCCGACCGGCGATGACCAAGGGGTCGGCAGGCGCGGTGGCAAGTGGGGGGTGCGGAGCGTTCATCCGTGCATTTTACCCCGCTCCTCGAGCGGAGATCGGGCCGCTGTGCGCCCGGCCGGCGTCGTTCATCCGCCCCCGATGGCCGCGACGATCTCGAGCGCGTCGCCGTCTGCGAGTTTCGTCTCGGCGTGGCGACTGCGGGGAACGATATCGCCGTTTCGTTCCACGGCGATTCGCCGTCCCTCGAGGCCGAGCGTGGTGATCAGTCCGGCGAGGGTCAGGGCTGTCGGCAACTCGCGCGCGGCGCCGTTGACGGTCACCCGGATCATGGCGGTGGCGGCGGATCGGAACGGTAGCGGGCGAGGGCACTGCGAACGAATTCGAGCTGTTTCGCAAACCGCGAGCAAGCGTGGCAGATCGCCAGATGCAGCCGCAGCCGGACTCGCTCCACGATCGTCAACGGCCGGTCCTGCATCTGGGACAGCAGGCGGCTTGCTTCCTTGCAGGTGCCGAGGTGGGCGAGCCGATCGAGGAACATGAATCGCGGACTCCTGGCTCAGCGTGTGGTGCGCGGTCCGCCCGCGAACCATTTCTGTTCGAGACACATGCGTAGCGAGACCCGGGCGCGATAGAGGATCACCCATAGATTGTTGCTGGTGATGGCGAGCTCCCGGCAGATCTCGTCGCTCTCGAGCTCGAGGACTTCCCGCATCAAAAAGACGCGTGCGGTCGCCGGTGGAAGTCGTTCCAGACAGATTTCCATCACGTCGAAGAATTCACGCTGCTCGAGTGATCCCTCGGGGTCCGACCAGACCGCGGGCGGTGCAGCCCAGGTGCCGTTAGCGTGAAACATCCGATCGATCGAGTCGAGATCCAGTTCCTCGCCATCCGGGGCAAAAGCCGCGAGCGGCACGGCATCGCGCTGCCGCCGGCGGATCGCGTCCACGATCTTGTGCTTGAGGATGCCGGTGAGCCATGTGCGCAGCGTCGACTTGCCCGAGAACCCGCTGCCGCCGAGCGCAGCGAGCATCGTCTCCTGGACCACATCCTCGGCTGCCTCGGTGTTACGCAGCTGCAGCTTCGCCACGCGCAGAAGATAGCTGCGGTGCTGCTCGAGGTCCGCGGCGAGGCCTCCGCCACGCACCGTCGACGTGGAAGATGCGGAAGGCGTCATCGGTAAGACGCACTCATCAGGTCACGAGGGCGCCCGGCAACCGGGGCGCGCGATGGCGAGGGACAGGGTGTGAACGTCCACGGCCCAGCGCTCATTCGCCATTGGGGCGAGTGCCGAGCGTCTGCATCCGTCCAAATAGCGCATCGGCCATAGTGCGAAGCATCGGCGACCGTCTGTTGCAGGCACGAGCAGGCACAATTCGACCATCGACGCTTTCTGTGTGACGTTAGACGACGCGTGGGACACGTTCATCGCGCGGCGCGTCCTTCGCGCGATCGATCCGAGGCATTAGGCGACATGGTAGTCCGCATCCTACAAAAATTCGTGGGCAAAGACGACATACCCCCTTGGCACCCAGCGGCAATCTTCCCACTGGCAGGAGCGAGCACCGGTGGTGGGGGTGTTTGGTAAGAGGCGATCAGTGGGGTCTGATTGCCGTCCGCGTGCTCTCTCCTGCTACTCTAATCCATAGCGGTCTGTCAGGTTTCAAGGACATTACCGCCCGCCTCAAATAGGCCGCGTCCCGCGGCCGCCATGGGAGTACAAGTGAATCACGATCCCGAAAAGGGTAAGACGGGTGCGGTCGCCGTCGCCGCGATCCCCGGTGGATCGCAACCGATCCGGATCATGGGGTTCGTCGACGGCGACGCGATTGCGCCCGCCTGCTATGCCCCTCCTTATCGACTCGAGCCGGGCAAGCATGACGGGCGTGCTTACGATCTTCTCCGCGACGTGATGCAGCGTACGCGCAAGGTCGGACTGGTCTCCGTGGTGATCGAGAAGAAACCGGCCCTGGCTGCGGTCATCCCGATCGGACGAACGCTGGTACTCAACGTGCTTCGCTTTGCCACGGGTCTCATACCGGGCGGGCGTCGCTCGACCTTGGCAAATCGCCCGGCCCCCAAGAAACTGGGTGCAAAAGCCAGTGCCCTTGCGTCTGCGAAGCGAGCTGGGAATGCCGTTGTGGCCGCCCAGCCGCGCCCCGTCGACCGCATCGCGCCTGCACGAAAGTCCGGCGACGTGATCGACCTGGCGGTACGTCGGTCGAGCAATGCAGCCCAACGTCCGTCGAAGGCACCGCGCAGCCGGAATGGCGTTGCGACCTTGCATCAGCTGAGCAAGGCCGGTGCCCGCGGCTCAGGACAGCGTCCACTCGCCTGATCGCCTCCCTCCGTTCGAAGAGGGCCGTCGCCGAGGCCCGGTTGCGGGTTCCGAAATCGTCGAGGTCGTCGAAGTCAATTGACGCCAACGCTGCGCCCTGGGATTCATCCAAATGGCGTTTGATAGGAGTCCTTGCCTGAATGCGGCGAGGGCATGTGTCTCGGACAGCGTAGATGGACCCAAATGGACGAGATCGGCCAGGCCGATCTCAATGGCGGAGCAAAACCGGTGTGCGGCCGCGCTTCAGTGCGTCGGCGATCAGGGCGTCGACAACCTGAACATCGAATGCCAGACCCGCCGCAGCCATGCCGTACGCATTTGCCATTGCACCGGCATGAAAGCGCGCACATACGCGACCGACAGCAAGAATCCGACAACGCTGCAGCCGAGGATCAGTTTGCCGAGGAGCGGAAACGGGTACGGTGCCCCCGTCAGCCATAAGGCAAGGCCGGCAATGGCCGAAATAAAAAAGAACCTCGGAAGCGCGCTCATGGAACAGAAGCATAGCGATCGATAAAACGACGGCGCGATCAGCGGCCCTCCCGAACGCTTGTCGGCGCAGGACTACGCGTCTGGCATCGGTGCCGTCCCGACTGGAGCCGCCGGAAGGACGACCTCGATTGCAGTGCCCTTTCCCGGGCCGCTCGTGAGCACGACGTGGCCTCCGAGGGTACGTGCCCGCTCGCGGATGGAAATGAGTCCGTGCGAGGTGGGCTTGTGCTGCTGCTCGACCTCGAGCCCGATGCCGTTGTCGGTGACCCTCAGGCGCCATTCGTCGCCGTCGCGTATCAGATCGACCTCGACGCGGCTTGCCTGTGCGTACTTGGATATATTGGTCAGCGCCTCCTGGACGATCCGGTAGATCGCGACGGAATGCTCAGGCGAGGGTTGGTCTTCGCCATCAGGGCAGCTGGCGACGCAAACACAGCCGTTGCGCTTGGCGAATTCGTCGCACTGCCAGCGTAGCGCCGCCGAGATCCCGAGATTGTCGAGGAGGGTCGGTCGGAGATCCTCGATGATGCGTCGCTTCACGGCGATCGCGTCATCGAGCGCCGCACTGATCCGCGCTAGCCGTGGCGCCACCACCGCATCCGCCTTGAGCCGGTCCGAGATGAGCTGCAGGTCGATCTTCGCCGCGGTAAGCGTGCCTCCGAGCTCGTCGTGCAGCTCTCGGGCCACGCGTTTCTTCTCGTCCTCGCGCACGTGCTCCTGAAAACGGGAGAGTTCGGTGAGTTGGGCCGTTCGTTCCCGCACCTCGGTCTCCAGCGTTGCGCCGCGCTCCTCGAGCGCATCGTGCTCGCGCTTGTGACGGCCAAGCTCGCGCCACAGGAAGATCGCCCCCAGGGTCACGAGCAGCAGGTTGAGCAGCGCTTCGGCAAAGACTCCGAGGCGGATCGCGCGCGCGTGCCGTGTCAGCCCGCCAACGCGGCTACTCTGGACGCGCGCCTCTTCCCCCATCATGCCGTCAAGCGCTGCCCGCAGGGTGTCCATCACCACCTTGCCGCCGTGGGTCAGTACCCCTGCCACGGCCTCCTCGAGACCGCCACGGCGACGCGCGTCGATGCCGGCCTCGAGATCATCGAGCCTTTCGCCGACGAGGCGCCGTACCGTGGCGAGCTGGGTCGCCTGAACGGGCTCCTCGACGACGAGCTCCTGGAGCCCATCGAGGTCGCTGACGAGGCTCCGCTGCGCTTGGCGATAGGGATCAAGGTAGGCATCGTCACCGGTGACGATGAATCCGCGCTGACCGGTTTCGGCCTCCAGCAAGCGGATTCTCAGACCATCGATCGCGCGGGCGACGCGTTGCGACTGTTCGACGTCGCGAGCCGAGTGCTGCAGCGCCTCGTGGCTCGATTCCACGATCGATAGCGCTGCGAGGTTGAACACCGCCGCGAGTCCGAGGACTACGAAACCAAGTTGTGCGGGAAGCCGCTGCTTGGCTTGATGAGGAAGGTTGTTGGCGATTTTCATAGCTTTCCGGGGGGGGGCCGCTGCGTAGGACAGCTCCTACAATACCGGCGAGAAACTGCTACATCGTTTTCGTCACGCATCCTACTTCAATGCCGAGGGGGTCCGGCCATGATGCGTCCACATGCCGCGCCGCGCGGCCCTTAAACAACTAATCGGGAGCGGACATGGAAGTTCTTCGCTGCAGTGACGACGTTTTCGCCCAGGAGCCATTCACCGCCACTGAGCTCTCCCCGGAGGATGGTGTGATCATCGCCACGTTCCCACGCCCGGCCAGTAGAGGCGTACGAAGTCTCGCCCGCCCGAAAATCGATGCTATCTCAGGCCACGAGTTGTCCGGCATGGTCGGCGACTCGCCCGTCATGGATGCCGTTTTCAACCAGATCCGCCTGGTCGCGCGGGCGGACGTCACGGTCATGGTGATTGGCGAGTCGGGGACGGGCAAGGAGCTCGCGGCCCGCGCTATCCACGACCTATCGGATCGGCGCAGTGCGCCTTTCCTCGCCGTCAACTGCGGTGCCATTCCAGCCAACCTGGCCGAGGCAGAGCTCTTTGGGTACGAAAAGGGTTCCTTTACCGGAGCTCAGCGCCAGCACATCGGGCACTTCGAGCGGGTTAGCGGAGGCACGCTGTTCCTCGACGAAGTGACCGAAATGCCACTGGAACTCCAAGTCAAGCTGCTGCGCGTCCTCGAAACGGGTCGTTTCGTGCGCGTCGGGGGAAGCGAGGAGATCGACGTCGACGTGCGGCTCGTAACCGCGACCAACCGCGATCCCTATCAGGCCGTCAGGGATGGGCGACTCCGCGAGGACCTGCTATATCGCCTCGCGGTATTCCCGCTCAGCCTGCCGGCGCTGCGCGAGCGTGGCGATGACGTGGTCCGACTGGCGGAGCACTTTCTGCAGCGTCTCAACGTCAAGTACTCGGCCAGCAAGCGGTTCGGCTCGACTGCGGTGGCGCAGATGCGCGCCCACCACTGGCCCGGAAACGTCCGCGAATTGCGCAACTGTGTGGAGCGTAGCTTCATCATGTCGGACGAGGAGATCAACCTAGAAGTCACCCGGCCCGGCCCGGTCACCGGTCCGCGTGTGGGTTCCGACGGGTGTGTGCGCGTCCCGCTGGGCTCTACGGTGGCCGATGCCGAACGTGAGATGATCCTCGCCACAATCGATCATTGCGGGGGCAACAAGCGCAAGGCGGCGGACGTTCTCGGCATCAGCGTCAAGACGGTGTATAACAAGCTTGCCGAGTACGGCATGACAGACGGCTCCCTGCGGCTCGCTGCGGCGAACTAAGGGCTGCGTCGACGGAAGGTCCCACTGGCCGGCGGCAAGTCCGTCACCTAGGCGTCGTGCCGGGCGGGCTGCTGCCGGTGGTGTTGCTGGCCGCATTAAACTGGCAGCTTTGCTGACCAGGGCTTCGGCGCTAGAATCAATAGCGTCGCTGCCATAAACCGACCGGGACACGTCGTGAACGCTAAGCCAAGAATTCTCATCGCGGACGATCACGCCTTGTTTCGCGCGGGCGTTCGATCGCTGTTGGAAGCCCAGACAGATTGGGACGTGGGGGGCGAAGCTGCCACCGGCGACGAGGCACTGAAGCGCATGCGCAACGAGAACTGGGATGCCGTGCTGCTGGACATCTCGCTCCCTGATCGCACCGGCATCGACATCCTTCGGCAGATTCGTCCCCATAAGCCGACCCTCCCGATCCTGATCCTTTCGATGTACCCGGAGCAGCAATACGCTGTGAACCTGCTGCGCGCGGGGGCTTCGGGATATCTCACCAAGGATGCGGTTCCGGAGCAGGTGATCGTAGCCGTGCGCACGCTACTTGCGGGCCGGAAGTACATCAGCAACGAGGTAGCCCAGCTTTTGGCGGGCGATGTCGACGGCGATGGCCGGCCCCTGCACTCGTCGCTTTCGGAGCGGGAGTTTCAGATCTTTTGCAAGCTTGCGGCGGGTAAATCGGTTGGGGATATAGCCGAGGAGTTGCATCTTTCGAACAAGACGGTCAGCACGTACCGGACCCGGGTATTGGAGAAGATGAATCTGTCGAGCAACGCCGATCTCACCTACTACGCGATCAAGAACGGCCTGATCCAGTAGCGGCTTACACGTGGGCGGAATCGGATCGGGGGTGGAGAGTGACGCCGGCGGCTCGGCCGCGCGGCCTCCATTGCGCGTTTACCTCGTCGAGGATTCGATCTCGGTCCGGGAACGCCTGCTGGATTTTCTGTCCGATCCGGGAGAAGTCGAGATCGTCGGGTATGCCGAGAACGAGGCTGCGGCCGTTGCCAATCTCAAGGACGATCGCGTCGATGTGGCGATCATCGATCTCAACTTGAAGGCAGGCAGTGGATTCGGCGTAATCTCCGCATTGCGTGCGCAGTATCCGGCCTCCCCGCCGACGATCGTGGTGCTCACGAACTATGCGTTCCCGGAATACGAGGTTGCGTGCCGCGAGCGTGGCGCCGACTTCTTTTTCGACAAGTCCACGCAGTTCGGATCGGTGAAAACACTTTTAGGCGACCTGCGCTCGCAGAAATAGACTGCTGCCGATGGCCGATGTAGTTTTTTCCGGCCGCCGCGCATGAACTACCGCTCGCGCTGACGCGTGCAACTGCGCGTTCAAGCGGCTCGGCGGACTCTTCGGACGGGTTCTTCGGGTAAGCGGCTTGCAGACACACTGGCACAAAGAGTGCTGGGGTGGGAAGCCATCACGCGGTTGGTATGGGGTTGCCCCTTCCAACTGTCGAGGCGCAATGCATCATCGCTCGTTCGCGGCGACGGCGGTTGCGGGAAGGTAATCGCTGCCCGCTATTAAAGGCTCCAGCCCGCATCCGGGTTGGCCGCGTAGTGCACCTACAACTCACAACATCGGAGCTGACACCATGGCAACCAACCACATGAATGCGGGAACGACGGCCGACGAAGCTTCGCGGATTGGCGGCGAGGCGTCCCGACTTGCCGACGACGCCATGGACACGCTCGAGTCCACCAAGGACAACTTGATGAGCGAGTTCAGGAACCTGATCGCCGAAGGCGAAAGCTTGCTCCGCGCGACGTCGAATCTGTCGGGCGAAGCGCTGTTGACGGCACGCGAGAAGTTTCAGGGCCAACTCGCCACCGCCAAGGCGCGGGCGGCCGACTACACCGCCACGGCGCGCGCCAAGGGGCGCGAAGCCGCGCTCATGGCGGACGACTATGTGCATGACAATCCCTGGGCGGCCATCGGGGTCGCCGCTGGCGTCGGCTTTCTGATCGGCGCCATCATGAGCCGGCGGCCGTGAGCGAAAAACTGGACGCCGCGGTTCGGACGGGCACGACGACGGATCCGGGTCTCCTAGCCCGCGGCCGGCGGTTTGTCGGTGCGCTCTTGGAGCACGTTGCGACGCGGGGCGAGCTCCTAGCCGTAGAGCTCGCCGAGGAGAAGGAGCGCCTGATTCATACGCTCGTCGCCGTGAGCGTGCTGCTCGCTGCGGTGGTGATGGTGCTGGTGTTCGCTGGCGTGCTCGCGCTCGTGCTCGCCTGGGACACTTCGCATCGTAACCTGGTGGCCTGGCTCATTCCGGTCGTGTTCCTGGCATTGGCGGGTGGGGCGTGGTTATGGCTGAAGAGCCTCCTGAGCAAGAAGGTCGTACTCTTCCGCGACAGTCTCAAGGACCTCAAGCAGGACGCCAAAGAGCTCAAGGCGTGACGGCCATGGCGAGCAAAGCGGTCGAAGTTCGCAAGGAGTCCCTGTCCGAGCGCCGGGCGCGCGTGGAGCGTCAGCTCGCACACCAGCGGGCCGAGCTCGCAACCGAATGGTGGGGCATCGAGCGCAGGTTCCATGCGCAAGAGCGCCGGGTGGTTGGATTCGCGCGCGGCTTTCGCGCCGTGCTGTCCGTCGGCGCGGTTGCCGGGGGCGCTTGGCTCATCCGACGGTTCGGCCCGGCGGCGATCGCGCGCCCGGCACTATTGGGGCTTTCCGGGTGGCAGTTCCTGCGCCGGTTCCTACCCACCCGCAACGCAGGTTCCACCCATAGGATCAGTGATGGATTCTCGGCAACACGATGGCTTACCCTCGCTCTCACCGTCGTCAACAGCTTCCGGCGGCGTCACGCTGAGCGACGTCAAGACCCTGCGCGAGCGCGCGAGAAAGCACATCCAGGAAGGGGCCGTTACGGCCGGTTACGGCGCCAACCGTGAAATGGTCGTCAAGCTCCTGAACGACGCGCTCGCGACCGAGCTCGTTTGCGTACTGCGCTACAAGCGGCATTACTACATGGCGCAGGGGCCGCATTCCGATGCGGCCGCCGCTGAGTTCTTGGAGCATGCCAAGCAGGAAGAAGAGCACGCCGACCAGATCGCCACCCGTATCGTGCAACTCGGCGGCGAGCCGGACTTCTCTCCTGATACGCTCACGTCGCGCAGTCACGCCGAGTACGTGCCAGGCGCCGACTTGGCGGCCATGATCCGGGAAGATCTCGTCGCCGAACGGATTGCCATCGATAGCTATCGGGAAATGGCGCTCTATATCGGCGAAGGGGATCCCACGACTCGGCGTATGTTGGAGGAGATCCTCGCCGTGGAGGAAGAGCACGCGGATGACCTGGCGAGCCTCTTGGCGGTAGATACGACGACCAATCGTTCGGGGCGAGTAGGCTGATCGGAAGCGGGTAGCTAGGAGCGCAACCTCTCACGCGAGTGGGCGGCTCATGGCCGCCCTTTTTCGACTAGTGCGCTCTTTACATTCGCGATACGCGGCCGCCGTCGACGCGAACCCGATCACCTACGCGAAGGTTGAGATCATTGGCACGCTCGACCTGCACCAGGGAGCCCGAGTCGGTGCGCACCGTGATGCGGAAGCGGCTGGCCTCCACCCGGTTTTGCCGCTCGACCTCGTTGCCGACCACCGCTCCTCCCACGGCGCCGACGATGGTCGCCGCCGTATTGCCGCTACCACCGCCGAACTGATGGCCAATCACGCCGCCGGCTACGCCGCCCAGTAGAGCCCCGACGCCGATGGGGCCCGATCCGTCGCCACGATAAACGTCGATGCTTTCGACCACGCCGTATTGCACGCGCGGGGCGACCGTGGTGGCGGGGCGATAATTATCGTACGGGGCGCATGCGCCCAGTACCAACGCGGTGCCCACCAAGGCCGGCGCGAGCAAATCCCTACGAAACTTGATGTGTTCAAAGATCATTTGGCCTCCCGAGCCGGATATGAGTTCGGCGTCGCAACGGCTTCGCTGCCGCGCGGTGCGTTCGCCGATTCGCGCCGAATGTTCTCGTCCCCGCGCTTGGCGAAGGCGTCCGAGCTGTGATTGTTCGCCTGGCCCTCGAGGGGCAGGGCGTTGTCTCGTTCGGGCTTGGTCAGTGCAGTGTAGGCGCCATCCGCGGGGCTGCCTGGAGTCGTCATCGCGCTGCCCGCCGGCGGCAATGATGGATCGACGGCGGGAGCCGGAGCCGGGTTGGTCGTCGTCGCGGATTTGACGGACGCCGGCGTGACGTCGCGCCCCGGCGGAATGGAGGCTGTCGTATTGCGCTCCTGTTGGCACCCCGAAACCGCGATCACAAGCCCCACGACCGTCAAAGCTCCAAGGGTGGTCATGCGTGCTCCCATCATCGTCTCCGTTGGGTGGTGGTGCAGGATAGAGCCGAGAGGCGGTTGCGGTGCGGTCGCTGCCCCGCGTGGCCGCTGGAGGCGTTCACCACGGCCAATCCCCGCTGCCTCTTCCAGCGAGACGGCCACTGGCGGCGCCAGCCAATGCAAATACGCCGCCGACGCCGAGCACCAGAAACCCGACGAGCACGGCCATGACCTGGCCGACGGGCGAGGATCCAGCACCGGCGATGATGAGGGTTCCGATTATCGCGAATGCCGCGGCGATGCCCGCGGCCATCCAGACGAAACTGGGTTCGTGCCAAGCGGGCCGCGGCGTGGCGAGATTGCGATAGTAAGGGCTATGTGTGGCCATTCCTCAAGCGTAGCTGCCGGTGTCCGCGATCGACATCAGACGCTTGCTCCTGTTCGTGTAGGCGCACGCCCACATCCCACCTCCACCTCTGAGAATGTCAATCGGCCGCGACTTGCCTGGAGCATTGCACCGGGCGCGTCGCGGTCGCAGGGACGCAGGAGAACGTGGCCGACTCGTTTCGTGCCACGCCGACGGTCCACGTTGCCTCCTGTGGCGCCGGGCTCGTCTGTAGGCCCTTGCTTAACATCGCCTGGGCAATGCGCGGCAGACAATCGCGTACCTCCGGACTAACGACCGCGACGCACGCAACTGGCGTCAGACCGCGGTCCCGGGGCGCATTGACACTGCGCGTTGCCAAGCTAGTCGCGATCGCAATGGTGGGAAGTGACAGCCCCAGAACGAGCACGTCCAGCAACCGTTCGGGCCGGGTCCAGAACCCGTTCACGGCTCGCGTCGGGGGCTTCGCGGGACGCCGTCGTCCGCTGATGGATTCCCGTCGGCGTGGCGGCGTTCAAAGTCGCTGACCTGCCGTTCGGCCTCATCCTTCGACACCCCGTAGACCTCCTGCACGCGGCCGGCGAGTTGATCGCGCTTGCCGCCAATAACATCGAGTTGGTCGTCGGTGAGCTTGCCCCATTGCTCCTTGACCTTTCCCTTGAACTGCTTCCAGTTCCCCTGTACGCGATCCCCGTTCATGACGAACCTCCTATCGGTGACGTGCCCGGTTGCGATGCATCCGCCGTGCCACCTCCGAAAGCCACGGCCGCGCAGATGCTCAACTTTGGGAGGCGTGGTCGAAACCGGAAAAAACGACAGGAGCCGATCTGAAACTATGATCGAGGTCGCCGATCAGGGGCCCAATGCCCCGGCACGGAAGCTGCATCGACCTGGTATCGGAGTGCCCGGTGGCTGGCTCAAACTATTGGAGAGCGGGATGATCAAAGGACTATGGTTGGTGGGCGTGGCGGCGGCCGTAATGAGCGTGGTACGTTTCTGTCGCAACGAGATCGCCCAGGAGCGAGTGCGCCGCGAGGCGCGGCACGAGCACCACGACGCGACACGGTGGGAAGGGGAAGGAGGCAATGCGGTAGAGCCTACGTATCGGTCCGCCGTGTCGGGGTAGCGTAAATTCCACCCAGCCCGATGAACATATTGCGCGAGCCACCTGGGTCGCATTGGTGCGGTGATGCGACGCGTAGGACGCGCGTTGCATTCGAGGTTCGCGCGCACGCCAGCAGCATCGGGTAGGCACCGCGATGCGCGGGGTGGTTGGGCGACCGACCCATTTTGATGAGCTCTTCTTCGCGACCACGCCTAGGTCTTCTTTCCCACCCGTTTTAGAGTGAAACAAGCCTCGGCGGTCCACCGCGACGGGGCCTCGATTCAGGAGATCATCCATGAGCACCGACAAGGAACACGGCGAAGGCAACTACAAGGCAAGTCGTGACTACAACGAGCGCACCAAGCGCTTCGTCGATTCGGGGAAGGTAGACGGGGCGGCGCACGCTGCCGCGCCTGCCAACGAGCAGGAGGCGGCGGAGTTGCGGCAGGCCGAGGCCGTAGGCAAGAGCCGCGCGAAGGAAGAAGATCCGGCACTTCAGAAAGGCAAACCACGCCCGAGAGGCAAGGCCGGTAGTTGAGCGGGTAACTGTCGGACCCGCCCAAGCCGTCGACGAACTTTACAAGTGATTCAATCCATTCTCGCAGTATGAGCGCCAACGCATTGTAACTGCGAATAAAACGTTACGTGGCATATCTCTTGCAAAAGGAGAGCGCCATATTCGCGGACCCCTGGAGCTCGCTGGCTCGAGGTGACGACGCCGCGACGTCCACGCGGGCGCGTGGAACCGGCGGCAGCTTTCCTCGAACGCGCCACAGAGGCGGATGGGAATTGCGAATGGACGTTTCGGCTTGGTGGGTGCTCGGGTCGTTTCTGGCGGGCGGGTACGCAGGGGCCTTGCTGGTCGGCCTGATCGCGATGGCGTCCCGCGATGGCGGTCCGTCACGCGGCCCGGGCCACAGTTCCAAAGGGGGCGGCGACCCGCGCTACAGTCTCTAGGGCAGACCAGTCCCTCTGGACCACTCAACGTGGCCGGGGTGGATGCCCGACTCGCCCACCGGCTGGCAAGGCCGAGCGCCTCACTGTACGCCGCTCGGCGACCGCGACTGCCCCATCCGCACGGCCCGGGCTCCTGAAACATGGTATTTCGGCCGAGTCCTATCGCAACGAACTCCGTGCGCGGCGGTCCTCGAGGGTGCTTTCACTCCGAGCCAGACCTCTTCGGCACGCCGCGCGAGCCGCTGTGGTCGCTGCTTTACCGGTACTGGTTCTGGGGGTGGCTCTTCCGCGACATGAATCTGGGCGATTCCATCCACCGGCAGGCGTCCTGGCGACACAACATGGCGATGCGCGCCTGCCTGCCCACGTACATGGGTCGCTGGCTCACATGCACCACGGCGAGCGCACTGGTCGCGCAGGGCGTGGAGGCGTCGACGGCGACGGGTGTATTGCCGGCCCTCTTCTATATGGGCTCGGTCCTGGGTAGCGTGGTTTTCACCATGGCAGCCACGATCTGGATGTTCCTCGCGCGCGGCGGGCATTAGCGTTTTGACCCGCCCCAGGCGTCTAACGCGTCGACCTTGGCGCACGAGAACAGCGGCTCGTCCCTTGCCTGCGATCCTTGCGATCACGGTCGAATGCGCTCCCGGTCGGAGGCGTGGTTCGCCCGGGCGGGGCTCCACCCCCCGATGACCGGCGGGCGAATCACGAGACTGAGGGGGGTTTTCTTCGCGCCACGTTCACCGGCAACAATTCCGTTGCCGGGACCGCGGGCATCGCGCTCGCTCTATTCAGCCTCGCCAGCCATGCAGGCGAGTTCCTCGGCCACTTCCCGCGCTGCCTTTTGGTAGGAATCGGGCGGGACATCGAGGTGTCGGTAGTAGCCACGGACCATGCGCGTACCCGCATAGACTTCCGCGGTCACGCAGCAGCCCCCGTCCGGTTCCTGAACCGCCGATGCCTCGATGCGAATGCCGTCGCGCTGTACGGTGATCATGTCGCCTCCCAAGGATGCTTGTCGGCCAGTTTTAAATGACCGCCCAGGCCGCAACAGTAGGCGGTGCTGCGCTTCCTCTGTCGGACGAGGACTACGCTGCCGTTCGTCGGCTGTTTGCGCGTAGGTCGAGGCGGGCGCGAGCCTCGCGCTTGCCCATGCGCCGCAGCGCCGCGATACGGGTGAGTTGGTCCCGGCGCGGGACCGAAACCTGACCCTCCCAGTTGTACACCGATTGCGCGCTGACGCCCAGTAGCCTCGCGCAGTCGGCGGCCGACAGGCCAAGCTTGGCACGATGGGCGCGAAAGCCCTTGGCCACGAACCGGAGCTTCGTGCCTTCGGTGGCTGTCGAATTCGCCGGCGTGCATTGGGCCGCGAACTGGCGCGTGAGATTGCCTACTTGCTGCTCGAGTTGAAGTACCTGGCGCTTCAGTTCCGCGATTCGGCGACGATGGTGGGCCGACGCGCGGTTGATGGCGAGGACCTCGCGCCGCGCCTCCTTGCGAGACAGTCGGGCGATTTCGGTCTTGAGAACCGTGCCTAGGCTGGGCATGCGTCGCACCCCTTAGTTGTTGTCGAATTGGTGGGCCGCCGGTGGACTTCCGGCGAGGACCCGACGAGCACCGCTACGCTATACGGCGATGCGTACGCAGGAGCAAGCGAGAATGAAAAATGGCCTGCCGGTATTGTCGCGCGCGGCAGGCCATTGCGTGTTGGTGGCGAACCAGGGACTCGAACCCCGGACCAAAGGATTATGATTCCTCTGCTCTAACCAGCTGAGCTAGTTCGCCAAGGGGGGTCAATTATAGGCGATCCCATCAAAGTTGGTCAAAACGCCCGGGTTCGCCTACCTTTGCCTTCCTTCTTCCAGCACGCCTCTGCATGGCGCGTCGGCGTTTGCACCAAGACGGCCGGTGCGAGGTTGCGCTCCCCGCGGCGAGGGCCCTCGCGCATGGACCCGGGCGGGGCCCGATGATCGAGTGGCTTCCGCACGTGTCCTGGCAGGTACTGGTGCTGGTGCCGTGCATCGTGCTGGTTGCCTACGCGGTCTTCGGCGCAACGGGCTTCGGGTCGTCGGTCATCGCCGTTCCGGTGCTCGCGCACTGGTTCCCGCTCACCTTCGCCGTTCCCCTGGTGACGGCGCTCGACTGCGGGGCGACGGCGACGGCTTCCTACCGGCAGTGGCGTCACGCCAGCGGCGACGAGCTCAAGCGGGTTCTACCCGGCGTCCTGCTCGGCATCCTCGCAGGTGCCACGCTGCTCGTGAACCTGGCCAGGGCCCCGGCCCTGTTTGCTCTTGGCGTGTTCGTCATCGCCTATGCGCTCTATCTCCTGTTTGCCCGGAGGGAACGCAAGGCGTTGTCATCGAAATGGGCTTTCCCCATCGGGGCGGTCGGCGGGGTGTTCAGCGTGTTGTTCGGCACCGGCGGTCCGATCTATATCGTCTATCTTTCCGCCCGGATCGCCGACAAGGGCGCGCTGCGCGCCACCTCCTCGTTACTCGTGGCATGCAGCGTGCTGATCCGTGCCGTGGTATTCGTAGTCACTGGGTTGATGCTGCAGCAGGGACTTCTCTTGCTCGCCGCCGTGTCGGTGCCGGCGATGTATGTTGGCTACCTGGTCGGCAACCGGCTACATGACGCACTGTCGCAGGCGGGGGTCATGCGGTTGATCGCGGTGCTGCTGCTCGGCAACGGCACGCTGCTCGTTTTCCGGGCCCTGGCCCACACGTCCACGAACTGACCGCGCCGCAGGCATTGCCGCTAGAATCTCGCTCCGCGCGGGCCTTGGATCGCACGCGGATCACGCGTAGGAAATCATATGGCCACTACGGGCATGACTCTCAACATTTCAGCCGTCGAACGCGAGACGGGCCTGTCGAAGGACGTGCTAAGGATGTGGGAGCGGCGTTACGCCTTCCCCAAGCCCGGCCGCGATGACAATGGCGAGCGCCAGTACTCGGTCACCGACGTCGCGAAGCTGCGCGCGATCAAGCGCCTCATGGACGTCGGCATGCGCCCCGGGCGGTTGATCGACCTCTCCTTGGACGAGCTCAATGCGCTGGCCGACGCCCGGGTGGAATCGCGACGCGACACCGCGGCGCCCGCGCTCGAGCGTGACATGATCGCGCTACTCCAGAACCACGACGTGCTGGCCGTGCAGAGGATGCTTGCCAACATGCTGCTCACGCAAGGTGTGCAGCGGTTCGTGATCGACACCGCGGCCGCCCTCAATCGGGCGATCGGCGACGCCTGGATGCGTGGCGAGCTCCAGGTGTTCGAGGAACACCTTTTCACCGAGGCCATGCAAACTGCACTGCGGACTTCCATCAACGCCTATCCCCGACATGGCGGCACGCCGCGCGTGCTGCTCACCACGTTCCCTGGCGAGCAGCACGGCCTGGGATTGCTGATGGTCGAGGCCGTGCTGGCCAGCGATGGCGCGTTCTGCATCTCCCTGGGGGTCGAGACGCCGCTCGAGGAGATCCGCCGGGCGGCGTTGGCCCACGATGCCCACTTGGTGGCGCTGTCGTTTTCCGCCGGCTTCCCTGTCAGGCAGGCGAGCGATGGCCTCGCGGTACTGCGCCGCGAGCTTCCTGCCAAGACCACGCTCTGGGCCGGCGGGGAGATGACCCGGCGCGTGCGCAAGACCTTGCCCGGCGTCGTGCTCATCCCCGAGCTTGCGTCTACGCCGGGTGCGCTGCAGAGCTGGCGCACCCACTGGGCGCAGACCGCGCATTACCTGAGCAGCGCCCGGACGTAGCTGCCATGCCGTGGCCGTCCACGAGCGTGCTGGCCTGACGTGATCACTGCGGTCACGCTGCTGCTCGTGATGCTTGGCGGTACCTGGATCTGGGCGGCGTGGGTGCATGGGCTCGATCTGGCGCGTGGCGAGGTCGTCGTGATCGTCGCCGGCGCGATCGTTGTGTTCGGCGCGCTCATCGCCCTCGTGACGGTGCTGTGGTTCGCGCTGGCGTGGCGGTATCGCAGTCCCCGACCTCCCGAAGCACGGCTGTCGCTTGCCGCGAGTGCGCAGCTCTTTCGCCAGGAGTACCGCACGCTGATGGGATCCGGATTTCGAATGGGGTTCGGATGGTGGTTCATGCGTGAGCCGCCGCCCGGGCCGGCGGACCTGCCGGTCCTGCTCATCCACGGTGTGTTGTGCAACAGCGGCGTCTGGCTGGGGATGCGCGGTGCCCTGCGCCCGCTGGGCCTCCCGATCTATACGATCTCCTACGGTCCGCCGCTGGCCTCCATCGAGACCTTCGCCGATGCGCTGGCGCAGAAGATCGACGCGATCCTGCGCGACACCGGAGCTGCCCGCGTGGCGCTTGTCGGGCACAGCATGGGGGGCATCGTCGCGCGCGCCTACATGCGCCGCCATGGCAGCGGCAAGGTCGCGATTCTGGTGACGGTGGGAACGCCGCACGCGGGAAGCGTCCTGGCGCGCATCTTCCCAGGTACGTCCCTTGAGCAGCTACGTGCGGGCAACGCCTGGCTCGCGGGGCTCAATGCGACGCCGCTCCCCGCCGTGCCGATCGTTTCCATCTGGTCATGGCACGATTCCATGGTGGCGCCACAGCTTTCTGCCCGCTTGCCCGGTGCCGAGAACATCGCGGTGGTCGGAGTCGGCCACAACGCGCTGCTGCGCGACCCGCAGGTCATCGCGCACGTGACGACGGCCCTGCGCAGCGCTGCCGGCGCGAACCCCGCCACGACTTACCCCGCTGCGGTTCCCGGCGGCGCCGACACCGCCCGGGCCGACTCGCGGGCGCGCTAGACTGGACGCTGCCCACCGCCGATAGCCCACCGCCGATAGCCCACCGCCGATAGCCAGCACCTCTCGCCCAGCGTGTCGTCGCACCATTCCGCCCAGGCTTTCCTGCAGGAGCAGCTCGCCCGCACGGCGCGCCTTCATGCTGCTCGCCGCGCTGACCCGACGCGTGCCGCGTCCCTCCACCGCCTTGCCCGCTGGCAGGCGGTGCGTCTGCGCCAGACTTACCCAGACCTCGCCGTCGAGCCGCGATACGCGGCGGCGATCCGATTCTTCGAAAACGATCTCTACGGCGGCGGCGATTTCGGGAATCACGACAGCGACCTCGCGCGCGCGACTTCGGTCATGTCGCGCATGCTGCCGGAGAAGGTCATCCTAACGGTCGCGGAGGCCGTCGAGCTCAACGTCCTGTCGCATGAGCTCGACGCGGCCCTCCTGGATCGCCTGCCGGATCCTGGCGCGCCCTTCGATGTCGCGAGCTACTGTGGCGCCTATCGCGCCATGGCGCGAAGGGACGAGCGCGAGCGCCAGATAGGGCTCATCGGCGCCGTCGGCGCGGCCCTCGACGCGCACGTCAGGAAGCCCTTGGTGCGCACGGCCTTGGCGATGATGCGCCGGCCGGCCCACCTGGCCGGGTTCGGCGCGCTGCACGATTTCCTCGAGCGGGGATTTCGGGCGTTTCGCGACATGCACGGTGCCCACGCGTTTCTGGCGATCGTCACCAGCCGCGAGGCGTCGCTGATGGACCGCATCTTTGCCGGCGATGCCGCCCCATTTGCAGATCCGATGGGGGTACGTCCGGCCTAGCCGGTGCCCCCACCCGGCGACCGTCAGCCCGAGCCAGTCATCCAGCGAAGCGGCGGTCGAACTCCTGATGCACCTCGCGTTCGATCGCGGACTTGAGCGCCGACAGCACGAAGCCCAAGCGGCAGTCGAGACGGACCTCGCCGGGCGCGACGCACAGCTCGCCGGACAAGCCGGCGCGCTCGAAGGTAATGCGTTCGCCTTCCCACCGATACGCGAGATCGAAACGCGCGCGTAGGTCCCGGGCGACTGCTTCGGCCGCCGCCTTGGCCTCCTCAGGGGTGAGGCCGTGGCGCTTGACGATGCGCAGATGAGCCATACGCGTCGAGTATAGCGGCGCCCTCCCCGGCAGGCCGGCTTGGTACGCATGCCGGTTTTGACAGCCAGGCTAAGCAGTCGTAGGATTCAAACGTACGTTTGATTTTCTGCATTGACTGCGCAGCTCCCACCAACACGATGTGCTCATATCGATTCGACGGTGCATACGAATAGCCATGGGCGAACCTCCACGTGTGGCGCGCACCGACTGCGACACCATCAACAGGAACGTATTCGCGGGACTTCGAAGTGAGCGCTAACCCTTCAACAAATCGACAGCCCGCGGCGATCCTGCCGATCCGCAGCCCCACGGTCACCAAGGATCGCATCCTCGATGCCGCCGAGGCCCTGTTCATGGAGCAGGGCTTCGAGGCAACGTCGCTGCGTCAGCTCACCGCTGCGGCAGGGGTCAACCTGGCCGCGGTGAACTACCACTTCGGCGGCAAAGAGGTTCTGTTCGAGGCAGTGCTACGGCGACGGCTCGATCCGATGAACGACGAGCGTGTGCGACTGCTGGCGGCATTCGAACGGGATGCAGCGCCCGATGCGGTGTCGTGCGAGAGGATCCTGGCGGCGCTCTTCGTGCCGGCGCTGCGGCTGGCCCGCGACCCAGCGCGCGGGGGCAGCAATTTCCTGCGCCTCCTCGGTCGCGCGTATGCCGATCCCGCGCCGTTTATCCGCCAGTTCCTGTCCGCGCAGTACGCGGCGATGATCGGTTGTTTCAAGGCAGCGTTCGCCCGGGCACTACCCGCGCTCGCGCCGCGCGAGTTGTCGTGGCGCCTGCACTTCATCATGGGGGCCCTGTCCTATACCCTCGCGGGCACGGATGCGCTGAAGATGATCGAAGCGCTGGCCCCGGGAGAGCCGGCCAACGACGAACTGCTGCTACGCCGGCTCGCCCCCTTCCTGCTGGCAGGCCTGACCACGCCCTTGCCGGAGCTGTCGGAAGTGACCCGCGCACTGGACGCCGACAATGGGAACCGCGGGTGATGGCGCCCCACGGCACGCCCCCGATTCTTCCTCTCGACTGGAGCAGCGCATGCTGACGCTTGCTTGGATCGCGGCGGTACTGGCGGGCTTGCTCGCCCTCGCCTACATCAATGCTTCCGGGTTGGCGTGGATCATTGCCACCGCGGTCGCGCTCGCCGTTGGCTGGCTCGGTCATGCGCTGCATCCGCTGGTGGCGATCGTGTTCTTGCTCGCCTTCGTGATCCTGGCGATACCGTTCAACATCCCCACCTTGCGGCGCAAGCTCATCAGCGATGGCGTGCTGTCGTCCTTTCGCAAGGTGATGCCGCCGATGTCGGATACCGAGCGCGAAGCCCTTGAGGCGGGGACCGTGTGGTGGGACGGCGAGCTCTTTTCCGGTCGTCCCGAGTGGCGACGTCTCCTAGCCACCCCGGCTCCGGTGCTGACACCCGACGAGGCGCGATTCATCGAGAATGACGTCACCGCGCTATGCGACATGGTGACCGACTGGGAAACGACCCACGTGCACCGCGATCTGCCGCCCGAGGTATGGCAGTTCATCAAGGAGCGCGGGTTTCTCGGCATGATCATTCCCCGCGCGTACGGCGGCCTGGGATTTTCCGCCTATGCGCATTCCCAGGTCATCACCAAACTCTCGACGCGCTCGGGCACCGTCGCGGTGACCGTCATGGTGCCGAACTCGCTGGGGCCGGGCGAGTTGCTCCTGCACTACGGTACCGATGCCCAGAAGGACCACTACCTGCCGCGACTCGCCAGAGGCGAGGAGATCCCCTGCTTCGCGCTCACCAATCCCACCGCCGGTTCCGATGCCGCTGCAATCCCCGACACCGGGATCGTGTGCTGGGGCGAGCACGACGGCGCTCGCGTACTCGGGCTGTCGGTCACTTGGGACAAGCGCTACATCACCCTCGGCCCGGTCGCGACACTGCTCGGGCTCGCGTTCAAGGCCTACGATCCCGATCACCTCCTCGGCACCACCGAGGACCTGGGCATCACCTGCGCACTGATCCCGACCACCCATCCGGGGGTCGAGATCGGCCGGCGGCACATGCCGCTCAATTGCGTCTTCCAGAACGGCCCCAACCACGGCAAGGACGTGTTCATTCCGCTGGACTGGGTGATCGGCGGACAGCCGATGCTCGGCAAGGGCTGGCGCATGCTGATGGAATGCCTCGCAGCGGGGCGCGGTGTCTCCTTGCCATCGTCGAATACCGGCATGGCCAAGCTCGCGGTGCGCGCGACCGGTGCCTACGCGCGGGTGCGCACCCAGTTCAAGACGCCGATTGGCCGATTCGAGGGCGTCGAGGAGCCGCTTGCGCGCATGGGCGGCAGCCTCTACCTAATGGACGCGACGCGGGTGTTGACTGCTGCGGCCATCGACCTCGGCGAGAAGCCGGGGGTGCCCTCGGCCATCGCCAAGCTGCACCTCACCGAGCGTGGCCGGCAAGTGATCAACGACGCGATGGACATCGCCGGTGGAAAGGGCATCTGCATGGGACCGTCCAATTTCCTCGGCGCTGCCTACATGCAAATGCCGGTCTCGATCACGGTCGAGGGCGCCAACATCCTGACCCGCAGCCTGATCATCTTCGGCCAGGGGGCGATCCGCTGCCACCCTTACGTACTGAAGGAGCTGCAGGCCACGCAGGACGCCGATTCCGAGCGCGCCTCCATCGCATTCGACGCCGCCTTCTTCGGCCACGTGCGCTTTACCTTCGCCAACATGGCGCGGACATTGATCATGGGCTGCACCGGCTCGCATTTCGTCGGGGTCGATGCCGATGTCGCGCCCGAGACGCGCCGCTATTACCAGCAGCTCACGCGCTTCTCGGCCGCGCTCGCGTTCCTGGCCGATGTCTCGATGGGCTCGCTCGGGGGCGCGCTAAAGCGCAAAGAGAAGCTATCGGCCCGGCTCGGCGACGTTCTGTCGATGCTCTACCTCTGCTCGGCGACACTCGCCCGGTACGAGCGCGAGGGCCGGCAGGCCGCCGATGCCCCGCTTATGCACTGGGCGATGTGGGACGCCATGTTCAAGGCGCAGAGCGCACTCGAGGGCATCATCTCCAACTTCCCCTTGCGCATCGTCGCAGCGGTAGTGCGCGGCCTGGTGTTCCCGCTCGGGCGGCCCTATGTCGTGCCGTCCGACCATCTCGGGCACCAGGTTGCGCGCCTGCTCATCGATCCATCCCCGACCCGCGACCGGCTGACCGATGGCATGCACATCCCTGCTGACCCCGCCGATCCCGTCGCGCTGCTCGAGCGAGCGCTCGATGCGACGATCGCGGCCGAACCCATCGAGGCGCGGATCCGCGCGGCACTCAAGGCCGGGCAACTGGACGCACCGTCGTTCGGCGCGAGCGACCCCGGCGACCTGGCCAGGCGCGCGCACGCGTCGGGGCTGATCGGCGCCACCGAGCTCGACCTGGTGCGCACGGCGCGCACTCTGGTGGCGGCGGTGGTCCGGGTCGACGATTTCCCGCCTGATCTCACCGCCGTGGCGCGGGAGGCAGCGCCCACGCCCGCCGCCCCGAATGCCACGCCCGCTGACCCGAATGCCGCGCACGACGCCGGGGTCACGCTGCAGCGCAAGGTGGTGGCCTGATTCCGCGGCCACATTCCGCCCTTTCCTAGCAGCCCGCTCCCGAATCCGAACCGATCATGGCCGAACCTGAACCGATCTACGTCGTCGACGGGGCGCGGACGCCGTTCCTCAAGGCGCGCAACCGACCGGGTCCTTTTGCTGCAGCGGACCTCGCCACGGTCGCCGGCCGCGCGGTGCTAGTGCGCCAGCCATTCGCCCCGACCGCGCTCGACGAGGTCATCCTCGGCTGCGCCGCGCCATCGCCCGACGAGGTCAACATCGGCCGTGTGGTCGCGCTGCGCATGGGGTGCGGACAGAAAGTGCCGGGATGGACGGTGATGCGCAATTGCGCGTCGGGCATGCAGGCCATTGACTCCGCGATCAGCAACATCCGCGCGGGTCGATCGCAGCTGGTGCTCGCTGGCGGCGTGGACGCGCTGTCGCGCGCGCCTCTGCTGTTCTCCGATGCGATGGTGCTGTGGCTGGCCAATTGGTACGCGGCCAAATCGGCGGGCCAGCGCGCGGCGCTGCTCGGCCGATTCCGGCTGCGCTACCTCGCCCCGGTCATCGGTCTCATGAAGGGCCTCACCGATCCCACCGTCGGGCTGCTGATGGGACAGACGGCCGAGAACCTCGCTTTCCGTTTCGGCATCAGCCGCGCGGCGATGGATGCCTACTCGGCGCAAAGTCACGCCCGCGTCCTGCGCGCCCAGCGCGACGGCGCCTTCACCGACGAGCTGGTGCCCCTGTTCGCACCCGACGGCACGGTCTACACCGAGGACGACGGCGTGCGGGAGGACTCCACCCCGGATAACCTCGCCAAGCTGCGGCCGTTCTTCGATCGCACCTGGGGCAACGTCACCGCGGGCAACAGCTCGCAGGTGACCGACGGCGCTGCCTGGGTGTTGCTTGCGTCCGAGCGTGCGGTCGCGGAACACGATCTCACGCCCCTCGCCCGCATTACCGACAGTGAATGGGCCGGGCTCGATCCAGGCGAGATGGGACTGGGGCCGGTGCACGCGGCGACACCGATCCTGTCCCGGCACGGCTTCGGGCTCGACGACATCGACGCGTGGGAGATCAACGAAGCCTTCGCGGCACAGGTCATCGCCTGTGAGCGCGCCTGGGCATCGGCCGAATTCTGTCGTACCGAGCTCGGCTTGGAAGGGGCGCTGGGCGACATTGATCCTGCGAAGCTCAATGTCGATGGCGGCGCGATCGCCCTCGGCCACCCGGTCGGAGCCTCCGGCGCGCGGATCGTGCTCCACCTCGCCCGCGTGCTCGAGCGTAGCGGCGGCAAGCGAGGCATCGCGTCGATCTGCATTGGTGGCGGACAGGGCGGCGCAATGCTGATCGAGCGGCCATGAGCGCGCGGGCAGACATGCCGGTCGCGCCCGCCGAGGACTCCGCCACGCGGTTGGCGGAGGACGCGGTCGTCCGCGACCACGATGGCATCGGTACTGGAGGGCTCGTCCACTGGCGCCTCGCCCGCGCCGAGGATGGCGTCGCACGACTGGAACTCGATCGCGCCGAGCGCAGCACGAATACGCTTTCTGCCGCCGTCCTGCAGGAACTCGACGTCGCGCTCGACATCCTCGAACGCAATCCGCCGGCCGGACTCATCATCGCCTCAGGCAAGCCTAACGGATTCATTGCCGGTGCGGACGTCGAGGAGTTCGCCGACATCCGCGGCGAATCCGAGGCCTTGGCATTCGTGCGCCGCGGGTGGGACGTGTTCGCGCGTCTTGCCGAGACGGCCTACCCGACCGTCGCCCTGGTGCGCGGCTTCTGCCTCGGCGGCGGCCTCGAGCTCGCGCTCGCCTGCCACTATCGCGTCGTGGTCGACGAGCCCGCGACGCGCCTCGGTCTTCCCGAGGTCATGCTGGGCATCCTGCCCGGCTGGGGTGGCATCCAGCGACTGCCGCGACTTACCGGCGCACCCGCGGCACTCGATCTGTTGCTGACCGGCAAGTCGGTGGACGCGCGCAAGGCCAAGCGACTCGGCATCGCCGACGCCTGCGTGCCGGCGCGGGTCATGGAGAACGCGGCCCGCGGCATGCTGCGCACCCGCCCCCAAAGGCGTCGCGTGCCCTTCCCGCTTTCTCTCACCCTCAATCCAATCATCCGGAGGATCGTGGCGGCGCGGGCGCGGCAGGCGGTCGCGAAGCGCGTGGGCCGCGAGCATTACCCCGCACCCTATGCCATCCTTGACGTGTGGGTTCGCCACGACGGCAACGTGCTGGCCGCCCCCGCGTCGGCACCCTGGTCCATTCCCGGTCTGCTGCGCTCGCCGACCACGGCGAACCTGTTGCGGGTCTTCCGGCTGCAGGAGCGGTTGAAAGCGTTCGGCAAGGACGGCGGTTTCGACGGTGCCCACGTGCACGTCGTCGGCGCTGGCACGATGGGCGGCGACATTGCGGCGTGGTGTGCACTACGCGGCCTCGTGGTAACGCTCCAGGATCAGGACGCGCAGCGGCTCGCACCGGCCATGAAGCGGGCGGCGTCGCTGTTCTGGCAGCGCCTCAAGGATCCACGCCGCGTGCGCGACGCCCTCGACCGACTGGTTCCGGACGTCGGCGGCGCGGGCATCCGCCGCGCCGACATCGTGATCGAGGCGATCTTCGAGGATCTCGAGGCCAAGCGGACGCTCTTTGCGCGGCTGGAGCGGCAGGCGCGACCCGATGCGATCCTGGCGACCAATACGTCGTCGATCCCGCTGGAATCGATCGCCGCGGCACTGCAGGACCCCGGCCGGTTGGTCGGTGTGCACTTCTTCAATCCGGTGGCGAGCATGATGTTGGTCGAGGTCGTCGCCGGCGCCGCTACTCAAGCCGGCGTCGCGGCACGCGCCGCCGGGTTCGTGCGGGCGATCGACAAGCTTCCCCTGCCGGTCGCGAGCGCGCCCGGCTTCCTGGTGAACCGAGTTCTTGCACCCTATCTGCTCACCGCGATGCGTTGTGTCGACGAGGGAATCGCACCCGAGGTGGTCGATGCGGCGGCATTGCGTTTCGGGATGCCCATGGGTCCGATCGAGCTCGCCGACACCGTCGGCCTTGATATCTGCACGGCCGTAGGCACGCTGTTGCACCCGACCGAGTCGCCGCCGCAGGCGCTGACCGCGCTGGTGGCGGCCGGCAAGCTCGGCAAGAAGACCAATGCCGGCTTCTACGACTGGTCGAGCGGGCGACCGGCCAAGCGCCCCGCGGCGCCGCCGCCGGCTGGGCTCGAGGATCGGCTGATCCTGCCTTTCGTCGCGGCGGCCAAGTCAGCGCTTGCCGATGCCATCGTGGCCGATGCGGATCTTGTCGATGCCGGCTCGATCTTCGGCACCGGCTTCGCGCCGTTTCGGGGTGGGCCGCTGCACTACGCGCACGAGCAGGGCGTTGCCTCGGCGCGTCTGGCCGGCGCGTAGCAGCGGAGCGAGGCTGGGGGGGCCGGGTGGCGGTCCCGCGGCTGTCGGAGGGAAGGCCGTTCGCCACGTCGGCGGTGTAGCATGCCCGCGGACACCCCGCGTTGTTCCTGGATCGGGGTAGGCGGCAGGGTCGTGAACGCGCAGGTGGGTGGGAGGGGACACCGTGGAAAAGGTCTGGCTGAAGCACTATCCGCCCGGCGTTCCGGCGGAAATCGACGTCACCGAATACGCCTCGGTGCGCGACGTGTTCGACCAAGCGGTGGCGATGTTCGCGGAGCGACCCGCGTTCACCTGCATGGGTAAGACGGTTACCTTCGGCGAGCTCGATGCGCTGTCCCGGGCCTTCGCCGCTTACCTGCAGGCCATCGGCTGCGTCAAGGGCACCCGCGTGGCGTTGATGATGCCGAACATCCTGCAGTATCCCGTCTGTCTCTTCGGAGTGTTGCGCGCCGGCTGCACGGTGGTCAACGTCAATCCGCTGTACACCGCGCGCGAGCTCGAGCACCAGCTCGCCGACTCCGGCGCGGAGATCATCGTCGTGGTCGAGAATTTCGCCGGGACGCTGCAACAGGTGATCGGCCGCACTCGCATGCGCCAGGCCATCGTCACGACCATCGGCGGCATGCTGGGCGCGAAGGGGCTGCTGGTCGACTTCGTGCTGCGGCACGTGAAAAAAATCATCCCGCCCTGGTCATTGCCCGGTTCCGTGAAGCTCGCCGCGGCGCTCGAGCAAGGCGGCAAGCGCGAACTCGAGCACGTCGACCTCGGTCACGCCGACGTCGCGTTCCTCCAGTACACGGGTGGGACAACCGGTGATGCCAAGGGCGCGATGCTGCTGCATCGGAACATCGTCGCCAACCTGCTCCAGGCGCGGGTCTGGGTGCGGCCCGTGCTCGGCGATGCGCGGCAAGTGATCATGACGCCGCTGCCGCTCTATCACATCTTCTCGCTCACGGCGAACTGCCTGGTGTTCATGTCGCTGGGCGGGGAGAACGTGCTGATCACCAACCCGCGTGACATCCCCGGCTTCGTGAAGGAGCTAGCGCGTACTCGCTTCACCGCGATCACCGGGGTCAACACGCTGTACAACGCGCTGCTCAACAATCCGGACTTTGCCAAGGTCGATTTCTCCGCGCTGAAGCTCGCGCTCGGCGGTGGCATGGCCGTGCAGAAGGTGGTGGCGGATCGCTGGAAACAGGTGACCGGCGTGCCACTGATCGAGGCCTACGGGCTTACCGAGACCTCGCCGGCGGCGACCATCAATCCACTGGATCTGACCGCCTTCAACGGCAGCATCGGCCTGCCGGTGCCCT
The DNA here is from genome assembly GCA_039915505.1 of Casimicrobiaceae bacterium. Lineage (GTDB taxonomy): Bacteria > Pseudomonadota > Gammaproteobacteria > Burkholderiales > Casimicrobiaceae > CAIWHR01. Next base: position 41,380 of record JBDSND010000081.1, read on the forward strand.
CGACCGAGATCGTCTTGCGCGATGACCACGGGCGGACCCTGCCCATCGGGGAAACAGGCGAGATCTGCATCCGCGGGCCGCAGGTCATGGCCGGCTACTGGCAGCGTCCGGAGGAAACCGCCAAGGCGATCGACAAGGATGGCTGGTTCGCGACCGGCGACATCGGGGTGATGGACGCCTCCGGCTACGTGCGCATCGTCGATCGCAAGAAGGACATGATCCTGGTCTCGGGCTTCAACGTGTATCCGAACGAGATCGAGGGCGTGGTGGCGACCCACCCCGGGGTCCTCGAGTGCGCGGCGGTCGGCGTGCCGGATGCAAAGTCCGGCGAAGCCGTGAAGCTGTTCGTGGTGAAGCGCGACGAGCACGTTACGGCGGAGGATATCCTCGGCCATTGCCGCCGTCACCTGACGGGCTACAAGGTACCGCGCGATGTGGACTTCCGCACCGAGCTGCCCAAGACCAACGTGGGCAAGATCCTGCGCCGCGAGCTGCGCGATCAGGCCCGCCGGGCCGCCTAGTGCCCGCAAGGACCGAGGCCATGACCGGCAACGTCACCCTTCCCGACGAGGAGCCAGCGCTACGCGTCGTGCCGATGCCCGCCGACGCCAACTATCACGGCGACATCTTCGGTGGCTGGATCATGTCCCAAGTGGACATTGCCGGCTCGGTGCCGGCGTCGCGCCGGGCGCGCGGGCGCATCGCCACGGTGGCGGTGAACTCCTTCGTGTTCAAGGAACCGGTGCTGATCGGAGACCTGGTGAGCTTTTATGCCCGGATCACCCGCTGCGGTCGTACTTCGATCACGGTGGACGTCGAGGTTTTCGCGCAGCGCAACCCGACGGACGAGGTGTGCGTGCGCGTCACGGAGGCGAGCCTGACCTATGTGGCAGTAGGCGCCGATCGGCTGCCACGCGAGTTGCCGCCGGCGTGACGGCCTAGCTCAGTCAATTTTCGCGCCGATACAACACTCGTCCGGGGCAGGTGTTGACGGGGTGTCGGAAACGGCGTCGACTCTGTTGCTCGCGTGTATATTGGTGATAACCATTTGAGCGCTAAACGAATCTTAATGCAGATACCCGCCTCAGATGGTCGCGTCCAGAACGCGCGCCCGCCGCCCGGCACCCATCCCTAGGAGAATCGCCATGCACCGCCCCCACCGTCGCACCCACGTCGCGGTCGCCATCGGCGGCATCGCGCTTGCGCTCGGCTCCGGATACGTTCATGGCGCGGCATTTGCGCTCGCCGAGGAGAACGTGATGGGCCTCGGCAACGCCTTCGCCGGCGCCGCGGCGACCGCCGAGGACGCCAACACGGTCTGGCACAACCCCGCAGGTCTTGCGCGACTCAATTTCACGCAATTCGAGATCGCCCTGCACGCCATCACCGCATCTGCCAAGTTCAACAACCAGGGCTCCCAGGCCGCGGGGCTCCAGCCGCTCGGGGGGAATGGCGGCGATGCCGGCTCGACGGCCCTGGTGCCCAATCTCTATGCATCGATGGCCATCAACGATCAATGGCATGTCGGCATCGGCATCAACGTGCCGTTCGGCCTGAAGACCGAGTACGCCGATGGCTGGCTCGGTCGCTACCAGGCGCTGCAATCTAAGATCGAGACGATCAACGTCAATCCCTCGGTGGGCTGGCGGGCGACCAAGGATTTCTGGCTCGGCGCCGGGGTGAACTACCAGAAGCTCAAGGCGACGCTCACCAACAACGTCAACTACAGCGGCGCGCTGGCTCAAGGCTATGGCCAGCTCGCGGCGGCGGGGCAGATACCCGCATCGGCGGTTCCCTCGCTCGCGGCGGCCACGGCCGGGCTCGACTCGTTCTTGTCGAACACTGCGGATGACGCCGCGTGGGGCTGGAACGTCGGCGCGATGTACAGCATCGGCGGCGACGCGAACAACGACAACGGCGCGGCGCGAATCGGCGTCGCCTACCGGTCCAAGATCAAGTACAACCTTACCGGCAACGCGAATTTCACCAATCCGACGCCGGCCACGCTGACCGGGGCGCTCGCGCCCTTCAACGCGGCCGTCCAGGGGGTCAGCGCCTCGATCAATCAGACCCGGCTTTTCAATGGCGGCATCAACGTCGACATCTCGATGCCGGACTCGGCGTCCCTGTCGTACTACCATCGGCTCAATGAACGTTGGGACATCCTCGGCGACGTCACGTGGACCGGTTGGAGCACCATCAAGCAAATCGCGATCGTTCGCACCAACGGCACGACGCTCGGCGTGCTGCCCGAGAACTTCAAGGACACCTGGCGGCTGGCTGCGGGCGTCAACTATTCACCGACGGAAAAGGTCGTGCTGCGTGCCGGCGTGGCTTGGGACGAGACGCCGGTCAACAGCACGGACCTCAGCCCACGCCTGCCCGACGGCGATCGCACGTGGCTCACGCTGGGCGCGCGATACAAGTTTTCGCGGGCAATCAATTTCGACGTCGGCGCCGCGTACATCTGGGTCAAGGACCCGTCCATCAACAATGCCGGCAATCCGCCGAGTGTCGCAGCGAACGGGCGTATCAACGGCACGTATAGCAATCACGTGTCGATCGTGTCCGCCCAGATGAACTACCGGTTCCGCTAGCGACGGCGCCCCGCGCGGTCGAGCCTCGAAGGTTCGCGAGTCGGTTGCGGGCCGTGCGATCCGTCTCGTTCGGAGCACCCTGATCATGGCGCTTGCATTGCATCCGGTACGAAGGGCGGGGGTGCTGGGGGCCGGCGTCATGGGGGCGCAAATCGCCGCGCATCTCGCCAATGCCGGCATCGGCGTGCTGCTGTTCGATCTCGCCGCCGCGGACGGTCCGGCCAATGGCATCGTGACCCGGGCCCTCGACGGCCTCGCCAAGCTCGAGCCCGCGCCGCTGGCGTCCGCGGAGCGCGCCGCCCTGATCGCCGCTGCCAATTACGACCACGACTTGCCTCGCCTCGGGGAATGCGACCTCGTCATCGAGGCGATCGCCGAGCGCATGGACTGGAAGCGTGACCTCTATGCGCGGATCGTGCCGCATCTCGCGCCCGAAGCCGTGCTGGTGACCAATACGTCGGGGCTGTCGATCGGAAGCCTCGCGGAAGCGTTGCCCGCAGCGCTGCGGCCTCGCTTCTGCGGCGTGCATTTCTTCAACCCGCCGCGCTACATGCATCTCGTCGAGTTGATTCCGCACGCCACCACCGACGCGCGGCTCATGGACGACCTCGAGACCTTCCTCACCACCACGCTGGGCAAGGGCGTGGTGCGTGCCAGGGACACCCCGAACTTCATCGCCAACCGCGTCGGCATCTTCTCGGTGCTGGCGACCATGCATCATGCACACCGCCTCGGGTTGGGGTTCGACGTGGTCGACGCCCTCACCGGACCTGCCATCGGTCGCGCCAAGAGCGCCACGTATCGCACCAGCGACGTCGTCGGCCTCGACACCATGGCGCATGTCATCCGCACCATGCACGAGACGTTGCCGGATGATCCGTGGCACGCGTTGTTCGACACACCGCCCGCGCTGGCGGCGCTCGTCGCGCAGGGCTCGCTGGGGCAGAAGACCAAGGCCGGCTTCTATCGCAAGGTCGGCAAGACGATCGAGGTGCTCGACCCTGCGATCCCGGGCTACCGTCCGGCCGACGGCGCGATCGATCCGGAGGTCGCGCAGATCCTCGCGGACGACGATCCCCGGCGCCGGCTGGCGAGCCTGCGCGCGAGTGCCCACCCCCAGGCGGAGTTCCTGTGGTCGATCTATCGCGACCTGTTTCACTACTGCGCGGTTCACCTCGCCGCCATCGCCGATAGCGCGCGCGACGTGGATCTGGCGTTGCGCTGGGGCTTCGGCTGGCAGACGGGGCCCTTCGAGCTCTGGCAGGCCGCCGGCTGGGAGTCGGTCGCGGGATGGATCGAGGAGGAGATTCGAGCCGGACGGACGCTCGCGCCGGTCGCCCTGCCACAGTGGGTGCGCACCGGTCCCGCCGCCTTGGGCGTGCACCGGGGTGATGGAGCGTGGAGCGCCGGTGCCGCCCGCTTCCAGCCGCGGTCCACGCTACCCGTGTACGGCCGGCAGTATTTCCCCGATCCGATCGCCGGGGAGCGGTCGGGCGGCGGCGCGACGGTGTTCGAGAACGACGCGGTGCGTATGTGGCACCTCGCCGGAGACGTCGCGATCGTGTCCTGGCACGGCAAGGGTCACACCATCAGCGAGCGGGTGCTGGATGGCGTGCTCGAAGCGATCGACCGCGCCGAGGCAGGGTTCGGGGCCCTGCTGCTGTGGCAGCCCCGCGAGCCTTTCTCGCTCGGCGCGGACTTGAAGTCGGTCGCGCCTGATGTGGCGGCCGGTCGCTTCGCCGTGGTGGAGGCCATGGTGGCCAAGTTCCAGGCCACGGCGCAACGGTTGCGCTACAGCATGGTCCCGACGATTGCAGCCGTACGGGGCATGGCGCTCGGTGGCGCGTGCGAGCTCATCCTGCATTGCGACCGGACGGTGGCGGCCCTCGAGTCGTACATCGGCCTGGTGGAGGTCGGGGTCGGCCTGCTGCCGGCCGGCGGTGGGTGCAAGGAGTTCGCGCTTCGGGCATACGAGGAATCGAAGCGCGGCAACGTCGGCAGCCAGCTCGACCAGTTGCCGTACGTCCGGACGTATTTCCAGTCGATTGCGAAGGCGACCGTCGCCAGGAGCGCACTCGATGCGAAGGTTCTCGGCTACCTGCAGCCGGCCGACGTGGTCGTGTTTCATCCGCACGAGGTCCTGTTCGCAGCCCATGCGCATGCCCGCGCGCTGGCTGAATCGGCGTATCGTCCCCCACCGCCGCGCACGGCCATTGCCGTGGCCGGCAAGACCGGGATCGCCACGCTGGAAATGCTGCTGGTGAACATGCGCGATGGCGGATTCATATCGGCTTATGATTTCGAGGTGTGCCTGCGGGTCGCGCGGGTACTCTGCGGGGGCGAGGTCGAATCGGGCAGCGTGGTCGACGAGCGGTGGCTGCTCGATCTGGAGCGGCGCGAGTTCCTCGAGCTCGTTCGCGACGTACGCACGCAGGAGCGCATCGCGCATACCCTGGCGACGGGCAAGCCGCTGCGCAACTGAACGCGACCGCGGCGCGCATGGGGGTATCCCGCCCGGGCGACGCGCCGACGCTGCCGCAGGTCCTTCACCAGCCGGAAAGCAGGAGTTGCCGATGTCACGCCAGATCCAGGACGCCTACATCGTCGCCGCCCTCCGCACCCCGGTCGGGAAGGCGCCGCGTGGCGTTTTCCGCCATACCCGTCCAGACGCGCTCCTGGCGCACGTGCTGCGCGCGGTCCTCGCCCGGGTGCCCGCGGTCATGCCCGCGGAAGTCGACGATGTGATCGTGGGCTGCGCCATGCCCGAGTTCGAGCAGGGCATGAACGTGGCACGGATCGGTGTGTTGCTCGCGGGACTGCCCGATTCGGTGCCGGGCATGACGGTCAATCGATTCTGCTCCTCGGGTCTCAATGCCGTGTCGATCGCCGCCGATCGCATCCGCACCGGGGAGGCCGACGTGGTCATTGCCGCGGGAACCGAGAGCATGAGCATGATCCCCATGCTGGGCAGGCTCGCGCTCAACGCCGATGTGTTCGCCAAGGACGAGAATCTCGGCATCGCGTACGGCATGGGCCTGACCGCGGAAAAAGTCGCTGCGCAATGGAAGGTGCCGCGCGACGCCCAGGATGCGTTCGCGCTGGCGAGCCATCGCAAGGCGGCGGCGGCGCAGGCTGCCGGCGAGTTCGCCGACGAGATCGAGCCGTATCCGGTGGACGATGCCGTTCCCGACCTCGAGCGCGGTGCCGTGCGGCATCGCACTCGCACGGTGGAACGGGACGAAGGTCCCCGCCCGGATGCCACCGCGGAGGGACTGGCCAGGCTGCGTCCGGTGTTTGCCGCGCGCGGCAGCGTGACGGCCGGAAACAGCTCGCAGATGTCCGACGGCGCGGGCGCGTCGCTGCTCGTATCCGAACGGGTGCTGCGCGAGCGCGGTCTCGCCCCGCTGGCGCGCTGGGTGGGCTACGCCGTCGGCGGCGTGCCTCCCGCGATCATGGGGATCGGCCCGCTCGCGGCCATCCCCAAGCTCCTGCGTTCCACCGGAATAAGTCAGGACGCGATCGACTGGATCGAGCTCAACGAGGCGTTCGCTGCCCAGAGCCTCGCGGTGATGGGGGAGCTCGATCTCGATCCGGACAAGGTCAACCCGCTCGGCGGCGCCATCGCTCTCGGCCATCCGCTGGGGGCGACGGGAGCGGTGCGGACCGCCACCATCGTTCACGGTCTTCGCCGCCGTGGTCTCAAGTACGGCATGGTGACCATGTGCGTGGGTACCGGCATGGGTGCCGCCGGACTCTTCGAGGCCCAGTAGGATGGCGCTGCGCAGGGTGCAGATGCCCTTCGCCTGGTGCGGCGCAGTACCCTGTACCTACTGCGCCCAGCGGACACGTGCACCAGGACGCCCGACCATTGGAGAAAAGATGATGTGGAGGATCGTGGCAGTGTTGCTGTTTGCGCTCGAAAGTGTCACGGCGCACGCCGCCGAGGTCGCGGGTGCGCGACTCGACGATCGGGTCACCCTCGGCGGAAAGGAGCTCGTGCTCAACGGCGCCGGGGTGCGCACCCGGGCGATCTTCAAGGTCTATGTCGCCGGTCTCTATCTCCCCGAACGGGCAAGCGATACAGCGGCGGCGCTCGCGGCCCCGGTGCGTCGTGTCCAGCTCGATCTGCTGCGCACCCTGTCAGCCGAGCAACTCGTGGACGCACTCAACGACGGCCTGAAGGAGAACAACACCGAGGCGGAACTTGCTGCCGTCAGGGCGCAGGTCGACGCGCTCGCCGCAGTGATGAAGGGCTTCCGCGAGGTGCACGAGAAGGACGTGGTGACTCTCGACTTCGTCGATGGCGTCACCCGGATCGGCCTCAATGGCGCGGTCAAGGGAACGATTGCCGGCGAGGCCTTCAACCGGGCATTGCTGCGCGTCTGGCTCGGCGAGCGACCGGTGCAAGCCGACCTCAAGAAGGCCATGCTCGGCGGCCGATGATGGCCGGCGGTCTAAGCACGCCGTACAGACGCGACCCCGCGACGCGGGTTCGCTGATGAGCCAGCGCGACTTCTGGCCATCATGCGGCTACCGACTGCTCGCCGCCGGCACCGGCGGGCGTCTGGTCATCACCGATGACTTCCTGCGCGCGGGTCTGCTGCGACCCGAGCTGGCGCCGATTGCCGAGTCGACCGCTGCCGAGCTCGCGTTGCACGACCGGCTGCTGGCCGCGCCACGTGCGACCATCGACGACACGTCGCTGGGCGCACTCGGCGATGCCGACGTCGAATACAACTATCGGGTGTGGCTGCGGTTTCGCGACCGCCTGCTGGCTGCGGACAGCCTGGAGGCGGCGTACCTGGGGCTGTTTCGCGACGGCGTCGACGTGCCGCCCGTGTTCGTCGACCAGCTCACCCAGATCGTGCTGCGTCACATCCTGCGCGACACCACCGACGGACTCGAGATACGCGTCGCGGAGATGCTCTTCCGAAGTCAGAAGATCGCCGTCCTCGAGGATGGCGCGGTGATGGCGGCCGACACCGAGACGGTCGACGTCCATGCCACGACGGGAGGGTTCGGCAGCATCGGCGAGCTGCTCAATGAAAATCGTACCCCGCCGCGAACCGTCGACCTCGATGTCTTGTCGGAGGAGAATGCCGACGACTACTGGGAGCGCGACGAGCGGTTCGACCTCGCCGTGAGTCTCAACCGGGGCAGGCCGGCGCTCGCACGCCTAACCCGGGTGCTGGAACGCTGGACGGCCCACTTCCTGTCGATCGCGGTGACGATCAAGCCGCAGCGCGAGATCGACGACAAGCACTGGGTGTGGCACGTTGGGCTCGACGCCCAGGCGAGTGCCTTACTGAACGATCTCTACAACCGCGCCGACGTGGATGACGAGCGCATGGGACGCCTGCTGTGCCTGTTCGAGCTCGCGTTTGCCGACCCTGCCGACATGCGGGCCGCGATCGCCGGACGTCCCGTCTATCTGGCCATGGCAATGGATGCGCACCGCCACCTGCGGATCAAGCCGCAAAACCTCCTGCTCAATCTCCCGCTGGCGGTAAGGCAATGAATGCAGAAAAATCGCTTTATCATCGCATCGGCGCGCTGCTGGAGGCGACCGCTTGCGTCGTCCTCGCGCAGTGCGCGTGGGCACAGACCCCCCCGGCCGCCGAACCTCCGGCTAAGGGGGCACCGGCCCAGCCCGCAAGCCTGCCGGTGCCCTCGCTGCCGTCGCTCGGCTGGCTCGAGGGCTGTTGGCAAGGTAACGTCAACAAGCGGGACTTCCGCGAGGTTTGGCTTCCGCAGCGCGGCGGCATGATGCTCGGCGTAAGCCAGACGGTCTCGGGCGACAAGACCCTCGATTTCGAGTACCTGCGCATGGAGTCGCGGGCCGACGGCGTGTATTACGTCGCCTCGCCGCCGGGCAAGCCGGAAGCGGCCTTCAAGCTCGCCGCGGAGCGCGTCGACGAGGAGGACGCGCACACCTTCGATTTCGTCGACCCGGCCCGCGAATTTCCGCAACGGATCGGTTATCGGCGCGCCTCCGAAGGCTGGCTCTACACCGAGGTCGAGGGCAAGGTGAAGGGGGCCGATCGCAAGGTTATCTACCCGATGCGTCGCGTCGACTGCGAGTCGGGCGAGCTCATCAAGAAATGAGGCGGCCGTGAGCGGCGATGCGCCCGGCTCCCCGGCGCTGCAAAATTTCCTGCGCATGCTCGAAGGCGGGAAGGACGGCGCCCTGCTGCGGTTCGCGATTGGCAACGAGTACCTGAAGGCGGGCGAGCCCTCCGCCGCCGCCGATCACTTCGCGCGTGCGGTGGCCCTCGATCCCGGCTATACCGCGGCGTGGAAGTTGCGCGGCAAGGCGCTCGTCGACGCCGGCCGCACCGACGAGGCGATCGAAACCTACGAGCAGGGCATCGCCGTGGCGCGCACCAAAGGCGATCGCCAGGCGGAGAAGGAGATGGCGGTATTCGCGCGCCGGTTGCGCAGTGCTGCGGGATGAGCGCCGGTGGCGCGCGGGGACGACGTGCTCAATCTCCACACCTAGACTAGACCGCGCCTACCGCGCAGCCGCGGTTGGCAAGTACGTCCGCACGGGTGTTGCCGGGATGGTCGTTGTGGCCCCGAACCCAGTGCCAGCGGATCAGGTGACCCGCGGCGAGGGCGTCGAGCTCCCGCCACAGCTCCGCATTCTTCACCGGTTTGCGGTCGCTGGTGAGCCAGCCGTTGCGCTTCCAATTGAGGATCCAGCGCTCGATCCCCTGCTTGACGTACTGCGAGTCGGTGTAGAGATCCACGGCGCAGGGACGTTTCAGGGACTCGAGCGCGCGGATCACCGCGGTAAGTTCCATGCGGTTGTTGGTGGTGGGGCCCTCGCCACCGAAGATCTCGCGCTCGTGGTCGCCCCATACCAGCAGAGCGCCCCAGCCTCCCGGACCGGGATTACCCTTGCAGGCGCCGTCGGTGTAGATGGTGACCGCCTCGCCGAACGAAGGGGCGCGGCGCGCGTCAGGCATCAATGCGCTCGATGCATTCGCGCGCCTGTCGCGGCGCGGTCGCGAGGCCGCGCTTGCCGCGCTCCCAGGCCGGGGTGATGATCCGCATCCCGAGGACACGTTTGGTCGCCCTGAGGAAGTACACGCCACCGCCGATCGGCCACCAGCGATCGCCGGCCGACTCGAAGAACCCGAAACGGCGCAACCACTTGTCCTGTGCGAACGGCGGCACGTAGCAATCGAGGCTGCCACCGGTGACCTCGAAACCGAGCAAGGCAAGCCAGTCCTTCAGTCGGTACAGCGCGATGAAACTGCCGTTCCAGGGCGGCCGCTGCTCGCGACCGAAGTAGCGCTTGGCGCCGAACAGGCTGAACGGATTGAAACCGCAGATCAGCAGTTGCCCTTCGGGGCGGATGGTCCGGTGGACCTCGCGCAGGAGACCGTGCGGCTCGTCGGAGAATTCGAGCGAATGGGGGAGTACGACCAGGTCGAATGCATTTTCCGCAAACGGGAGCCACCGTGGATCGGCGAGGGCGTGCGCGGGAGGGGCTGCATCGACCACCCAGCGCGCCGGTATCCGGCTCTGTTCCAGGAAAGGGCAGGTTGGCAGTCCGACCTGGAGCGCGTGGAAACCGAAGATGTCGGCGACCGTGCGATCGAACCACCGCTGCTCGCGCGCCAGCAGGTAGCGGCCCGGCGGGGTGGTCAACCAATCCGCGAGCGTCGTTGACAGGGCAGCCGGCGCTCCCGAAGATGCATCCATGGCGGCGATTATCCCCATCCCGGCGTTCAGGGACAACTACATCTGGCTACTACGCGAGGGTGGCAACGCCGTCGTCGTCGATCCTGGCGACGCCGGGCCGGTGATCGCGGTGCTCGACCGGGACGGGTTGCGCCTGACCGCGATCCTCAACACCCACCACCACAACGACCACGTCGGGGGCAACCTGGCCCTCCTCGCGCGCCACGACGTGCCGGTGTTCGGCCCGCGCAGCGAGCGCATTCCCGGCATGACCCAGCCTCTCCGCGAAGGCGATCGCGTGGACGTACCGGGCATCGGGATGCAACTCGACGTGCTCGACGTGCCCGGTCACACCGCGGGTCACATTGCGTACGTGCAGCGCGCCGCCGGTGGAGCCGTGCCGCGGGCATTCGTGGGTGACACGCTGTTCGCTTGCGGTTGCGGGCGGCTGTTCGAGGGTTCGCCTGACGAGATGTGGTCGTCGCTGCAGAAGCTCGCCGACTTGCCCGATGCCACGGAAATCTATTGCGCGCACGAATATACGCTCGCCAACCTGCGCTTTGCCGCCGCGGTCGAGCCCGACAACCAAGCCGTCCGCGCCCGCACCGAGCGTGAGACAGCGCGCCGCGTGCGCGGTGAGCCGACGGTGCCGTCGAGCCTGGCGGACGAGCGCGCCACCAATCCGTTTCTGCGTGCGGGTCATCCTGGCGTGATGAAGGTTGCGGGTCGACGCGCCGGCCGGTCCGTCGCCGACCCGGTCGCGAGCTTTGCAGTGCTTCGCGACTGGAAGGACGGGTTCTGACAGGGCAACTCGCGCCCTTCGCCGCGGTTGACGCTGCCGCCATGCGCGCCTAACATCGCCGCATTTTGTAGCGCACCGCCTGTGGCGGTCGCCCTCCTGAGCAGGACCGCGAATTGCGACGATCGAATCTGACAATAATCTGCGCCGCAGCGCTCGCCCTCGGCGGCTGCGCCTCCCGGCCCGTCAGCGAGCCGCCTGAAGCATCCCTGCCGGCGCTCCTCTTCACCACCCTCTCCGCTGCGCCCACCACCGCACCGTCCGTCGACCTTCTTCTCCCGCCGCCCCTGCTGACGAGCGCGTCCGCACCGTTCCCCCCCGCAGTGGCGGCCGAGCTCGAAGCCTTGCCGGCTCCGGCGGAAAACCTATGGAATCGTATCCGTGGGCGTTTTGCCTTGGCGGATCTCGACAACGCGGAGGTCGCCAAGTGGGAGCAGTGGTACGGGTCGCGTCCCGACTACGTGGCCCGCATGATCGACCGCGGCCGCCGGTACCTGTACTACGTCGTGGTCGAGGTGGAACAACGGGGCATGCCTGCCGAGATCGCGCTCCTGCCGATGGTGGAGAGTGCCTTCAATCCCAACGCGCTGTCGACGAGCCGAGCCTCGGGCATCTGGCAGTTCATGCCGTCGACCGGCACGCACTATGGCCTGAAGCAGAACTTCTGGTTCGATTCGCGGCGCGACGTCATCGCCGCCACCGAAAGCGCGCTCACCTATCTCGACAAGCTCCACGTTAAGTTCGACGACTGGCAGCTTGCTCTCGCGGCCTACAACTGGGGTGAAGGCAACGTCGCGCGTGCAATCGAGAAGAATCGTCGCTTAGGACGACCCACCGACTACGCCAGCCTCGCCATGCCCGACGAGACACGCAATTACCTGCCGAAGCTCCAGGCTTTGAAGAACATCGTCGGGAATCCCGAAAAGTACGGTCTGCAGCTCGGCGACGTTCCGGACGCGCCATACTTTGCGGTCGTCCGCACGTCCAAGGAGATCGACATCAAGCGGGCGGCGGAACTCGCCGAGATGCCGGTCGAGGAATTCCGCTACCTCAATCCACATCACAACCGGCCGGTGATCGCGGGGGCGGACCAGTACACCCTGCTACTGCCCATCGACAAGGCCGAGCTCTTCGCGGCCAAGCTGGACTTAGTGGACCAGCCGCTGGTTTCCTGGCAGGCCTACCGGATGCGCCCGGACGACACCCTCCAGCAAGTCGCCACCCGCTACGGGATGAACTTGGAGGCGCTGCGGGCGGTAAACGGGATCGGTGCCGGCTACACGGTGCCGCCCGGCCATGCGCTACTCGTGCCCGCGCAGCACGATTCGCGCGCATCGGCGGCGAGCTTCAGCCAGGCCGTGTTCACCACGGTACCCCAAGGCCGTACCTTCTACTACCGGGTGACGCGCGGTGACACCGTGGCCATCATTGCATCCCGCTATGAAGTGACTGCCGACGATCTTCGGCGCTGGAACCGGCTGCACGGCGAGGTGAAGCCCGGTCAGAAGCTGCGGATCACCAGCAGCAAGGCGCCTCTCGCATCGACCGCCCGTGCCAGCACTGGCAAGACCACGGCCAAGGCCAAGGTGAGTCCGACATCGGCCGGCCCGGCCGTTAACCGCACGCTTTCCCGCCCGGCGGAGCCCGCGAGCAAGGCACGCAACGCCAAGGCGACGACCGTTGCACCCGCCCGCGCGCGCAGTCGTGCGCCGACGGTGCAGAAGGCCGCTCATCCGGCCGCTCATCCGGCCGCCGATCTTGGCGTGGCGCCGGCCAAGCGGCCCCGCAAGCACGGCGGCGCAACCAAGCAGTAGCGCTGGCGCGCCCCAAGCAAAACAGGCGACCGCACCTGGCGTCGCCTGTTTTGGTGTCAACCGCTCGATCGAGCGGCAGACGGTCGTCGTAGCCTAGCGGCTCGACTTCTTCGCGCCGCGCTTCTTGGTCGCCTTCTTCGCGCTGCGCTTTTTGGTTGCCTTCTTGGCGCTGCGCTTGGCCGTGGACTTCTTGGCACCGCGCTTGGTTGCCTTCTTGGCGCTGCGCTTCTTGGTTGCCTTCTTGGCGCTGCGCTTGGCCGTGGACTTCTTGGCACCGCGCTTGGTCGCCTTCTTGGCACCCTTCTTGGCACTGCGCTTGGCCGTGGACTTCTTGGCGGCACTGCGCTTCTTGGTTGCCTTCTTGGCGCTGCGCTTGGCCGGGGACTTCTTGGCGGCGCTGCGCTTGGTCGCCTTTTTGGCACCCGACTTCTTCGCGCTCGACCGTTTCTTGGCAGGCGCCTTCGCCGGGGCCGAAGCCGTCGGCGTAACCATCGACATCATGTCAGCCATGTCACATTCTCCTGTCTGAGTTGCTTTGACTGTTTTAACTGCTTTGACTGCTTGACCGCAGGCCGGTTTGCTTTCTGTTGCTGACCTCTTGACAAACCCATTTCGACCTGCTGCCTGAATTCTAGCCACATTTTATTGAATTGCAACCATTCCGCGTGGATTCGCGCGGGCGCAGATCGCGCTGTTGCGTATTAGCACACGCGCGCGCACGCGTTTTCGCATGCCTTGCGCGCGCTTCCGCGGCGTTTTTGCATCACCGCGCGGCACCTGAATGCGCCGCTCAGGGCAGCAGCGACTCGCCGGCGAAGAGGGACGTGACGCTCTCACGCGCGCGCACTTCGACCGCGCTGGCGCCGCTCACCATCACCTCTGCGGCACGAGGCCGCGAGTTGTAGTTGGAGCTCATCACGAAGCCATACGCGCCGGCGGCGCCGATGGCGAGGAGGTCGCCTTCCTCGAGGGCAAGTTCGCGGTCCTCGGCGAGGAAGTCGCCACTCTCGCAGATGGGGCCGACGATCTGCCAGGAGCGCGCCGTTCCTCCGTGCGGACGCACGGGCAGCATGGGATGCCAGGCACCGTAGAGCGCAGGACGGATGAGATCGTTCATGGCGGCATCGACGACCGCGAAGCTGTGCGTCGTCCCCGGTTTGAGGTACGTCACGCGAGTCAGGAGCACGCCGGCGGGACCGACGAGCCTGCGTCCGGGCTCGACCACCAGGCGCTCGCGACGGCCGGCGAAGAGTTCCGCGAGCAGCGCGGCGTACGCCGCGATGGGTACCGGGTTCTCGTCCCGATAGCGGATTCCCAGTCCCCCGCCCACGTCGATGTGCTCGAGCGCGAGTCCGGAAGCCGCAAGCGCGTCCACCAGCTCGAGCACCTTGGCGACGGCTTCGCGGTAGGGCGCGAGGGAGGTGATCTGCGAACCGATGTGCAGATCGATCCCCTGCACACGGATGGCCGGGAGTTGGGCCGCCCGCGCGTATAACTCCCGCGCCGTCGCGAAGGGTACGCCGAACTTGCTCTGCGACAAGCCGGTCGAGATGTACGGGTGGGTGCCCGGATCGACGTCCGGGTTCACCCGGAAGCTCACGGGGGCGTGCTTACCCATTCGTGCCGCGACCCGGGCCAGGGTCTGGAGCTCGCTGGACGATTCGACGTTGAAGCACAGGATGCCGGCGGTGAGCGCCGCTTCCATCTCCGCCTCGCTCTTGCCGACGCCTGAGAAGACGACCTTGCCAGCGTCACCTCCCGCGGCCAGCACGCGGGCGAGTTCTCCGCCCGAGACGATATCGAAGCCGCTGCCGAGTCGCGCCAGCACGTTCAGGATGGCCAGGTTGGAGTTGGCCTTGAGGGCGTAGCAAATGAGGTGTCGTTGCGCATCGACGTGGGCCTGCCCAGCGAGCGACTGCCCAGCGCGGTGAGACTGCGCAGCGGGGTGGGACTGCCCTGCAAGGGGGAGCTGCCCAGCGAGCGGGGGCCGCGACGCGAGCGCCTCGTCGTACTCGCGATAGGCAGCCTCCAGCATGGCGCGTGAGTAGACGTAGCACGGCGTCCCGAACCGAGCGGCAATCGCGGTAAGCGCGGCGTCCTCGGCAAAAAGCTCACCATCGCGATAGGTGAAATCGCTCATGATCGCGGCGCCGTTGGCGCGAGGATCGGGTCCACTGGCGGCGCTGGCGTCTGGGCGGGCATCGGCACCGTCGGCGGGGGCACCGGCGCTGCACCCGGTCCCGCGGACGTCGGTGGAGGAGTCGCCGGTGGAGGCTTCAGAGGACCCTTGATGCCGCAACCCGGGAGCGCAGCCGCGATGAATATGCCGGCCACGCAGGCACACACCACGCGCGCGATGGCGGTACGCGATCGATTTCGGGCGGGGCCTGGAGCAGGGCGCCGCACCGGGTGTGCGAGCGAAGCGAAGAATGGGGGTAGCATCGGCAGTGGGCGCGACGTGACCGCGATGGATGGCCCGCCGATGCTAGCACGCACTGCGTGCCATCATCCAACGCGCGATTGCATCCGCGCGACGTCTACGACGGAACACCAAGGAGCTTCCATGCTGTCCGAGTCCGCATTCATCGCCGCTGCCGACGCCACGCTGACGCGTATCGGCGCCGCACTCGACGAGGTACTCGACGATGCTGACGTCGACGTTGATTGGAGTCTGAACGATGGAATCCTGGAGATCGAGTGCGAGGACGGCAGCAAGCTGATCGTGAACCGGCACGTCGCGAATCGCGAGCTCTGGGTCGCCGCGCGCGCTGGCGGCTTTCACTTCCGGCCGCAGGACGGTGCCTGGCGGGATACCCGTTCGGGCGACGAGCTCGCCGCCGCGCTCGCCGTGCTGTTGCACACCCAGGCGGGCGTCGACGTCACCCTTGGCGCGTTGCCGGCGCCCGCGGCGTAACGTCAAGGGCTCAGGTCTCGAGAAGCGCCGTCCAGTCGGCCAGCGCCCTGCGGGCGGCGGCGTGTTCGGGGAAGAGCGACTCCACCAGAGCCCAGAACCGCGGCGAATGGTTGAGCTCGACGAGATGCGCGACTTCATGCGCGACGATGTACGTGGCTAGCACGGGCGGCAGGTGCACCAGCCGCCAATGGAGCCTGATCTCGCCCTTGTGGTTGCAGCTACCCCACTCCGTCCGCGCGTTGGTGAGCTTCAGGATCGGCATCTGCCGCGCCAGCCGGGCGGCGAAGTGGGCCACGACCGGGCCGCACAGGCGCAGTGTCTCCGTGCGCAGCCAGTGGCCGACGAAGTGCGCGAGTTGCGACTCCTCGTGGGCCTGGGGATGGCGCACGGTGACGTGAAAGAGATCGACCTCGATGGCCTGCTTGCGTGACGGGAATACCGCCAGCGCCAGCTCGCTGCCCTGGTAGAGGATGGGCGCACCGCTGGTCCACACCTTGGGGAGGACGTCGCGGCGGCGGGCACGCCATTCGACGAGCGTACGTAGGATCCAGGTCGTGCGCTCGATCAACGCTGACTCGATGGCGCGCAGGCTCACCCAGCGAGGGGCCCTGACCACCAGGCCATCCAGCCCGATTTGCATACCGATCGTGCGGCGACGGGCGCGATGCAGACGGTAGTCGATTTCCTGACCGCCGAGCGCGACCCGGCGCAACTGGCCGTCCTTTTCGGCAGGCCGTTTGCCGCCGATCAGCGGGGTACGGAGAGTCGCGCGACCTCGTTCTCGATCCAAGTTTCCACTTCCGCCATGAGCGCCTGGGAGTCTTTCCCGACGGAGGATACCGGGGGCCCGAACGAGATGGTAATGGTTCCGGGGCGTTTACCGAAGAGTCCCTTTGGCCAAAGGTAGCCGGCGTTGTGCGCGACCGGCAGGACCGGCACCCCGAGCGCGATCGCAAGTCGCGCCCCGCCGGTCTTGTACTTGGCGCGGAGGCCGGGCTTGATGCGCGTGCCTTCGGGGTAAACGGCGATCCAGAAGCCCTGCGAGAAGCGCGCGCGACCCTGGGTCGCGATCTGCTGCATCGCATCCACGCCTGCCGCGCGATCGATCGTGATCGGCGAAGCCAGAGCGAATCCCCAGCCGAAGAACGGTATCGACAGCAGCTCCTTCTTCGCCACGTACGCGAGCGGCGGGAAGTACTGGGTCAGCGCGAGCGTCTCCCAGGTCGAGCTGTGCTTGGACATGACGATGTGCGGTGGCGCGTCGTCGCCCGGCGGCACGTTCTCGACGCCGATCGCCCGCCAGCGGATCCCGCACAACACGCGCGCCCCCCACAGGTTGACTTGGCACCAGCTGGCGGCGAGTCGATAGCGCCCGATGCGTGGCAGCCAGAAGGTCGCCAGCATCAGCGCGGCGTAGACCGGCGTCACGACGAGCTGGAAGAGGAGGAACAGGATCGCGCGCATCGCGCGGGTCTATTCGTTAGCCAGCAAGGCCGATGCCGCGAACGCAAGATCGGGAAAGATGACCGTGTTCTTGGGGAAATTGCCCTCCCGCAACGTCCGCTCCCCCTTGCCCGTCAGGACCAGCATCGGCTGCGCGCCGACCCCTTCGGCGCACTGCAGGTCGCGCAGGCTATCGCCGACGCACGGCACGCCGGCCATGTCCGTGCCGAAGCGCACCCCGATCTCCTTGAACATGCCGCACTTCGGCTTGCGGCACTCGCACAGCGAATCGGCCGTGTGCGGGCAGTAAAAGATGGCGTCGATCCGTCCCCCGACCTGCCCCAGGGCGCGATGCATCTTTTCGTGGATGGCGTTGAGCGAAGCCATGTCGAGCAGACCCCGCCCGACGCCCGACTGGTTGGTGGCGATCGCCACCTTGTAGCCGGCGTGATGCAGGCGGGCGACCGCCTCGAGACTTCCGGGGATCGGTCGCCACTCGTCCGGCGTCTTGATGAACCGGTCGCTGTCGTAATTGATGACCCCGTCGCGGTCGAGAACGATCAGCTTCGGGGTGCGGGGCATCGGATGGAGGCTTGAGGAAGGGCGTGGAGAAGGGCTAGACCGCGAGTCGGGAGATGTCGGCGACGCGGTTCATGGTGGTCGCGACACTCCGCAACAGCGCGAGGCGGTTGCGCCGTACCGCGGGATCGTCAGCCATGACCATCACCGCGTCGAAGAAGCGATCGACCGCAGGCTTGGCGGTTGCGAGGGCGGCCAGCGCCCCGGCAAAGTCCCCCGCACCCCAGCGCGCTTCCACCAGCGGGTCGAGTTTTTCGAAGACGGTGTACAGATCGCGCTCGGCAGGTTCGGTGAGCTGGCCGCGATCCACGGCCACCGCGGCTTCGTTACCCGACTTCCTGAGGATGTTGATGATGCGCTTGTTCGCGGCCGATAGCGCCTGCGCTTCGGGCAGCGATTCGAATGCCTGCACGGCGGAGAGCCTTCCTGGCACGAGATGCACATCGGCTGGCGCCGTATCGACGACCGCGGCGACCTGGTTGGCGGTGTAGCCCTGGTCGCGCAGATAGCCGCGCAGGCGCTCGTACAGGAAGGCCGAAAGCTCCGCCGTCGCGTCCTTCACCGCGGGATCCTCGCTGAAGGCGCGAAAGGCGAGCGCGACCAGGGTCGGCAGCGACAGCGGCAGCGCCTTCTCGATCACGATACGCAGCACCCCGAGGGCCGCCCTGCGCAGCGCAAAGGGATCCTTGTCGCCGGTGGGCAGGGCACCGATGCCGAACATCCCCGCCAGAAGCTCGAGCTTGTCGGCCAGCGCGACGCTGACCCCGATGGCATCGTCGGGCAGCGCATCACCGGCGTAGCGCGGCCAGTAGTGCTGCTCGATCGCCTGCGCGACCGGCGCCGGCTCGCCGTCATGCGCACCATAGTAGCGTCCCATCAGTCCCTGTAGCTCGGGAAACTCGCCCACCATGTCGGTCAGGAGATCGGCCTTGGCGAGCCGTGCGGCACGCCGTGCGAGCGCGACGTCGGCACCCAACGCCGCGGCGATTTCAGCGGCGATCTGCTCGATCCGCAGGCTCCGCGCCTCGAGGCTGCCGAGCTTGTGGTGATACACGATGGTCGCGAGGCGAGGCAGGCGCTCGGCCAGGGGCTGGCGCCGGTCCTGGTCGTAGAAGAAGCGGGCATCGGCGAGTCTGGCGCGCAGCACGCGCTCGTTGCCGCCGACGATCGCCGCGGGGTGCTCGGTCGCAAGGTTGCTCACCAGCAGGAAGCGGTTGGCGAGCCGCCCGTCCCGGTCGGCCAGCGCGAAAAACTTTTGGTTCTGCTGCATGGTGAGGATGAGGCATTCCTGCGGCACCGCGAGGAAGTCGGCGTCGAACGTGCCGGCGTAGACCGCCGGCCACTCGACCAGCGCGGTGACCTCGTCGAGCAAGGCGTCGGGCATGATCACCGTCGCGCCGTCGGCGGCCGCAGTGAGCGCGGCGACGATGCGGGCGCGCCGATCAGCGAATTCCGGCACGACCTTGCCTTCCGCGAGCAGTGTTTCAGCATAGGCATCGGCGGTGCTGATCTCGAGATCCTGGCGGGCGAGAAAGCGATGGCCGGCGGTGGTCCGGCCCGCGTTGAGCTGCAGACGCTCGCAGGTGACGCCGACCACGTGGGCGCCGTGCAGCGCCAGCAGTCGATGCGCGGGCCGGACGAACTTGACGTCGTTCATGCCCTTGGGTGAATGTTGCGATGCGTAGCTCATTACCTTGGGGATCGGCAATCCGGCGATCGCCTCGTCGAGGGCCTCGGCAAGGCCGCGGACCAGTGGCTGACCCTTGGCGAGGGAGCGCAGCCAGACGTACTCGGCCTTGCCGTCGCTCTCGACGTAAAGGTGATCGGGGCCGTCCCGCGCGTTCGGGTAGCCCCCTGCGAGTCCGCCACGACCCATCTTGTCGAGACGCTTTTGCAGTGCCTGCGTCGGCTTGCCGGCCTTGTCCTCGGCGACGCTGCGGGGCATGAGCTTCTCGACGATCTCGGCATCCTCCGCCTCGCCGCGCACGGCGGTGATGGTGCAACCCAATCGGCGCGGCGTGGCGTAGCCGGTCACCGCGCTTTCGGGCGTGAGCAGGCCCCGTGCCGCCAGTCCGGCCCGTAACGTGTCGGTGAACGCGTCGCCCAGGCGGGCGAGCACCTTCGGCGGCAGCTCCTCGGTCAGGAGCTCGACACACAACGTGGCGTGCACGGATTCCATCACGCGGCCTTGCCGCCGACATCATCCAGCATCGGAAAGCCGAGCGCCTCGCGGGCATCGTGGTACGCCTGGGCCACAGCCCGCGACAGGTTACGGATGCGGCCGATGTAGGCGGCGCGCTCGGTGACCGAGATCGCGCCCCGGGCATCCAGGAGATTGAAGGTGTGCGCAGCCTTGAGGATCATCTCGTAGCCGGGCAAAGAAAGCTTCAGCTCCAGCAGGCGCTTCGCCTCGCCTTCGAAGTAGCCGAACAGCTTGAACAGCTCCGCGACGTTGCTATGCTCGAAGTTGTAGGTCGACTGCTCGACCTCGTTCTGGTGGAACACGTCCCGGTAGGTGAGGCTGCGGCTCATGGTGCCGTGCGGTCCCGGCTCCTCCCAGTTCGTCCAGACGAGATCGAATACGTTCTCCTTGCCCTGCAGGTACATCGCGAGGCGCTCGAGTCCATAGGTGATCTCGCCGGTGATGGGATTGCAGTCGAGGCCGCCGACCTGCTGGAAGTAGGTGAACTGGGTCACCTCCATGCCGTTGAGCCAGACCTCCCAGCCGAGCCCCCACGCGCCGAGGGTGGGGTTCTCCCAGTCGTCCTCGACGAAGCGCACGTCGTTACGGGTGAGGTCGAAGCCGAGGGTCGCGAGCGAGCCGAGATAGCGCTCGAGGATGTCGTGCGGCGAAGGCTTCAACACCACCTGGAACTGGTAGTAGTGCTGCATCCGGTTCGGATTCTCGCCATAGCGACCATCCTTGGGCCGGCGCGAGGGCTGCACGTAGGCGGCGCGCCATGGCTCGGGGCCGAGTGCGCGCAGGAACGTCGCGGTGTGCGAGGTGCCGGCGCCGACCTCCATGTCATAGGGCTGCAGCAGGGCGCAGCCCTGGCGGTCCCAGTAGGTCTGCAGCGTCAGGATGATTTGCTGAAAGGTGAGCATTCGAAGCGATCGTCGTCGCGCCGCTCGGGAAGATCCCGAAGGTTCGGGCGCATCAGCGTGCGGCATTTTAACCGGTCAACGGTTGGTGCCGACTGGCGCGGTCGGTGGCTTGATGCTGGGCGAGGGCGAGGGCCGCGATCAGGAGGACTGCAGCGAGGGTCAGCGGCAGACCATCGCCGTAGCGGACGTAGGGGGTGAGACCGTTTCGCCCGGTGACCGAAAGCTCGAGGGTGCCGCGCGTATACCAGGGCAACCGTGCCTGCTCGCGGCCGTCGTGGCCGAGAAAGGATGTGATGCCGGTGTTGGTGGCGCGGAGCAATGGCCGGCCGCTTTCGAGCGCCCGCATCGCGGCGATCTGATTGTGCTGCTCGGCGGCCAGCGAGCGGCCGTACCACGCATCGTTGGTGACGTTGACCAGGATGGTCGCGCTCTCCGCCTGTGGGCGGATGTCCGACCCGAAGACATCCTCGTAGCAGATGTTCACCGCGATGGCCTGGTGGGCGACCACGAACGCCGGCTGTGCGGCAGCTCCGGCGCTCTGGTTGGCGAGCGGAATCGACAGCACCGAGCGGATGAACCAGCCGACGATGGGCTCGAGCGGAATGGTTTCCCCGAACGGCACGAGATGCCGCTTGCGATACACCTGCGGCATGGCGCCGCCGATGCCCAGCACGCTGTTGTAATAGCGCAGCCCCTCTTGCCCAGGCTCCGGCGGCTCGACGGTGAAAAGCCCGGTGAGCAACAATCCATCGCGGGCGACGGCGATGTCGAGTAGATTCCGCAGCACCGCGACGGGAACCTCGTCGGCGAACGCCGGCAGGGCGCTTTCCGGAAGCACGATCAGCCGACCGCGGCTGGCGCGGGCAAGATCCACGTAAAGGGAGAAGGTCGCATCGCGCAATGCCAGATCGAACTTCTCGTCCTGGCGCACGTTGCCCTGCACCAGCGACACCGCGAGCGGCGAGCCTGTGGGCTGGGTCCACGCAATCGGCCGCAACGCGAGCCCTGCGCCGACCACCGCCAACCCGGTGAGCGCGGCACCGACGACGCGGCGGACATCGCTCCGCATCGCGGCCTCGATTCCCATGGTCGCGCTGGCGGCGAGCAACGCGTAGGCGAGCGAGACCAGCCACACGCCGCCCACCGGTGCAAAGCCGCCGAGCGGACCGGCAGGGGATGCAAGAGGCAGTGCTGCGTAGCCCATGGCAAGCCATGGGAATCCTGAAAAGCCCCAGCTCCGCGCCCATTCGGCAATCGTCCATGCCGCCGCGGCGACGAGCACGCGTGCCCATGAGCGTGGCGCAGTCCATCGCGCTGCCACGAATCCGGCCACAGCGGGAAAGAGCGCGAGGTAGAGGCAGAAAAGCGCCGTGCCGAGTGCGGCAACGGGAGCCGGCATGCCGCCGAACGTATTGAGCGCCACGTACACCCATGACACGCCGGTGAAGAAGAGGCCCGTGCCGAACGCGAATCCCAGGCGTGTGGCATGGCCCGGCGAAGCGCTCTGCCAGAGCATGAACAGCAGCCCCAGCGCCGCCGCCGGCAGCCAGGTCAACGTGAACGGCGCGAAGGCGAAGACGGTGAGCACCCCCGCGCCGAAGGCGAGCAGGCTCGAGGCACGGGCGGCCGGCGGAGCGATCCAGGCAAGGCGCCGCCGCCGCGCGGCGAGCGCCGGTCGCGCCGCCCCCTTCACCGCTGCGTGGGATGCGTGGTGTCTTCGCCGGCTGGCGGAGGTACGACGGCCAGGTGCTCGAGCTGGAGCGTGTACAAACGCCGGCTGTCGGCGCGGATGACCCGGATGCGGAAGGTGCCGACCGTGACCGACTCGCCGCGCTTGGGCAGCCGGCCGAAGGCCTGCAGTACCAGGCCGCCGACCGTGTCGAATTCGTCGTCTGGAAAGGCGCTGCCGAAATGCTCGTTGAAATCGGCGATCTCGGTCTGCGCCTTCACCCGGTAGCGGCCATTGGCTTCCGGGATGATGTTGTCCTCGCTCTCGTCGAAGTCGTACTCGTCCTCGATGTCACCGACGATCTGCTCGAGCACGTCCTCGATGGTGACGAGGCCTGATACCCCGCCGTACTCGTCGACCACGATCGCAATGTGGTTGCGGTTCGCGCGGAACTCGCGCAGCAGCACGTTGAGCCGCTTGGATTCCGGGACGAACACCGCGGGTCGCAGCGTCTCGCGCAACTCGAACGCTTCCGGGTTGGCGTAGTAGTTGAGCAGTTCCTTGGCGAGCAGGATGCCGACGATGTCGTCCTTGTTGTCGCCGATCACCGGAAATCGGGAGTGTCGCGTCTCGAGCACCAAGGGTATGAACGCCTCGGGATCGTCGTCGAGCGAGACCACGTCCATCTGGGCGCGCGGGATCATGATGTCGCGCACGGTCATCTCCGACACCGACATCACGCCTTCGATCATCGACAAGGCATCGGCATCGAGCAGCTTGCGCTCGAACGCGCCGTGGAGGAGCTTCAGAAGCTCCTCGCGGTCCTCCGGCTCCCTGGTCAGAAAGGCGGAAAGGCGCTCGAGGAGCGTCGGTCGGGTATCGGGCTTGTCGTCGTCGGTCGCCATGGGCGAGGTTAAATGCACCGCATTGCAGCGTGGCGCTAGCGCGCGGATTCAGGTGACAGTGTAGGGATCGGGTATGCCCAGGCCCGCAAGGATCGCGGTTTCCTGGGTCTCCATGCGCCGCGCCTCGCGCTCGCGCTGGTGATCGTAGCCCTGCAGGTGCAACATGCCGTGGACGACGAGATGGGCACAGTGATGGTCGAGCGTCTTCGCCTGTTCGCGCGCTTCCCGCCGAAGCACGGGCACGCAGAGGACGATGTCCCCGGACAGACGCGCGGCCTCATCGTACACGAACGTCAGGACGTTGGTCGGATGGGGCTTGTTGCGGAAGGCGGCGTTCAGGCGCCGGCCCTCGCCCGCCCCGACAAAGCGCAAGGTGACCACGGCATCGCGCTCCAGCGCCGCCAGCGTCCAGCGCCGCAGGCGTACGCGCGGGGGGAATCCGGTCGCTGCAGCCGCGTGTTGAACATGCAGGATCAGGCGCGGGGAGGCAGGCCGCACGCCGTGGCGCTCAGCGATCCGAACCGCCGGCGGCTTTCTGTGCCTCGGAATCGCGCTCGTAGGCGCTGATGATCTTTTGCACCAACGGATGGCGTACCACGTCGGCGCTGGAGAAGCGGGTGAAGGCGATGCCCCGTACGCCCGCCAGAATGCGGTCGGCCTCGATCAGGCCGCTTTTCTGGCCGCGGGCGAGATCGATCTGGGTGACGTCGCCCGTGATCACGGCCTTGGTGCCGAAGCCGATGCGGGTCAAGAACATCTTCATCTGCTCGGGCGTGGTGTTCTGCGCCTCGTCCAGGATAATGAAGGAATGGTTGAGGGTTCGCCCACGCATGTAGGCCAGCGGCGCGATCTCGATCGTACCGCGCTCAAACAGCTTGCCGGTCTTGTCGAACCCCATGAGGTCGTAGAGCGCGTCGTAGAGCGGGCGCAGGTAGGGGTCGACCTTCTGGGCGAGATCGCCGGGCAGGAAGCCGAGTCGCTCGCCCGCTTCGACCGCCGGGCGGACCAGCACCAGGCGCTTCACCGAATCCCGCTCGAGGGCATCGACGGCGCACGCGACCGCCAGGAAAGTCTTGCCGGTACCGGCGGGACCGATGCCGAACGTGATGTCGTGTTCCTGGATGTGGTGCAGGTAGAGCGTCTGGTTGGGGGTACGACCGTGCAGGTCGGCCCGGCGTGTGCGCAGCACGGGTGAGCCTTCGGCGGCGCCAGTGGCGGCGAGCGTGCCGGTCTCGTCCGGCGCGCGACTCGAGATCTCGATCAGGCCGAGTTGAATGTCGTCAACCGACAACGGCTTGTCGGCAGCCGCATAGAAGAGCCTCAGCGCCTCTTCGGCAAGCGCTGCCTGACCGGGCGTTCCATCGAGCACGAAGGTGCCACCGCGATGGGCAATGGTGACATCGAGCGCGGCCTCGATCTGGCGAAGATTGGCTTCGAGCGCGCCGACAAGATTGGCCAGCGCGCGGTTGTCGAGTGGCTCGAGGGTGACCTCGAGTTGTTCGCGGGGGGAAGCCATGGCGCGCCATTATGGCATCCCCGCCCACGGTACTCGCCGTGCCGACCGCGCCGGTCGCGATGGAATCTCTGGCGACCCCGCGCCCGCCGTCCGGCGTGACCTTCTTGGACTAGACCGACGGGCGCATGATCGGTG
Organism: Casimicrobiaceae bacterium; assembly: GCA_039915505.1. Taxonomy (GTDB): domain Bacteria; phylum Pseudomonadota; class Gammaproteobacteria; order Burkholderiales; family Casimicrobiaceae; genus CAIWHR01. Next base: position 66,545 of record JBDSND010000081.1, read on the forward strand.
CGCGGATGGCCTCGTCGAAAGTGACGTACAGCTCAGCCAGGTGGGCCCGCGCCTCCTTCGACAGCGTCTTCGTGCGTTGTGCTGCGAGGATCTCGCTGCGCAGGCTGCGTGCTTCCTCGCGCAGGAGGGCACGAGCGTCGGCGGGCAGGCTGGCGCTGGGCTTGACCAGCGCATTCGCGATGCGGTTGGCGTGCTCGCGTTGCAGGTTGCGCCGAAAGAGGTCGATGTCGCGGCCCGACTTCAACTCGCTCCAAATCGAGATGTGCAGCGTGTCGTAGAGCTCCGACAGGCGCAGCACCGAGCGTGGATCGGCGACCTTGATCTCGGAATCGAGCAGCCGCATGGCGACCGACTCGTCCATGAGCTGGCCCAGTGCGCCGGCTTGCAAGGTGAGTACGCGGCTGGAAAGACTGAAATCGGGATTGGTTCCGGACTGGATCATGAGGTAGTCGACGCCCATGCGCTGCATGAATGCCGGCTCGAAACGGAAGCTGCCGGCGGCAAAGAGGCTGTCGGTGATGAGCTTCAGCGCGGTGCGCTGCTTTTCCACCGCCACTGGTGTCAGAGGGTTGCGCCCCGTGCCCGCGTAATCGCGTACGTACGAAACCCCGGACACGTACTTGGAGGCCACCTGGGCCGCCCGCAAGGTCTGGCGCAGGCCGGAATCGAAGCTCCGGCGCAGGACGTCGTAAGGCTGTCCGGGCGAAAGCTGCTTCGCCTGGAGCCGCGTCCATAGCTCGCTCGTCAGGCGGAAGCGACGCTCGAGGTAGGCGAGGGAGTCACTGCCGAAGTCGAACGGGCTCGCCGACGGATCGACGCCCGAAGAGGACTCCTCGTCCGAGGAAAACGCCAGGCGCTCGTCGGTGGACCCACGCGCCGCGATCTTGTCGAGCTCAGCCTTCTCCGTCGCGGGATCGAGGGGCTTGTACGCGTATTCGATCGCCCAGTAATCGTAGGGACCCAGTGTGGACTGGTGGTATTCACCCTGAGCCTCGCCCTTCGGCGCGAGGTTGACCGGGGCATAGTCCATCACCGAGCCCGCCAGCCCGTTCAGGGCAGTGAAGCTGCGGTCGGAGAGCTTTTCAAGTGGATAGGCCGTCGAGCCGCGGAAGTTGTGCCGCAACCCGAGCGCGTGCCCGACTTCGTGCATCACCACGTCCTTGAGCGCACCCATCACGAACGCCTCGACCTCCGGGCCGTCGGCCGATAGCTCGCCGCGCTCGAGCAACACGTCGAGGCCGAACTGCGCCTCGTCGAGCGCCGCCGATGCGTATTCGCAGGACCGGTCGTTGCGGTGCTGGCGGCCGTGGTCGCGCGACATCGCCATCGCCTGGGCAGCCGGCCACAGGGCGTTGCCGAGGTCCTCGCGCAGGAAGCGACGGTCCCCGCGCGCCCAGTTTTCGGGAATTGCGACGTCGGCATCCAGGATCTCGCCGGTGCGTGGGTCGATGTCCGAGGGCCCGATCGCGAACGACACGTCGGTCCCCGAGAACCACCGGACGGTGGCGTGCCGGGCATCGGCCGTCTCGAACTCGGCGTCGTTGGGCTGTTGCTCGACCACGATCGCATTCCGGAAGCCGATGCGCTCGAACGCCTTGTTCCATTCCAGGATGGCGTCCCGCACCACGCTGCGATACTTGTCCGGAACGTTGCGGTCGATCCAGAACGTGATGGGTTTCACTGGCTCGGAAAGTGCCGCCGCGGGATCCTTCTTGTCGAGACGCCAGCGCGTGACGTAGTGCTTGCGCGCGGTGTAGTTGAGATCGTCGGTGAAGTCCCAGATCTCGGTCGTGAAATGGCCAACGCGGGGATCGGCCGCGCGCGCGGGCATCAGCGGTGGCAATTCGGCGAAGTTGTACTGCAGGCCGAGGAACAGGCTGCGCGCGTCAGGCAGGTTCTCGAAGCCGGGCTCGCGTCCGGTGCCCCCGCCCTTGCTGTTCATGTAGTGCGCGAGCACCAATAGCGAGCTCTCGTCGCTCGTGCCGTACACCTTCTCGATACTCGAATTACGGGCGTCGAAGGCGTACCCGCGCTTGTAAACACCTGCGGCGAAGCGCGATACGGCCGGCAGGTCCGACAGGAGCAGCGCGTTGGCCTCGACCAGCACGGATTTGCGGGTCGGGTGGGGCTGCGAGAGCACCGGCGCGCTCGCGAGGAGACTGTCGGAGAAGCTTTCCTTCACCATCCGCGCCATCGCCGAGCCCTCGCGCGCGGTGAACTGGGTGTTGCTGGCGAGGAGCTGGACGCTGTTGCCGACACGCTTGAACCGCGCCACCTGGCTGAAGCCCATCATGCCACCGTAGACACCCTTCTCGCCGACGCCCCGCAAGTGATTCAATTGGAACAGGAACGGCTGGTTGAACTGCTCCTCAGCGATTTCGATCAGGACCTTGTCGTCCTTCTGCCACATCTGAAAGTAGCCGGGTATCTCCTGAGCGTTCTTGACGATGTCGGCGAACGGGCGTGGCTGGCCTTGCGACACGGCCGCGGCCGCTGCGGCTGCCGCGGCTGCGGCCGCGGGCTGCATGGTGGTGCTGCGGCCCGCGGGGTTGCGATCGCTGCGGGCGCTGGTCGCCGCCGTGGCGGCGGCGAGCCCGGTCTGGGTCGCGTCGGCATTGTCGTCGGCCACCGCGGCCTGGCGGCCGGGAAGGGCGGCACAGCCTGAGAGCAGGGCGCCGGCGGCGATCATGGCGAGCGCGGCCTTGCGCAAACCGCGCAGGGGTGATGGACTAAGTGGCATGTCGTGACCTCGCCAGACGACGGCACCGTGTCGGGCGGAGCCGAGGGTGTTGAACGAACGCCGCGCGGCTCTATGCATGGCCGCTGGTGGGCTAGCTGACAGGTGCGCCCCGTCATTCATGGGCGGTGACTAGCTCGCCGCGGAGCGAATGCGGCAATGCGGCCGTGATCACCACGTCGGTGTAGCGATTCACGAGACCGGCATCAGCCGCGAAATTGACCACCCGGTTGTTCGCCGTCCGCGCCGCAAGTTCGGTGTTGTTCTTGACCGCGTGCCCGGTGACGAGCACGCGCTGGCGTGAACCCACCATGGCCTCGCTGTAGGCACGGTACTGCGCATTGAGCCGCGACTGAAGGGCGCTAAGGCGCGCTTGCTGGATCTCCGCAGGCACCTGATCGGACAGCTCCGCGGCGGGCGTGCCCGGCCGCGGACTGTACGCAAAGCTGAACGCGCCATCGAACCGGATGTCCTCCACCAGGCGCATCGTGGCGGCGAAGTCCGCGTCCGTCTCGCCCGGGAAACCGACGATGAAATCGGAGGTGAGCGACAGGTCGGCACGCTCGGCGCGCAGCCGCCGGACGATCGACCGATACTCGAGCGCGGTGTAACCGCGTTTCATCGCGGCCAGCACGCGATCGGATCCTGATTGCACCGGCAGGTGCAGGTGCGGCACCAGCTTGTCCAGTCGGCCATGCAGGGCAATCAGTTGCCCGCTCATCTCCCGCGGGTGGGACGTCGTGTAGCGGATCCGCTCGATGCCAGGCAGCTCAGCGATAGTCTCGAGGAGGGTCGCGAAGTCGATGATATCGGTGGCTCCGCGCGTCGCCGCACCGCGATAGGCATTCACGTTCTGGCCGAGCAGGGTGATCTCCTGGACCCCCTGGTCGGCAAGATCGGCGACCTCGGTCAGCACATCGTCGAACGGCCGCGAGACTTCCTCGCCCCGCGTGTAGGGCACGACGCAGAACGAGCAGTATTTGCTACAGCCTTCCATGATCGACACGAATGCGGTCGCGCCGTCCACCCGGGGCGGCGGCAGGTGGTCGAACTTCTCGACCTCGGGAAAGCTGATGTCGACCTGGGGCTGTCCGGTGGCGCGCCGGGCGGCGATGAGTTGAGGCAGGCGATGTAGGGTCTGGGGGCCGAACACGACGTCGACATAGGGCGCCCGGCGCACGATGGCGGCGCCTTCCTGACTGGCGACGCAGCCGCCGACGCCGATGATGAGATCCGGCCGGTCCGCCTTGAGCGCGCGCACCCGTCCGAGGTCGTGGAAGACCCGTTCCTGGGCCTTTTCGCGGACCGAGCAGGTGTTGAACAGGATGACGTCGGCGTGCTCGGGGCGGTCGGTCAGGGCGAGCCCATCCGACGCGCCGAGTACTTCGGCCATCTTGGCCGAGTCATACTCGTTCATCTGGCACCCGAAGGTGCGGATGTATAGCTTGGGGTTCACGGCAACCGTCGCGACCCAGGAGAGACCGCGACGTCAACAGGGGTCGCCTTAGTGTAACGCAATGCATTATGAACGTCTGTCGGTCATCCGTCGTTTCGCATCGACCGTGTGTCCGAATCGTCGGGTCGCCCAAAGTCCGATGCGCTCTCCCCTGTTGAGGTGAACGCCCGCTTGGCTTGCAAAGGAATCCAGGCGCGGCCACCCTGGCTGGCGTCCGGCTGCGTTAAGATGGATGCGCAGGTGTCTGCCGCGCTCCTTTCCGGGATGCGGCAGGTGAAACGGGAACGCGGTGCGGCGCGCGAAGCAGTGCGCCAAGGCCGCGGCTGCCCCCGCAACGGTAAGTCAGGACGGGATGTCCATGGCGCCACTTTCGCTTCCCGCAACGGGGCGATGGGAAGGCGGGCATCCCTGGCTGACGAGCCCGGAGACCGGCCTGCACGCGCGCCAATCCGTCACGGCGCGCGCTTCCTGCGGCCGCTCGATGTTCCCGCGGCCGCGTCTCGCCAATCTGCCATGCGGGGTCGCATGGCGCGAAGCGGAGCCCGTCATGCCCACCCTGCAAGCCCCCCGCCGCCGCCCCGGCTGCCGTGCGTCGTCGCGTACCCTCGTGCTGTCGATCGGCATCGGCGTTGCTGCCGTAGCGGTCGCCCAACCAGTGCCCTATCGTCCGGGCCTCGTGCCGCCGGTCGTAGTGACCGCGACAAGGTTTCCGGTGGCCATCGACGATGCGCTCGCCGATGTCACGGTCATCGAACACGACGTCATCGTGCGCGCCGGCCCGGGCGGTCTCGCGGCGCTGCTCCAGCGGCAACCAGGTGTGGAGATCACCCGTAACGGCGGTCCGGCTTCGGTGTCCGGCCTTTTCATCCGCGGCACCAATCGCGGCCAGGCCGTGGTGCTGATCGACGGCGTGCGGGTCGGGTCGGCCAGCACCGGTGCGGCCACGCTCGAAGTGATCCCGCTCGAGGATATCGATCGGATCGAGATCCTGCGCGGGCCGGCGTCCGGCCTCTACGGCGCCGACGCGCTGGGCGGGGTCGTGCAGATCTTCACCCGGCATGCGACCGGCGGCACCACCGCCAGCGTGCGCGCGGGCTACGGCAGTGACAACACGCGTGAGGGCGGCGCAAGCGCGAGCGCGGCCACCGGTGGCCTGCGCTTCGGGGTCTCGGCTTCGCATCGCGCCAGCCGCGGCTTCAATGCCGTCACCGACCCTGCCGATTTCAATTTCAACCCCGATCGCGACGGCTACCGCGGCGACAGTGGCGCCGCGAACCTCGCCTGGACGTGGCGGCCGGGACACGCGCTCGCGGCGAGCTGGATGCGTAGTCGCATCAATGCGGGGTTCGACGGTGGCCCGGACCACGACGACCGTACCGTCACGGTCGTCGAGACCGCGCAGATCGAAAGTCGCGATCGGCTCCGGACCCGATGGCTGTCGCACCTGCGCATCGCCGAGAGCACCGACGATAGCGTCTCAAAGACCGGGTTCGGCGATTTTCCCTTCCGCACCCGCATGCGGCAGTACGCCTGGCAGAACGATCTCACCCTGCCGGCAGGGACGCTCATCCTGGGTGTCGAGCGGCGCGAGGAGCGCATCAGCACCGACGCCGCCTTCGCGGTCACCGCCCGCGACACCGACGCGGCGCTCGCCCTGTACCAGTGGCGCGGCGGTGCGCATGCGTTCGAGGCCAACGTGCGTCGGGACGACGCCGGCAGCTTCGGGGCAAGGACCACCGGTGGGGCGCGCTATGGCTACCAATGGTCGCCCGCGTGGCAGGCGAGCGTCGCCGCCGGGACCGCGTTTCGGGTGCCCTCGTTCAACGACCTGTACTACCCGGGGTTTTCCAATCCGGCGTTAAGACCGGAAACCGCGGAGAACATCGAGACCGGGCTCACCGTTCGCGGCCGTAGCGAGATTGCCGGGCAGGAAACCGCCTGGCGTGCCGGTGCCGTGGCTTATCGGAACCGGGTCAGGGATCTCATCGTGTTCGTGTGCGACGTCGCGTTCGACTGTGCACCCCAGAACGTCGACCGGGCAATCCTCACCGGCCTTACCCTGACCCTCGACGTGACCCGCGGACCCACCACGGTCGCGGCCTCGCTCGACCTGCAGGATCCACGCGACGCGCGCACTCACCACCTGTTGCCGCGCCGTGCCCGGCAGCACGGTGCGCTGTCGATCTTGCATCGCGTGGGGCCCGTCACCCTGGGAGCCGAGATCGTCGCCGCGGCGCGCCGCTTCGAGGATCCCGCCAACCGGCGGCCGCTCGCGGGCTACGGCATCCTTAATCTCACCGCCGAGTGGGTAGTCGCCCCCGGATGGTCCTTGCTGCTGCGCGGCGACAACGTCCTCGATCGGGACTACGAGCTCGCCGCGAACTATGCCAACGGTGGAGCACGTGTGTTTGCGGCGCTGCGCTGGCAGGCTCCCTGATCGCCGCCGTGCGCACGTCGCCATGAAGCTGTCGACCTGGGTCCGGCCGTTGGCGCTGCTCGCCTGGCTGTTGCCGGGTGGCGCGTGCGCCGCGGGTGTCGCGGCGACCGATGACGTGGGGGCACGGGTGAGCCTGCCCGCGCCTGCCCGCCGCATCGTCAGCCTCGCGCCGAGCGCGACCGAGATCGTGTATGCCGCGGGTGCGGGCGCGGCGCTGGTGGGCGTCGTGTCGAGCTCGGATTTTCCGCCGGCCGCGCGCAGCGTGACGCGGGTCGGCGATGCGCATGGTCTCGACCTCGAACGCATCGTCGCCCTGGCGCCGGACCTCATCGTCACTTGGCCCTATACCGTGCCGGCACAACTCGCGCGGCTGCGCGAGCGTGGCATCGCCATCTTCATGGTCGATCCGCGCGATGTGGACGGCATCGCCGGTGCCGTGGCGCAGGTGGGCGTACTGGCCGGCACCCGGCCGGTAGCCGACGCCGCGGCGCGGGATCTGCGCGCGCGCTATGCAGGGCTGACGGCGCACTATCGCGACCGGCCGTCGATCGCAGTGTTCTACGAAGTGTGGGGCGCGCCGGTCGTCACCCTCGGCGGCACGCATCTCGTCACCCGTGCACTCGAGGCATGTGGGGGGCGCAACGTGTTCGCGGACGCGGATGGCCCGGCCCCCAACGTCGGCGTCGAAGCGGTGCTCGTCGCCAGGCCCGAGGTCATCATCGCCGGCGTGGCCGGCGCTGTCCGGCCGGCGTGGCTCGACGACTGGCGCCGCTGGCCGATGCTGCCGGCGGTGGCCTATGGCAATCTGCTTGCGGTGAACGCGGACTGGCTGCATCGCCCCGGTCCACGGTTCGTCGATGGCGTCGCCGAGCTGTGCCGCACGCTCGACGAGGCGCGGCGACGCCGTGGGCAGCACGGTGCTGGGCAGCCGTAGCGCAGCGGGGAGCGGGGCGGTGGGGAAGGATCGCCGTGGGGACGGCTCAACCGCCATCCGGACCACCCGGCCGCGCTGGAAGCAACGTGCGCAGCCCGTGCTGCTCGAGCGGCAGCAAGCGATGATCGAACAATCGCGACAGCACACTCGACGTCAGCACCGCGTCCGCCGGTCCGGCAAGGCCGCGGCCATCGCCCAGCGCGACCGCGCGGTCGGCGAAGCGCAGTGCGAGATGCAGGTCGTGCAGCACCACCACCAGGGCCTTGCCGTCGGCGCGGCACCAGCGCGTGAGGTCGTCGAGCACGGCGACCTGGTGCTTGAGATCGAGGTGCGCAGTCGGCTCGTCCAGCAGCAGCACGTCCGGATCCTGGGCAATCACCGCCGCAATCGCGACGCGGCGTCGCTCGCCGCCCGACAGGGTCGCCACCTCGCGATCCTCGAAGCCGGCGAGGTCGACCCGCGCGAGGGCATCGCGGGCGATCGCCACGTCGTCGCTGGATTCCCATTGCCACCGTGCGACGTGCGGGTGGCGACCCGCCAGGACCGTTTCGAGCACCGAGGCGGGGAACGCGTCGTAGTCGACCTGCGCAAGCCAGCCGCGTCGACGTGCGCGACTGCGGTTGGAAAGGGTCTCGAGTCGTACGCCGTCATAGGTGACAAGCCCATGGTCCGGCTGCACGAGTCCGGCGAGGGCGGCGAGCAGCGTGGTCTTGCCGGCGCCGTTCGGGCCCACGATCACCCAACACTCACCCGCCTCAACGGCCAGGTCGAGGTCGCGCCAGAGCGTCCGTCCCGCCACCGCGGTCGCGAGTCCCTTGGCGGCGACGCGCGTGGTCACTGCCGGCGTAGCAGCCACAGGAAGACCGGTACGCCGAGCATCGCGGTCACAGCGCCTACGGGGAGCTGCACCGGCGCCACCACCGTGCGGGCAGCGGTGTCCGCCAGCACCAGGAGCGCACCACCGGCCAGCGCAGCAGCCGGGAGCAGCAGCCGCTGGTCGTTGCCCAGGACGAGGCGCAGCGCGTGCGGCACTACTAGGCCGACGAAGCCAACGCTCCCGGCGGTGGTCACCGCCGCTGCAGTCGCAAGGGCGGCGAGGAGGTGCAGCCCCAGGACCAACGGCTCGACCGGCACGCCGAGGCTTGCCGCGACGGTCTTGCCCCGCACCAGCACGTTGAGGTCGCGGGCGAAAGGCGCGCTCGCGATGAGCACACCGGCCAGCACCACGAGCGCAGGGCCGGGCGCGCCCGCCGCCGAGAGATCGCCGATCAGCCAGAACAGCATGCCGCGGAGCTGCACCTCCGGCGCCAGGGACAGCATGAGCGCAATGAGCGCGCCCCAACCGGCAGCGACAACCACCCCGGTCAGCAACAGCCGCGTTGCGCTGAACGTGCTGTCTCGGCTCCGCGCGAGGCCGAACACCAGGACCGAAGCGACCAAGGCGCCGCCGAGCGCCGCCGGGCTGACCAACCCGGCGTGTCCCAGGGCGATGGCGCCAAGCGCCCCGACCGCGGCGCCACCGGAGAGTCCCAGCACGTAAGGGTCGGCGAGCGGGTTGCGCAGGAGCACCTGCATGAACACGCCGGCTACCGCCAGAAGTCCGCCCGTCGCGAACGCGGCCAGGGCCCGCGGCATGCGCAGATCGCGCACGATGGCGGCATCGGCATCGGCGCCCGGGTGCCACAACGCCTCGAGCACCCGCGCCGGCGACATCTGCACACTGCCGATCGAAAGCGCCAGCGCGAGCGCGAGCAGGGCGCCGACGCCAAGGACGGCAAGGAGGATCACGACCGAACGGGGCGAGCGCAGCATGGGACGCCAGGGAGGATATGAAGCTTGCGCAGCGATGTTGCGCACAGCGTCGGGTGCTGGTGGTCGCGCGCCGCGTTGCGATAGGCGCGCACCGCGCTGGCCGGAACGGGCTCGGCGGGTCGATGTCATTATAGGGGCCGCGTAGGTATCACGTTGGCCGGAGGCTCGAACGGCCATAGCTGCGGCGGCAAGGTCGCACTGCCCGGCGAGGGCCGGTCGCGACCGAGGGATGTACGAGGGGGACGGAGCGAGGGCATGAGCAAGGCATTCACGCGCGAGAGCGATGCGCCGGAAGACGACGACGACGTCGATCCCGGGTCGCCGTTGCCCGACGGTGCGCGCAACTACATGACACCCGGCACCTTCGCGCGCATGAAGACGGAGCTCGAGCGCCTGGTGCAGAAGGATCGGCCGGCGCTGGTCGCGACCATTGCCTGGGCGGCCTCGAATGGCGACCGTTCGGAGAATGCCGACTATATCTATGGCAAGCGGCGGTTGCGCGAGATCGATCGGCGCATCCGCTTTCTGATCCTTCGTCTCGACGTGGCTGAGGTCGTCGACCCCGCGGCGCGCGGCGAAGCCGAGGACGCCGACCGCGTGTTCTTCGGCGCCACGGTCACCATTGCCGACGCCCGCGGCACCGAGCGTACGCTCAGTATCGTTGGGGTCGACGAGATCGACACCGGACGCGGCTACATCAGCTGGATTTCGCCGATGGCGCGGGCGTTGCACAAGGCGCGGGAAGGCGATGCGGTCGTCTTGCGCACCCCCGGTGGGGTCGAGGAACTGGAGGTGGTGGCGATCCGTTACGTGGCACTCGACATCGCCGAGGACACCGGCAGTGGTTGACTGGGCCACGAGCCTCCACCTATAGTCACCCGATGGCTTCCCTTTTCTCCGACGACACCGCCGGCTCGCATCCCGATCTC
>JBDSND010000084.1:0-7669 GCA_039915505.1 Casimicrobiaceae bacterium
GGGCGAAAAGGGGCATGGCAGGGTAGCGGCGCCGAGGGCTCCATTTTAGCCCAGCGGGCGCCTGCCGCCGGGATTAACGCGTTGATTCAGACTGCGCAAGCGATCGGCAGATCGGCAAATGGGGTCAGCTCGAGTTATCCACGATCGGCCTGATTAGGGGTCAGATCACCAATCGACCTCATGACGATTAATGGGGTCAGGTCACATTGATAACTTACACCGACCCCATTACGCCCTTACGGGGATTCTTTGGCGGCGAGGGCCATCATCCGGTCGAAGAACGCGCCGACCTGCGCGGCACTGTCGAGCCGGGTCGAGTGGAAAGGCACTTCCGTGAACTCCGGCGGAGCCAACCCGTGCTTGGCGCAAAGCCGGTCGGCGTAGCGCTGCCACTCCGCGTCGTAGCGACCGCGCGAGGCGTGCACTACGCGTAAATCACCGGCAGCGGCGAGGCGATACCCGGCCCGGGCCGCGCGATGGCTCCAGTCGACGTCGTAGCCATGAAAGCCGTCGAAGGTCGTGGCATCGAACGGGACATCGACGAGTGCGCGCCGGCGGGCCACCAGCAAGACACCGTCGAGAACGCTCACGTCCCCTGCCACGGGACGCCAGTCCGCCAGATCCACCTGCCAGACCGGGTCGCCGGACACGTGGTGCACGATCCAGCCGCGCACGTGCGGATGGCCCGCCCAAATCGGAACAGGCCCGGTCAGCCGGGTCGCGCCGACCGTCCCGAGCACGTCGGCGGTGTCGAGATGGCGCAGCAGCCGGGCGGCGAAGTCGACAGCCAGGATGTCGATGTCGTCGTGCGACAGGATCACGACCTCCCCGGCGCTGGCTGCCACGCCGCGGTTGTAAGCCTCGGCCAGCGAGCGCGCATCGCTCAGGACCTGTACATCGTGCGGCAGCTCCGCCAGCAGGCGCGTGTATAGCGCACGCACACGCGCTCCCTTGGTTGCGTCGATCGAGCAGACCACCACGCTGATCGACGCAGGATCGCGCGGCAGGCCGATCGAAGAAGGCGCCGCGGCGGTGAGTGAACCGGACCCGCGATTTGGCCGCATGTCGTCTGATGACGGCGCCACGACGGTGCCTGGAACGGACCCAACATCCTGCCGCGTGTCGTCGCGCGCCAGCAGGCCCACCGTGTCGACACAGGCCCGTCCCGCACGCACCATCAGGGCATCGCGCTGCCAGGCACGGAAGAAGTCGCGGGCGGCGGCGGCCAGGTCACCCTGCCGCCGGTGCGCAACCCCAAGATTGAAGTGCCCGTCGGCGGCATCGGGTTCCAGCGCCACGGCCCGCGCATACGCATCGATCGCCGCGGCGAACTGTTCCACGCGCATTCGACCATGGCCGAGCGCGAGCCACGCGACCGTCATCTGCGGACGCAGCCCGACGGCCTCCTGCAGGAAGACGGTGGCAGATGCATGGTCGCCGCGACGTGCCGCCGCCACGCCACGCAGATACAAAAGGTCAGCGTCGCCTGGCGCATCCCGGAGCGCACGCGCCAGCACGTCGTCCGCAGCCACGGCGTCGCCGGCCGCCAGCAGCGAGCGCGCGTGCGTGACCACCGCGGCGACAGCGTCGCTCATGCCCTAATGAACTCCTCCCTTCCGCCCAGCCATCGCTGCAGATGGGCCGCGGCCGCATCCGGCTCGCGCGCGAGGAGTTCGTCGGCGGCGTCGCGTGCGACCTCGATCAATGCGGCATCCTTCTCGAGATCGGCAAAGCGCAGCAGCGGCACGCCCGATTGCCGCGCGCCGAGGAACTCACCCGGCCCGCGGATCATGAGGTCCTGGCGGGCGATCTCGAAGCCGTCGGTGTTTTCGTAGATCACCTTGAGGCGCGCTTTGGCGGTGTCGCCCAGCGGCTCCTCGAACAGTAGGAAGCAGGTGCTCTCCGCCGCGCCCCGACCGACCCGGCCACGCAGCTGATGCAGTTGCGCGAGGCCGAAGCGCTCGGCATGCTCGATCGCCATCAACGTGGCATTGGGCACGTCCACGCCGACCTCGATCACCGTGGTCGCAACCAGCACCTGCACGGTGCCGGCGACGAACGCCGCCATCACCTCGGCCTTGGCATCGGGCTTCATCCGGCCGTGCAATAGCCCCACCCGCACCGTCGCGGAACCTGCGGCTGCCGAGGCGACTTCCGTGAACACGGCGGTGAGTTCGGCGTGCAAGGCCACCGCGGTCTGCAACTCGAGCTTCTCCGATTCCTCGATCAGTGGGCAGACCCAGTACGCCTGCCGGCCTTCCTGCACCGCTTTGCGCACCCGCTCGATTACCTCGCTCCGGCGCTTGTTGTTGACGAGCCGCGTCGCCACGGGCATGCGGCCCGGCGGCATCTCATCCAGCACCGACACGTCGAGGTCGGCATAGAAGCTCATCGCCAGGGTGCGTGGGATAGGAGTGGCGCTCATCATGAGCTGGTGCGCCTCCCCGGCGGCCTTGCCTCGCAGACGCAGTCGCTGCGCGACCCCGAAGCGGTGCTGCTCGTCGACGATGGCAAGTCCGAGGCGCGGCATCTCCGCAGCATCTTCGAATAGTGCATGGGTACCGACCGCCAGCATGGCCGCACCGCTCGAGATCGCTTCGAGCGCCGCCTTGCGCTGCCTGGCCGGCAACCCTCCCGACAACCACGCCATCTGCACGGGCAGTCCCTCGAGCCATTGCAAGAGCTTGCGATAGTGCTGCTCGGCGAGGATTTCGGTCGGCGCCATGAGGGCGACCTGCTTGCCGCTTTCGATCGCCTGCAACGCGGCGAGCGCTGCCACGATCGTCTTGCCGCTGCCCACATCACCCTGCAACAGGCGTTGCATGGGTGTGGCGCGGGCGAGGTCGTGCTTGATTTCGCGCCAGACCTTGTCCTGCGCGCGAGTGAGCTTGAACGGCAACCGCGCGCGCAACTCCGCGGTGAGCTTACCGTTACCGGTCAGCACCGGCGCCCGCCGTGCCGCCCGCGCCTGGCGATGCGCCTTGAGAGACAGTTGCTGGGCGAGGAGTTCGTCGAACTTGAGCCGCGTCCATGCCGGATGGGTGCGCTCGTCAAGGGCGTGCTGGGTGAGACTGTTGATCCGCGGCGGTGGCGTATGCAGGAAACAGACGGCCTCGTCGAACTTCCAGTAGCGGCGTCGATCGATCAGCCACGCCGGCAGGGTCTCGGCGACGAGCGCCGGATTGGCGGCAAGGGTTCGCGTGATCACCTTGCGCAACGCGTCCTGGGAAAGGCCCGCGGTCGTGGGGTACACCGGTGTAAGCCGGTCGGGAAGCGGCGCATCCGGCTCGACCACCCGGAACTGCGGATGCACCATCTCCCGTCCGAAGTGGCCGTCGCGCACCTCGCCGAAGACCCGCAATCGCTTCCCTGCCGCCAAGGTCTTCTGGTGGCTGGGATAGAAATGGAAAAACCGCAGTACCAGCTCGGCGTCGCCGTCGGCGATCAGGCTCACGAGCTGCCGACGGGGCCGGTATTGCACGTCGGTCTTCACCACCGTGCCCTCAGCTTGCGCGGTCACCCCCGCGCGCAGCCCGGCGAGCGGCACCACCCGGGTGTGATCCTCGTAGCGCAACGGCAGATGGAGCACGAGGTCCTGCTCGCGGGCGATGCCGAGCTTGACCAGCTGGTCGGCGAGGCCACGACCCGGGGCGGGCTTGTCGGTCTTGGCGACTCTCTTCGCATCTTTGGCGACCGTCGCGCGAACCTTCACCGACCCCTCACCGGCCATCCGCGTGCCTCCGGCTGCTCACCGCCGACGTTCAGCGGTTGAAGCCGATGGCGTTCGCGACCGGTGCGAGCTCCAGGATGGCGTCGATCTCGATGCTCGCCGCGCGTGGGAGGGCCGACACCTCGTAGGTCGCGCGCGCCGGATAGGGCTCGCTGAAGTACGTCGCCATGATCTCGTTGACCTTGCCGAAGTGCGCGAGATCGGTGAGCAGGATGGACAGCTTGACCACGTCGTCGAGCTCGCCGTCCGCAGCCTGTGCCACCGCCCGCAGGTTCTTGAACACCTGGTGCGTCTGCGCCTCGATGCCCTCGACCAGCTTACCGTTCGCGGGATCGAGGCCGATCTGTCCGGAGAGATAGACCGTGTTGCCCGCACGTACGGCCTGGGAATACGGACCGATCGCGGCCGGGGCGTGCTTCGAGTGGATTGCCTGCTTGGCCATGGTGCCTCCGGTGGGGATGCAAAACTCTAGCATGGCACGCCCGGGCGAGTACGTATGGCCACGCGTTGGCAATTGATGCTGACGCGAGGTCGTCGCCGAACACAAGGGGCAGGCGGGGTGCCTTCTGTCGCAGAGCTCTGGCAGCAAGTCGAGGACGTTGCGCTCGCGACTCAGTGTGCGACCTCGAACCCCGCCGCGATCCATGCATCGATGCCACCGTGCAAGGGCCGTACTCGCATGAAGCCGAGTTGGCGCAACCGCCGCGCCACGGTCACCGCACTGGCCTCGTTGGGGCAGGCACAGTAGACGATCACTTCCCCATCGCGGGCGACGTCGCCGAGACCATCGAGGGACTGTAGGTCGACCACGCGAGCGCCGGGAATGCGCCCGGTCGCGTCCTGGCTCAACGATGTGCGCACGTCGAGAATGGCACCGACCCGGGACGCGTCCATCAGGGCGCGCAGCTCATCGACCGACACGCGATCCATCCGCAACTGACGGACGAACGCGCGGCGCTGCCACCATTTCATGGCGATGTAGCCAGCCAGTGCGATCAGCAGCATCAACGTGCCCCAGCGTCCGAGTGCGTCTAGCACGTCGAGCACGTCGTTGAGGGCGTTGCGAAAGAGGTAGCCGAGTCCCACCGCGATGCCCACCCACAGCGCCGCCCCGAGAGTGTCGAACAGCAGAAATTTCCAGTAGCGGATGTGCACTGCGCCCGCGAGCGCCGTCGACACCGAGGCAAACCCCGGAATGAACTTGGCGAGCAGCAGCGATGCAGCACCGAAGCGACCGAAGATCGACTCGGTCTGGCGCACGCAGGAATCGGGCGAGAGGGATATGCGGCAGAGCAGCCGCAGCACGCGCATGCCGATCCGGCGCCCGGCGAAATACCATATCGTGTCGGAGACCACTGCGGCCAGCACCGCCACCAAGGCGAGCCGGGCAAGGCTTTCGCCCGTGGCCGCCGCGACCGCACCGGCGACCATCATGGTGGGCACCGCGGGAATCGGCAGCCCGCCCTGCTCGAGCAGCACGTTCAGGAACACGAACCCGAGCCCGTAATCGCGGAGGAGGTCGACGAGGTTGGGCATGGGCAATACAGAGGACGATTCCGGGAAGGGCAATGCCGAATGGTCAATGCGGGAACAATGCGGGCACCCGCGTCCGAAATCAACTGGTCTGGTTTACCGGCACCCCACGGTCGGTTATAATTTCGCCCCTCTGGGGACGTAGCTCAGCTGGGAGAGCGTCGCGTTCGCAATGCGAAGGTCGGGAGTTCGATCCTCCTCGTCTCCACCAGCCTCCAACGTCCAACGTTCTTGGGTTGGGCGTTTCATTTGCGGGTCCCGCGACACCACGCAGGGTTCGAGGCGATCTGCGTGCGCGCGTGGGTTTCCGGGTCGCCACACGCCAACGCCGATATCATCCATGCCATCGCGCCTTGCGATTTCCAGGGCGCGCCGCAGCTTCTAGCCCGGCCGGTCGTCGTCCATGCCGAGACATCATGAACCGCGTGTCTTTTAGGTGGCAAATTCAGGAGGCCGTGCATCGAACCAGGGGTGTTCGGTTTCGAAAGCAGCCGCCGCGCGAAAGATGTCGTTCTCGTGGTTAATCTTCGCGACCATCTGCAGGCCTACCGGCAGTCCCGCGTTGGTGAACCCAGCGGGAATCGACGCCGCCGGTTGCCCAGTCAGGTTGAACGGGTAGGTGTAGTAGACCCACGACACAATGTTGCGGTCGAGGTGCTGGGGCGGCATGTTCAGGCCGGTGTCGAACGCTGCGCAGGGCACCGTCGGCGTGAGGAGCAGGTCGAACCCCTCGAAGAAGACGCGCATCTTCTCGCGGAGCTCGTAGCGGCGGAATACATTGGTGTAGTACTCCTCGGAGGTCTGTCGCAGCGCGTCCTTGAGGACGTCAGCAACCACAGGATCAAGTAGGTCCCGTTGCTCGGCGAGCTGCTTTTTCAGGCGCACGCCGACGCCGGCGTAAAACTCCGAGACCCAAAGATCGATCGGGTCCTGCTCCAAGACTCGATCGATCTCTACCACGTCGCAGCCGAGCGCCTCAAAGCTGCGCGCCGCGCGCGCGGCGATTTCGGCCACGTCTGCGTCCGGATTGGCGTAGCCGAGCGTACGGCTCCAGGCCAGGCGCATGCGCTTCACCGGCCGGTCGCAGGCCGCGAGGTAAGCGGGCACGTCGCCGGCCACTGCGAACGGATCTCGGCGGTCGTGGCCGCTCACTACCGAAAGCAGCAGGGCCGCATCGCGCACGGTCCGGGCGATAGGTCCCACGTGGGCGAGTGTCGGCGTGGCCGAGACAGGAAAGACGGGCACACGCCCGAATTGCGCCTTGATGCCAAACAGGCCGGTGAGCGCGCAAGGGATGCGGATCGAGCCGCCGCCGTCGGTGCCGAGGGCGAGCGCCGTAGTCCCCGATGCGACGCTCGCGACCGCGCCGCAGCTCGACCCCCCCGGCGTCTTGGAGGTGTTCCAGGGGTTCCGCGTGATGCCGGTGAGGGGTGAGTCGCCCACGGCCTTGCAGCCAAACTCGCTGGTGGTCGTCTTGCCGATGAGGCACGCACCCGCTGCTCGAGCGCGCTCGACCGCGGGCGCGTCCACGGTCGCGACGTTGCCCGCGGCCGCGCGCGATCCGAACTCGAGGGGCAGGTCCTTCGCAGCAATCAGATCCTTAACGGAGAGGGGCAGCCCATGCAGCGCGCCGAGGGGCCCGCCGGACATCACCTCGCGCTCGGCGCGTCGCGCCGCCTCAAGCGCGCGCTCGGGCGCAAAAGTGGCAAAGCAGTTCAACGTAGGTTCGAGGCGTTCGGTCCGCGAGATCGTGGCCTGCATGAGCTCCACCGGCGACACACGGCGCGAGGCGATGGCGTCGCGCAGATCGAGCGCGGTCTTGAACGCGAAGTCGGTTGCCAATTCAATCTCCGTTCGATGCAGGTCTATCCGGCCGGATTGCGCCGCTTGCGCGGTCGCCGGCACATCCACCTGTTCGTCCCTTTCTGGGTGGGTCCTATGGTGGTGTCCTGCACCCTCGCCAAGACCACGATAGTGAAGTCCGTGGCAGCCAGCTGCGCAATCCGTATAGACTATTCCAAGTCCAGTGTCCCCAGCGCCAGCGGGTTACGTCAACGCAGTCCCGACGCTCGACGCCCCGGCGAACTGCTCGACGCACACGTCCCGCACGCATCCGCGCAGCTAGAGCGGTGCGCCGGATCGGCGTGCTGCCGCGGGTGCCAAAGCATCGAAACGGCAGCTCCGGGATCGCCACGGGAAGGGCAAAGCTGTGCATGCCAGCGCGCAGGTTGCCGGTGTGGCGCTCGGGAACGGTGGCGATAAGGTCGGAGGCTCGGGCGAGTGCCAGCGCGGTCGCAAAGCCACCAACGATGGTGACGACGGAGCTTGCGGAGTCCATTGACAATCTGCTGCCCTATCAGACTCGCCCCCGCGACGTCCCGGTCCTTTGTCCGGTCGGCCAGCGCT
>JBDSND010000152.1:0-5072 GCA_039915505.1 Casimicrobiaceae bacterium
GCTCGATCCTTTGCTCACGCCTGCACCTCGTTCGCCGCGCCGACGTCGCCCAGGCGCGCTAAAAATCCCGACAACTCCGCGGGAAGCGGCGACTGCAAAGCGATGGCGTCCCCAGTACGGGGATGCGAAAAGGTCAATGCCCACGCGTGCAGGAACATGCGGCGCAGGCCCGCCTTGCCCAGTGCTCGGTTCCAATCGAAATCGCCGTACTTGTCGTCGCCGGCGAGGGGGAAACCAAGGTGGGTGAGATGGACCCGGATCTGGTGGGTCCGGCCCGTTTTGAGCTCGGCCTCGAGCAGCGCCAGGGGGGGCTCGGCCCCCGGCCAGCGTTGCTGCAGCCTGAATACCGTCACCGCAGCCCTGCCATCCCGGTGGACGTGGACGCGCTTGCCGGTCCCCTCGGAGCGGCTTTCCAGCGGCAGATCGACGATCCGCTTGGCGTCGCGCCAGCGGCCGCGCACCAACACCAGGTAGCGCTTGTCGATCGTCCCCTCGCGCAGCTGCGCATGAAGGCCGGTCAGCGCGCTGCGCTTCTTGGCGACTAGCAGGATGCCGGAGGTCTCGCGATCCAGGCGATGTACGAGCTCCAGGAAGGGAGCGTCGGGCCGCGCTCGCCTCAGCCGCTCGATCACCCCGAAGCTCACTCCGCTGCCGCCGTGCACAGCCATGCCGGCAGGTTTTTCCAGGGCGATCACGGCGTCGTCCTCGAACAGGGGTTGGAGCTCGGGCCCCGGCACCGGCCCGGTCAGCCCCGCCCCATGGCCGGCCGCAGGTGCGGCAACGCGGATTGGGGGGATACGCAGCTCGTCGCCGTCCGCGAGCCGGGCATCCGGCCGGACGCGCCCGCCATTGACCCGCACCTCGCCGCTGCGGACGATGCGGTAGACGTGACTTTTGGGCACACCCTTAAGAAGTTTCAGCAGGTAGTTGTCGAGACGCTGCCCGGCGCCGTCCTCCCCGACCTTGACCCGGCCCACGCAATCCTTGCTTAAATCATTCATTTGCTTATAATTGTTGACAGCAGCCCGCCTTGTTAACGATTGTTCTGGTGCCCGTCACCGAAGATCGACGCGGTGACGCCCCTGCTCCTCAATCGGAGATCGGCGCCGTGCCGCCGCCGGGGCGAAGGCTCCGCGCTGCGGAGCAAGGTCGGCAACCTCGTCCATCCGGCCGCCGGTTAAATCCACTCACCGTCCGGGCGTTGCGCCCCGGAGAAGTAGGGATGTTAAATGAAGAGCGCAGTCTCCGCACCCGGCCGGTGGTTGGCCCGAAGCGGCGCATTGCGCGGCGCAATCAGCGACGATTTTTCGAGACCATGGCGGCAACCCTGTCACGCCCCGCGTTGCCGGACGTCCCGCCGTGTTCGCACCCGCTTGTACGCAACCCAGAATCCCTTGGCTCCGAGATGAGACCGCAGCGCGCGCCGCGAGGCCTGCACAGGTGAACCGCCTGGTCGCCCGGTCCTGTCCTCGTGCGCTTCGCGACCCGCCTCGCGCGGCCCGGATTCGCTTCGCGTCCGCCGCCCAGTAGCGTCCGACCGCGCGCACTCGCGCGGTCCCTGGCTTCGCCCTTCCGCTCGCCCGGGCACAAGGAACTCGCGCCGGGAAAAATCATGAAGCGCATGCTGTTCAACGCCACCCAGGCAGAGGAACTGCGGGTGGCCATTGTCGATGGCCAGAAGCTCATCGATCTCGACATCGAATCCGCCAGCAAGGAACAACGCAAGAGCAACATCTACAAGGCCGTCATCACCCGCATCGAGCCCAGTCTCGAGGCGTGCTTCGTCGACTACGGCACCGACCGCCACGGTTTCCTGCCGTTCAAGGAAATCTCCCGCCAGCTCCTTAAGGGCGGGCGCGGTAGCGACGACGACGAAGGTAGCCGCAGCCGCATGCAGGACCAGCTCCGCGAAGGCATGGAACTCATCGTCCAGGTCGACAAGGACGAGCGCGGCAACAAGGGCGCGGCCCTCACCACCTACATCTCGCTGGCCGGCCGGTATCTCGTCCTGATGCCGAACAACCCGCGCGGCGGCGGTGTGTCGCGGCGCATCGAAGGCGAAGACCGCAACGAGCTGCGCGATGCGATCGCCGCCCTGGACGTCCCTGCGGGGATGAGCGTCATCGCCCGCACCGCCGGTATCGGCCGCACCACCGAAGAGCTGCAGTGGGACCTGAACTACCTGCTTCAGCTCTGGCATGCCGTCGAGGATGCCGCCAAGCTGCAAGGCGGCGCCTTCTTGATCTACCAAGAATCGAGCTTGGTCATCCGCGCCATCCGCGACTATTTCCATCCGGACATTGGCGAGATCCTGATCGACACCGAGCCAATCTACGAGCAGGCCGAGCAGTTCATGAGCCACGTGATGCCCGGCAACGTGAATCGCGTCAAGCTCTACAAGGACGACGTCCCCCTGTTCTCGCGCTTCCAGATCGAGCACCAGATCGAGACTGCGTACGCGCGGCAGGTGCCCTTGCCTTCCGGCGGCGCAATCGTCATCGACCACACCGAGGCGCTGGTCTCGGTCGACGTTAATTCGGCGCGCGCCACCAAGGGTGCGGACATCGAGACTACCGCCTTCAACACCAATGCCGAGGCGGCCGACGAAATCGCCCGCCAGTTGCGGCTGCGCGACTTGGGCGGGCTGATCGTCATCGACTTCATCGACATGGAGAGCGCCAAGAACCAGCGCGAGGTCGAGACCCGTTTGAAAGACGCCCTGCGCTATGACCGCGCCCGCGTCCAACTCGGCAAGATCTCCCGTTTCGGCCTGATGGAACTGTCGCGGCAGCGCCTGCGCCCTGCGCTGGCCGAGTCGGCCTACATTCCCTGCCCGCGCTGCCATGGCATTGGCCATATCCGCGGCACCGAGTCCTCGGCCCTGCACATCCTGCGCATCCTGCAGGAAGAGGCCATGAAGGAGAACACCGCGCAGGTCGTCGCCCAGGTTCCGGTCGACGTCGCAACCTTCCTGCTGAACGAGAAGCGCAACGAGGTGTTCTCGGTCGAGACCCGCTTCAAGGTCAACGTCCTGCTGGTGCCCAACCGGCATCTGGAGACGCCGAACTACAAGGTTCAACGCCTGCGCCACGAAGACCTCAATCAGGGCGAGCCTCTGCCGGCATCGTTCAACATGGTCGAGCGTCCTGAAGAGCCGGACCTTGCCGAACAGATGAAAGAAGAGGCCCGGGAGCCGCGGCTGGAAGCCGTGGTGAGGGGCATCACACCCTCCCAGCCTGCGCCGATCCCCGTCGCGCCGCCGCCGATGGCGGCCGCCGAGCCGACGCCGGCCTTCGCAGCAACCCCGGTGGGGGGGTGGCTGCAGAAGGCGCTCGGCTGGCTGCGCCAGGGTCCGGCCTTGCCCGCGCCCACACCGGCTGCCACCAAGACCGGCGCATCGCGCGAGTCGCGCGAGCAGCGCCAGGACACCCGCAACCGCGATGGTCGCTCCAGCCGCGGCCAGGGCCGCGAGGGCCGTGAAGGTCGCGAAGGTGCCGGCGGCGGTCGGCGCGATCAGCGCCCGGACAACCGTCGCCAGGATGGACGCGATAGCCGTTCGGGACAAGGTCGTGATCAATCACGCGATGCGACGCCCAAGGGCGGCGCACTGGCATCGGGCGCCCTGCCCCGTGATGGCCAGCAGCGTCGGGAGGGTCGCCCGGAAAACCGCGACGGCCGTCCGCCGCGCGAGCCGAGAGAGACCCGTGAACAGCGCGAGGCCCGCGAAGGACGAGAGCCCCGTGAGCCACGTGAAGCGCGCGAGCCGAGGGAGTCGAAGGAGCAGCGCGAGGCCCGGCCACGCGATGGCCAGCCGCCGCGCGATGGTCAGCAGTCGCGCGAGCCACGGCCGCCGCGCGAACCCCGGGAGCCCCGTGAAGCGCGCGAGCCGCGTGAGCCCAAGGTCCCCGCCGAGAGTCCCTTGCTGCTCGAGCAGACCGGGCCGGGCGTCGTTGCCGACGGTGCGCAGCGCGGTGAAGGCGACGCACGTCGTCGCCGCGACCGGCGCCGGCGCGGCGATCGCGAGGTACAGACCGAGAACGCCGAGCACGAAGACGTGCGCGCGGCGCAGTCCCATTCCCTGTCCCTCTCCCAGTCCCAGTCCGAAACGACGGCACAGGCGAGTGCTGCGTTGACCGCGGCGGTCGACACCGGCCCGCCGGTAACGAGCCTCCCGCCCGGACCGACCCAGCGCGACATCGCGCCAATGCAGTCGGGCATCGCCGACACCCGGCCGGTACCCGTTCCCCACGAGGCGTGGACGCCGCACGGCGAGTCGCCGGCCTCGGATGAGCCCAAGCGTTCGGCGGCAGCCAGCGAAGCGATTGCAACTCCGTCCGAAGGACAGAGCGAGCCGTCCCGCCCGGTGCCGCACACGGCACGTGGTGACTTCGATCCTGCCAGGGCACCGCCAGCGCGTTCGAACGGGGCCGATGCTGAGCCGGTCACGAGCGCGGCCCGCCACCCCGACGCGCCTATGCCGACGGAGCGGGCGCGGCAACCCGAGCCGTCGGGGTCGAGGGAGTCGGAACCGGTGCAATCCCGCGAGACCGAGCGCAAGCCCGAGCCCGCGACGCCGGCATGGAACTCCGGACGGGAAGCGGAGCCTATCGAGGCGACGCAACCGGAGGCTCGCCGCGAACCGGCGCAGGCGACGGGGACCGAACGTGCGTCGCCGCCATCGCGGCCCCAACCTGCTGCCGCCCCGGCTGCGGCAGCATTGTCGATCGCGCTCCCGGCAAGCTCCGATCTCGAGATGGTGGAGACACGGCATTCGGCGCCCAGCAGCGAGCCCGAAAGTAACGTGCCGAGTGCGCCGCGTCGCGTTCGGCCACCGCGGGCGCAGCCCGTCGATGAGCCCCTGCAGATCGTGGAGACCCGCAACGAACCGACGCGGCCCGCGTAGCCCCGAGCGCCGTAAGCTCCAAGCAAAGACGGCCATCGTTCGCGATGGCCGTTTTACTTCAGGACGCGCTGGACGTGCGCGGGGACGTATTCAGGCTTGCGGCGGAACCGCGGTGATGCCGCGGGCGTACAGACGCTGAAGGAGCGCCTCGCTCGCCGCCTCGATCAGA
>JBDSND010000165.1:0-3180 GCA_039915505.1 Casimicrobiaceae bacterium
AACCTGTACATCCTCATGACCCTGGGCACCTCCATGGCCGCGATCTTCGGGGTCGAGGAGCTCACCGGCCGCGCCTTCAACATCAACAGCGAGACCTTTCGATCGGTCGAGGTCTTCCTGGTGGCAGCCGTCATCTACATTGCCATCACCTTCGTCGCCACCCTATTGCTGGCCGGTGTCGGACGCAAGTTCTTCCGCGCCCAGATGAAGATCCTGTAGGACCGACATGTTGCAGCAGATCATCGACGACGCACCACGATTCTTCGGCTACTACAACGTCCTGTTCCTGCTAAAAGCACTGCTGGCGACCTTCCTACTCTCGCTGGTCGGCTGCGTGCTCGGGTTTATCCTGGGCTTCACCCTCGCGGTGTTGCGCCGGGCGGTGGGCTGGAAATTGGCGCCCCTGCGCTTTTCCACCATCGTCTTCACCGAGGCGTTCCGACGCATTCCCTTCCTGGTCACGCTGATGCTGGTGTTTTTCGCCTTCCAGGCGTTGCGGCTCGACACCTCCATGTTCACGGTCGCGCTGGTCAGTGTGTGCCTCATCGCCACTGCCTTCATCACCGAGATCGTGCGAGCCGGGCTCGACTCGGTCCATCGCAACCAGTGGGATGCCGCGGCGGCGATGAACCTGGGCTATCTCGAGACGCTGCGCTACGTGGTGGTTCCCCAGGCCTGGAAGGTCATGCTGCCGCCGGCCTTCAGCTTCTTCGTGCTGTTCATCAAGGACACGGCGCTCGCCAGCCAGATCGGCGTAGTGGAGCTCACGTTCGCAGGCAAGGTCCTCGCCAACAAGGGCTTCCCGGCCGCGCTCACGTTCGGTACCGTGCTCATCCTGTATTTCCTGCTGTCATGGCCGCTGGCGCGGTTCGGTCGGTGGATGGAGATCAAGCTTGCCCCAACTCGAACTCAATGACCTGAGCGCGCGCTACGGTGACGTCGCGGTACTCGATCGCATCAGCTTTACGGTGGAGAAAGGCGAGATCATCAGCCTCATCGGTCCCTCGGGTTCCGGCAAGAGCACCCTGCTTCGGGTCCTGGTCGGGTTGCTGCCACCGGCGGGTGGCACCGTCAGGCTGGACGGGCGCGAGGTTGACTACCGGGACAAGGTAGCTCTCCGCGAGGCGCGTGCGCGCATGGCGATCGTCTTCCAGCAATTCAATCTGTTCCAGAACATGAGTGTCCTTGCCAATGTCACGATCGCCCCGGTCAAGGTCAAAGGCGAGTCCCGCGAGCAGGCCGAAGCGTACGCCACCAAGCTGCTCGAGCGCGTCGGCCTGGGCAACAAGCTCGATGCCTATCCCGACCAGCTGTCAGGAGGCCAGCAGCAGCGTGTCGCCATCGCGCGTGCGCTTGCCCTCAAGCCGGAGATCGTGCTGCTCGACGAGGTGACTTCGGCGCTCGATCCGGAACTGGTCAACGAGGTACTCGACGTGGTGCGGCTGCTCGCGGCGGACGGCATGACCGTGTTCTTCGTCTCCCACGAGATGGCGTTCGTGCGCGAGGTATCGTCGAAGGTGATCTTCATGGCCCAAGGCCGCGTTGTGGAATCCGGGTCGCCTGCACAGATCTTCGATTCGCCCCGGGAAGCGCGAACCCAGGAATTCGTCAGCAAAATTCTTCGACACTAGGAGCCACAGCATGAACGGCGCTGAGATGGGGTTTGCCCACACCAACGGAAGCCGCGCACGCGAGCCCGACCGGGTTCTGCCGCGGCCCGGTGCTCATCTGCTGGTCGGCGCCGTCGATGGTCACGTCCATGCCTGCCCGCACCTCAACGGCCGCAGCGTGGATGTGTTCGAGGCGGTCGAGCAGGCCGCCGCCGCGGGCATGCGCGCGATCGGCCTCATGGATAACTTCTGCTCGAGCGTCGGTTACGCCGCACTCGCGCGGCGCCGGCTCGGCCATCTCGGTGTCGAGGTGTTTGGCGGCGTCATTCTCGAGCCGCAGGTCGGTGGACTCTCGGTCGACGTGGTCCGTGCGGCTATCGGCCTCGGCTACCCGGACGGCGAGGCGCGGCATCCAGCCGATGGCGCCCGCTTCGTGTCCTTGCCGACTCACCACACCCGCGCCGTCGCAATGGCGGAACGACGCGACGCAGCCTATATCGAGAGCTGCCTCACGATCCCCGACCACGGCCCCCTTCCGGACGTGCTGGCGGAGATCCTCGATCTCGTCGCGACCCACGATATCGTGCTCAACACCGGCCATCTCACCGCGCCGGAGACAATCCGCCTCGTCGAGCTCGCCAAGGCGCGTGGCGTGCAGCGGATGCTGTGCCCCGCGAGCTATTTCGAGCCAGATCAAGTGCGTGCACTGACCGCGCTCGGGGCCTACGCGGAATTCTCCTTCTTCTTCGTGACCCATGCGACCCAGGTCGGGCTCACGCACGTCGATACCGAAAAGCACCAGGTTGAACCGGTGACCCTTCCCCGTATTTGCGAACTGATCGCAGCAGCTTCGCCCGAGCAGGTGGTGGTCTCCGGAGACTGCGGCGTGGCGGTGCTGCCACCTCCCGTCGAGGGCCTGCGGGAGTTTCTCTGGGCCTTGAAGCTCTCCGGCGTTTCCGAGGCCATGTTGCGGCGCGCCGTGGGTGACAACCCGGCGCGATTATTTGGGCTGGCTGCGCCTTCGTGAACGTTACGCGCGGGATGGTGCAAACGGTACTGGGGCCTGTACCTGCGGAGGCCGTCGGACCCACCCTGATGCACGAGCACGTGCTGTGCGACCTCACCCCTCCGGAACTGGCTGCCCAACAACTGCCCGCGGTCGAGATTCGCCTCGACAACCTGTTCGAGATCCGGCATCACTGGTGTCGCCATCCGGGTCACCACGTGTTGGACGATCGCGAGTTGGCCGTGAGCGAGTTGGCGCGATTTGCCGCCGCGGGCGGTTCCACCATCGTCGAACTGACCTGCGAGGGCATCGCCCCGGATCCCGGCGGGCTTGCGGAAGTCGCCCGGCGCACCGGCTTGCACATCGTTGCCGGGAGCGGGCCCTATGTCGAGGCCTACCTGGACGCCAGGCAACGCAACCGGACTGTCGATGAGGTTACCGCGGCGATGGTCCAAGCCGTCGAAACGGGCTTCGACGACACCGGCGTCTGCGCGGGCATCCTGGGAGAGATCGGCTTGTCGACGCCATTCACCGCCGTCGAGCGATGCTCACTCGTCGCCGTCG
>JBDSND010000168.1:0-29198 GCA_039915505.1 Casimicrobiaceae bacterium
TCGTTCTACCAGGGCCGGCCACCCGCCGCAGGCCGCGTCAAGGGCTCTGGTCTGGGGCTTGCCATCGCCCGCGAATACGCACTGGCGCATCAAGGCACGATCGAGGTACGCGAACGGAGCGACGGACGGCGCGGCGCCGTGTTTACGCTGCGCCTGCCGCGGGAGATGGCGGGCACGCCGGCAACGCTTCCCTCCGAACCGGCGTCGACCCTGCCGCAGCGCGCGGTCCCCCACCTGTGACGACCAGGCGTGGCCTCGTTCTTGTCCTGGTGGGCATGCTGCTGTCCGCGTGCGGCACGCTGCCGCCGGCGGAGGTCATCCTGCCGGAGGACGACGCGATGCTCGAGCTGTCACTGCCCGACGAGCTCAAGGCGCCGCAGGTCGTGGAGTATCCGCCGATCGAGCCCGTCGAGCCACCGATAGAGGCCGCGCCGGCCGGTAGCGCTCCGCCATTGAGCGTGGTGCCGGCTCCCGTGACGCCGACCCCGGTGCCGGGACGATCCCCATCGCCGGAACCGACGCCCGCGCCGGTTCCGGCACCCGTGCCGACACCATCCTTGACACCTCTTCCGGCCCCGGTCCCCGCTGTGACCAACTTGAACCCGGCTCCGCAATCGCCGGCGCCTGCCGCGCCACCCCCGACGCCAGCACCAGCACCTGCACCTGCACCTGCACCCCCGCCGGAGCCCACCGACGATCAGATCGTCGCTGCTTTGGTGGTCGATCTCGCGCGTTACGCGGCGTTAGCAGCTGAAGAGCTGCGTAAGGAACTCAACGCGATGTCGCAGGGCTTGGCAAGGCAGCGCAACGACGCGAATCGAGTGCGGCTTGCCATGCTCTACACCCTGACACGGGCGCCCCAGGATGACCAGCGCGCGTTGCAACTGCTCGAGAACGTGGCCAAGATCAACCCCAACCCCAGCCCCGGTTCATTGGCCATCAAGCACCTTGCCGGCGTGCTTCAGGCGCAGGTGGCTGAGCGCATCCGCGCCGTGCGCGAGGAGCAGCAGAAAGCCGACGTCGCGATTCAGAAGCTCGAGGCGCTGCGGGTCCTCGAACGCAACCTGCTGCGCGATCGGGTGCGCAGTGGTGGCGGTGGCGGTGCGGGCGGTGGCTCCGGAAGCGGCAGCGGCAGCGGCGGTCGCTGACGACGCCGCTAACCGTGGCGTCCTGCCTTCGCGTCCGCCCACCGCCCGCACACAAGGATATCCATGCAGAACGGTGACATCCTCCTGGTCGACGACGACCCGGATCTCCTGAAGCTCATCAGCCTACGGCTGACGTCGGCGGGCTACCGGGTGCGCACTGCCGACAGCGGCGAGACCGCACTCGCGGCCCTCGCCGTGGCGCGGCCCGCCACGGTGATCACCGATCTGCGGATGCCCGGGATCGATGGCCTGCAGCTCTTCGCGGCAATCCACCGCCAGCACCCGGCGCTGCCGGTCATCATTCTCACCGCCCATGGCACGATTCCCGACGCCGTGGCGGCGACCCAGCGCGGCGTGTTCGGTTTTCTCACCAAGCCGTTCGACAGCCAGGAGCTCCTGCAAAAGGTCGCTGCCGCGGTCGCATTGTCCGGGGGCGAGGCGAATGCCGACCAGGAAGCGACCGCGCAATGGCGGGCGGGGATCATCACCCGCAGTCCTCGGATGGAGGACGTGCTGCGCCAGGCACGGCTGGTCGCCGACGCCGATGCCGCGGTACTCATCTATGGCGAGTCGGGTACGGGCAAGGAGCTCCTCGCCCGGGCGATTCATCGCGCCAGCCCGCGCCACGAACACGCCTTCGTGGCAGTCAACTGCGGCGCGATCCCCGAGCCGCTGCTGGAATCCGAGCTGTTCGGGCACGCCCGCGGTGCCTTCAGCGGCGCGGTGCAGGCGCACAAGGGGTTGTTCCAGGCAGCCGACCGCGGCACGATCTTCCTGGACGAGATCGGCGACATGCCTCTGGCGTTGCAGGTGAAGCTCCTGCGGGTGCTCCAGGAAGGCGAGGTCCGCCCGGTGGGTGCGACCCAGTCGTTACCCATCGACGTACGGGTGGTGTCGGCGACGCACCGCGACCTCGACGCTGCTAAGGCCTCGGGTCAGTTTCGCGAAGACCTCTATTACCGCCTCAACGTGGTGTCACTTAAGCTGCCCTCGCTCGCGGAGCGACGGGAAGATATTCCACTGCTTGCGACCCACTTTTTGCGCAAGCTCGGCGAGCGTTACCGGCGGCCGGTGCCGTCGCTCGCGCCCGACGCCATGGGATTGCTGGTGGCTGCGCCCTGGCCGGGCAACGTGCGGCAGCTACTCAACCTGCTCGAGCAGTGCGTCGCACTGGCGACCACTAGTGTCATTCCCGCTACGCTCGTCCAAAGCGCACTGCAGGAGGACGCCAGTGCGCTCGTGCCCTTCGAGGAGGCGAGAAAGCAGTTCGAGCGGGACTACCTGGTGCGCCTGCTGAAGATCACGGGTGGGAACGTCACCCAGGCCGCGGTGCTGGCGAAGCGCAACCGGACCGAGTTCTACAAGCTGCTACAGAGGCATCACCTGGAACCGGCGATGTTCAAGGAAGCCAAGGGAGGTTGACGCGCGGAAACGCGGCGCAAAGTCCGGCATTGTCGTCGTTGAGCGACAATTATTGCGGCGCGATATCAACGTGTTAACACAAACGCCACACAAACTGTCGGCAGAATGAGACAGAATCGGCTTGGGCGCGCGTTTCATTTAAGCGCGCGGCAAGGTCATCAATTTGATTCCTGCCCGAGTGAAACGGCCGCTGCGAACGGGAGGCTTTACAGCCTACTTTGGCATGTGGCACGGGTATTGCTGTTACCGATTTGCTGCGGTGCCGCGCCCCAGCGCTAACAGGATCGGAATCATGTTTTCTGCCGAATTTTCGCAGCACTGGCCCTCCGACGAAACCGCGTCCACCACCGCGGCTGCGGCGGCACGCGACGACGCGGCGCTGTCGCCTTCGCAACGCGAAGCGCTCGAAGACCTGGTGGACCGGGTTACCGCAGCGCGCAGCGTCCTCTGAGTTACCCGAGCGGACGCGCGTCCGCTCGTCGATTCGCGGCGCGCCCGGCGGCCCTGTTGCCGCGCAATGCAAAGTTCCGCCGATCCTTCGGCTGTCCGGCCCGGGTGCTTCCGATTAACATGGCGCTCCTCCCGCCGTAAGCCCCGCGCATCTAAATTCCCGCGCTCGGTTCTGCCCCGACGCCTCAGAGCCCGTCCGTGACGCCTCGAACCCCGGCCGTCACGCCTCGAACCCGCCGTCACGCCTCGAACCCGCCGTCACACCTCTGACCGCCGTCACACCTCTGACCGCGCCGCGCTGTATCGACCGCGGGGGGCCGCGCCCCGCTCAGACCGCGATCGGTGCCTTTATCACCGGATGCGACTGGTAGTCCTCGATCACGATGTCATCGAAGCGGTAGTCGAATAGCGAAGCCGGTCGCCTTGCCAGCACGAGCTTGGGCAGTGGGTAGGCCGGGCGCGCGAGCTGGATTTCGACCTGCTCCATGTGGTTGCGGTACAGGTGGCAGTCGCCGCCCGTCCAGACGAATTCGCCCGGCTCGAGATTGGTCTGCTGGGCGACGAGGTGGGTGAGCAGGGCGTACGAGGCGATGTTAAACGGCACGCCGAGAAAGATATCGGCGCTGCGCTGATACAGCTGGCAGGACAGCCGACCGCCGGCGACATAGAACTGGAAGAACGCGTGGCACGGCGGCAACTTCATGCGGGGGATCTCGCCGACGTTCCACGCCGACACGATCAGCCGGCGCGAATCCGGGTTGCGGCCGATTTCCGCGACCACGTTCGCCATCTGGTCGATCACCGCACCATCGGACGTGGTCCACCGTCGCCATTGCGCGCCGTACACCGGCCCGAGTTCACCGTCCGCATCCGCCCATTCGTCCCAGATACTCACGCCGTTGTCCTGCAGATAGCGGACATTGGTATCCCCGCGCAGGAACCACAACAGCTCGTGGATCACCGAGCGGGTGTGCACCTTCTTGGTAGTGAGCAGGGGAAAGCCTTCGGCCAGCGGGAAGCGCATCTGGTAGCCGAACACCGACAGCGTTCCGGTCCCCGTCCGGTCCTCCTTGGGATGGCCGTGGTCGCGCACGTAGCGCATGAATTCGAGGTACTGGCGCATCGGATTCACTGGTGTAGCGGGAAGCGCGATTGTACCGTTCGACGAAAGCCGCGCCCGCCGCTTCGTCCCCCATCGCGCCATGCCCATCGCGTTCGTCCCGCATCGCGTCGTCCCCCATAGCCGTCCCCCATAGCCGTCCCCATAGCCGTCCCCCATCGCTTTCGTCCCCACTGGCGCCGCAACGGCTCCCGAGGAGCGTTCCATGGCCGTGGCCGAACCCGGCTGATGCCTCCAGACGCGATGTTTGAGCGAGGGCTGTCGTGCGTCGGGTTGCGTGAAGGCAACGCCCTCGCATGGCAAAGGCATGCGTCCTCACCTTAGCTGTGCAGTGCGCACGGCCTCGGGCATGATGGTCCGCGTCGCATTGCCTCCCCCCACCCAGTCAGCGGGGGAGACTCGACGTAACAGCGCGCGCTGGGAAGTTGGTCAGGCCGGACGGCGCACACCCGCACGACGCGGCTTGATTCACCCGGATTGGCCGGCGTTCCGCGGTGCATTCAACGCTCGAGGAGCTTCATGGCAGCACTGGTCGGACTCGTGGTAGGTGCGCTCGCCGGCCACTGGCTCTGGTCGGAATGGGGTGCGATTCTCGGAGGCCTGGGCGGATTCTTCGCGGGCGCCCTGCTGACCGGACAGCGTGCCCGCGCTGCTTTCCGCAAGCCGAAAACCGCGCCGGCCGTCGCTGCGCCAAAGCGCAGTGCGGAGGAGGCCGACCGGCTCGCCGCGCTCGAGACGCGGGTGGCCCTGCTCGAGGCCAGGATGGGGTGGGGAGCTGCGGCGGATCGCGGCACCGATCCCGTGGCCGGCATCGCCGCCGGCGAGGGTAGCCTGCCAACGTCGACCTTGCCGGTTTCACTGGCCGGGTCAGCCGAAGGCGAGACGCCAGTTCCGGTCGATGCGGCAGCGCCGACTTGGGTGCCGGCACACCGGCCGGCCGCGGACGATGCAGTCGCCCCGGGCGTCGATTCGACGGCGCGCTCGTCCGGGCAAGCCCCGCGGAACGCATCGACGCTGCCCCCATCCGTGTCAGCCCTGGGCATTGCATCGATGGCGCGCTCATCGGCGGCAACCCTCAACCTTGCATCGACGGCGCCCTCATCGGTGCCCGCATCGGCCAGCCCGGCGAATCCCATCTGGGCATGGTTCACCGGCGGCAACGCCATGACCCGCATCGGGGTGGTGGTGTTCTTTTTCGGCGTAGCTTTCCTGCTGCGTTATTTCGCCGAGCATTTCACGATTCCCATCGCCATGCGCCTGGCGGGCATCGCGGTCGTGGGGGTCGCATTCGTGGGGCTCGGCGAGCGCGTAGCGCGGTCACGACCCGCCTACGGGCGGTCGCTGCAGGGCGCCGGAATGGGCATCCTCTACCTCACGGCGTTCGCCGCCTACCGTCCCTTTGCGGTGCTGCCGGCCGCGGTGGTACTGGTGCTGCTTGCCCTCGCGGCGGCGCTCACGGTCTGGCTGGCGCTGCGGGCGAACGCGGAGGTGCTCGCCGCTTTGGCCGTGGCCGGTGCCTTCCTCGCCCCAATGCTCACCGGAGCCGACCGCACCCCCCTCACGCTCTTTGGCTATTTCACGGTGATCAACGGCGCGGTGCTGGCGATTGCGACGCGGCGTACGTGGCGCTCGGTCAGCGTACTCGGGTTCGTGTTCACGTTCCTGCTCGCGTTTTGGTGGGGTTACCGATTCTATCGGCCCGTGCACTTTGCGATCGCCGAGCCGTTCCTGCTCTTACATCTCGCGATTTACGTGGCCGTCGCGGTACTGCATGCGCGACGACCCGCTACGCCCATGGGGAAGCCGCTCGATGGAATGCTAGTGTTCGGCGTACCGGTGGTCGCGTTTGCGCTCCAGTTGGGGCTCGTCACCGACATGCGTTATGGCGCGGCGGTGAGCGCGCTCGGGTTCGGCATCGGTTACGCGACGCTTTCGATCGCACTGCGACGCGCTGACGCGCCAGATCTGACGTCACTCGGGCGATTGTTCACGGGCCTCGCCGTGGTCTTCGCGAGCCTCGCCGTGCCCTACGCTTTCGACGCACCCGTCACTGCGGCGCTTTGGGCCGTGGAAGGCGCGCTAGTGTTCTGGCTCGGCGTCACGCAACGCGCCGCCTGGGTGCGGGTCTTTGCGATCCTCCTGCAGCTCGCCGCCGGTGGGCTTTTCTTGTTGCACGCCGACGGCGACGCAGGCAACCGACTGCTCCTGAATCCATTCTTCATGGGTGCCAGCATGCTCGCGCTGGCCGGCTTTGCAACCACCTGGCTGGCGGATCGCGCGCTACACCTGCTGCGTGAGGCCGAGCGTGCGGCGCTGCCCCTCGCGTACGGATGGAGCGCGATGTGGTGGCTGGGTGCCGGCGCGGCCGAGTTGACTCGCCACCTCCCCCGCGCCTGGGAAGCGCATGCGCTGCTCGCCTTCGTCGTCGTTACTGTGCTCGCGGCACTGGTCGTCCGGCGAGTCCTGGCGTGGCCACGTGCGCTGGCGATTGCCGTGGCGCTTCCCGCGGCGATGCTGCTCGTGGGCGCGCACGATCTCCATCGAGTCCACACCATGTTGCTGCAGGAAGGATGGCTGCTGTGGCCGCTCGCTTGGGTGATGCTCCTCGCGTCGCTGCGCGCCCTGGAGCCGCGCTCGTCCGACACGGCGGGTGCGGCGCCGGCGTGGCTTGGCAACGCCCACGCCATCGTGGCGGTCGCGCTGACGGCACAGCTTGCCTGGGAAGCCAGTGAATGGACCGGACGCGTCACCGCGGACCACACGGTGTGGCTCGCCTGCGCGGCGGCGTTGCCGGCCATCGGTTACCTCGCACTCGTGCCGCGCTGTCGAGCCCTGTCGACATGGCCATTCGCGCGGTACGCGGATGCATACGCTGTGCGGGGAGCGATGCCCATCGCTGTATTTGTCGTGCTGTGGGTGATCGGGGTGAACGTGCTGTCTCCGGGGGACCCGTATCCGCTGCCGTACGCGCCTCTCGCCAATCCCCTGGACGTGCTCGTTGCCTCCGCCTTGTTGGTGCTGTTCCGCTGGAGCGGCATGGTGGCGAGCCTGGCCGAGCGGCAACGCTTCGGGATGCTTGGCCTCGGTATCTTCCTGTCGATCAACGGCGGGATCCTGCGCGCCGGCCATCATTGGGGCGATATCGCCTGGGACCTGCCGGCGCTGCTGGCGTCGCGGCCCTTGCAGGCGAGCCTGACCCTTGCGTGGACCCTTACCGGCGTCGGTCTGATGATCGCGGCAGGGACGCACGCACTGCGTCCGTTGTGGATGGTCGGCGCAGCCATGCTGGCCTTGGCGGTGGTGAAGCTCTTCCTGGTCGACCTCGCCGCGCTCGAGGGTCTGCCGCGGGTGATTGCCTTCCTCGGCGCGGGCGGAATGCTGCTGCTGATCGGCTACGTCTCGCCGTTGCCGCCCGCGCGCGCAGCAAGCGTCGCGCCATCGCCTGCCGACCCGTCCCAACCAGCGGTCGGGTGTTAAATCGGGCGTGATTCGCGGCGGCCGTGAGGCGTGATTCGCGGCGGCCGTGAGGCGCGATTCGCCGCGGGCGTGCGGCGCGATTCGCGGCGGGCGTCAGGCGCGCGATTCGCGGCCTGCATGAGGGCGGTCGCCGCGGCCCACAATGCCTGCGTGCCGCGTGTCCTGGAGGTTGCATCACATGCCCGGAACGGTAGGCAAACACCGTGATCGTGCATGCTAAACTCGGCGCGCGTTTCCACCCCTCCGGCGCGCGCGTTTCGCGACCTTCACCATCATGTCGGGCAATACACTCGGGACGCTCTTTCGCGTCACCTCCTTCGGCGAGTCGCATGGTCCTGCGATCGGCTGCGTGGTCGACGGCTGCCCCCCCGGCCTCGCGCTTTCGGTCGAGGACATCCAGCACGACCTCGATCGCCGCAAGCCCGGCACCTCGCGCCATGTCACCCAGCGACGCGAGCCGGACGCGGTGGAAATTCTCTCGGGCGTGTTCGAGGGACACACCACCGGCACGCCCATTGCGCTGCTGATCCGCAACCAGGATGCGAAGAGCCGCGACTACGCCAACATCGCCGAGACCTTCCGTCCGGGACACGGCGATTACGCCTACTGGCAGAAGTACGGCATCCGCGACTACCGGGGCGGAGGCCGGGCGTCGGCGCGCGAGACCGCGGTCCGCGTGGCGGCCGGTGCGATCGCGCGCAAATGGCTGGCGGAGCGGCACGCGGTGGCCATCCGCGGTCATCTCGCCCAACTCGGGCCGATGGTGATTCCATTCGAGGGCTGGGAGCACGTCGACGGCAATGCTTTCTTTGCCGCCAATGCCTCGATCATCGCCGAGCTCGAGCAGTACATGGACCGGCTGCGCAAATCGGGCGACTCGTGCGGCGCTCGGGTCAATGCGGTGGCGTCAGGCGTGCCGGTCGGCTGGGGCGAGCCCGTGTACGGACGGCTCGATGCCGATCTCGCCCACGCGATGATGAGCATCAACGCTGTCAAGGGTGTCGAAATCGGTGCCGGCTTCGCCGCCATCACCCAGACCGGAACCGAGCACACCGACGAGATGACCCCGGACGGGTTCCTGCAGAACGAGGCGGGCGGCATCCTCGCCGGCATCTCCACCGGTCAGGACATCGTCGTGTCGATCGCGGTCAAGCCCACGTCGTCGGTTCGACTCGACCGTCGCTCGATCGACAAGGCGGGACGCGCGGTGATCGTGAACACCCACGGACGACACGATCCGTGCGTGGGCCTCCGCGCGGCGCCGATCGCGGAAGCGATGCTTGCCCTGGTGCTGATGGATCACGCGCTCCGGCACCGCGCGCAGAATGGCGACGTCGTGACCACGACCCCGCGCATTCCGGCCGCGGCCCCGCGTCGGGCCGGCCCGGCCACCTGCGAACCGCGCACGATCGACGATCCCGAGCCGGACGAAGCCTGAAGCCGGCGAAGCCCGAGCTGACAAGCCCGAGCCGTAGCTCCGGACTATCAATCCGGACACTCAGACGATCAATCCGGAGATCAATCCGGAGATCAATCCGGACGATCAATCCGGACGATGAATCCGGACGATGAATCCGGACGATGAATCCGGACGATCAATCCGGACGATCAATCCGGACGATCAATCCGGTGACCCGACCGGGCCCTAGCCTAGAGCTAGAGGCGAAGGCGTAGACCGCTGCGACGCATCGACGAGCCGCTATTTCCCGGTGATGCGCGCGCTTGCACTGCCACGCGCGAGCGTGAGCTTCACGTCGTCGCCCACCGCAACCTCCGTCATCTCGGTAACGATGCGGCCATCGGCCCGGGCCACGATGGCATAGCCCCGGGCAAGCACCGCGGCAGGGCCCAAATGCTGCAGGCTCTGCTCCAGGACCTCGAAACGGCGCCCGAGGCTATCGAGCCGTGCGCGGCTGCTGCGCAGGAACTGATCGCGCGCCTGCTCGACCGCCACGCACTGCGGCAAGGGTCGCGCCAGGCGCCGTGCGAACGCCTGGTGGACGCGCCCGAGACGTTCATTCCAGGTCCGCGCCCGGTGCGCATGGCAGCGTGCCAGGCGGTGTGCCAGGTCGGCCAGCGCGCGTTCCTGCTGGGCGAGTCGGGCGGCCGGGTGCACCAGGCGCCGTGCGGCCGCATCCAGGCGCTGCATGCGCGTTTCGAGTCCCCGGACGACCCCACCTGACCAGCGCCGGGCATGCACGGCGAGGGCGCGGCCCAGTGCCACGCCGTCGGGCGCCACCAGGGTCGCGGCGGCGGTCGGGGTCGGGGCCCGAGCGTCGGCCACGAAGTCGGCGATGGTGAAATCGGTTTCGTGGCCCACGCCCGACACGACCGGCAGGCTCGACAGGAAGATGGCTCGCGCCACGCCTTCCTCGTTGAACGGCCACAGGTCCTCGATCGAGCCCCCACCGCGGCAGACGATCAGCACGTCGACTTCGGCACGGCTATTCGCAGTCGCGATCGCGGCCGCGAGTTCGCCCGCAGCACTCGCGCCCTGCACCGCCGCCGGATAGATGATCACGGCCAAGGAGGGCAACCGCCGGCGCAAGGTCGTGAGCACATCGCGCAGCGCGGCTGCGGCGAGGGACGTCACGATGCCGACGCGTGCCGGGTGGCCCGGCAGTGGACGCTTGCGCTCGGAACGGAACCAGCCGGCGGCCTCCAATCGAGCCTTGAGTTCGGCGAAGCGCTCGTAGAGCTGGCCGACCCCGGCTTGGCGCATCGTCTCCACGTTGAGCTGGAACTCGCCCCGGGCCTCGTAGATCGTCGGCGTCGCCCGAAGCTCGACCTGCACGCCGTCCCTCAGCGCAAAGCGGATGAATTGCGCCTTGTTGCGGAAGAACACGCAGCGCACCTGCGCCTTCGCATCCTTGAGATTGAAGTAGCAGTGCCCGGATGCCGCGCGGCTGAAGCTGGAGATTTCGCCGCTGATCCAGGCGAGCCCCAGGTGGCGCTCGAGCAGCAACCGCGCCGAGCTGACGAGGGTGGACACCGGCATCACCGTCGGGATCGAGCCCGCGCCGCGCTCGGGCGCAAGAAGATCGACCGCGGGATCGCCGGGCGTCATGCAGAGTTAGGCAGCTCGGTGGACAAAAGATGTGCCCGCGCGAGTGCGTCTTGGACAAGCAGAATCATCGGCGTGGCCGCCAGCCGCTTGGATACCACGGCCCTATACGCCTGGGTGAGTCGCGGCGGGGTGCCACGGTGGAGTAACAAGTCTTTGATAGGCATGGCTTTTCACGCGACATTAATTTGGGCGTAACAACAAAATTCCAGCTGCACGCGGCACTTAGCGGTTCCATTGACAGGTTATCCACACTTTGGCCCACAGCTTTTGTGGACAAGAACCGCGCGCTTGAAAATCTTACGCGCCTGCGCGCCTTGCTGGGCGCGGTTTGCGACGGTACGGCGGCGCGGCACTGGGGAAGCGGGCTATGACGCGGCAATGGGCGCCGGTTAGAATGCTGGATCGTGCTTCGTTGTTCATGAACAAATGACATGCATGCTGCGCCGCCACAACAGGACACTGACGTAACGCGTCGCGCCGATCCGGCGTCGGCCCGCGGTGGCACGGCACGGCCAGCGGTCCCGGTTTCGAATTTTCTGCGCGCCATCATCGCCGAGGACCGGCGCACGGGCAAATACGCCGGGCGCGTGTTCACCCGGTTCCCGCCCGAGCCCAACGGCTATCTACACTACGGGCACGCCAAGTCGATCTGCCTCAACTTCGGCCTCGCCGCCGAAAACGCCGGGCAGTGCCATCTCCGCTTCGACGACACCAACCCGGTCAAGGAGGACGTCGAGTTCGAAGACTCGATCGCCGAGGTCGTGCACTGGCTCGGCTTCGACTGGGGGCCGCATCGCTACCACGCCTCCGACTACTACGACCGGCTGTATGCGTTCGCCGAGTGGTTCATCGGCGAGGGCCTCGCCTATGTGGACAGTCAGTCGGCGGACGAGATGCGCGCCTCGCGAGGAACCTTGACCGAGCCGGGACGCGCCAGTCCGTACCGCGATCGCGGCGTCGACGAGAATCTCGATCTCTTCAAGCGCATGCGAGCCGGCGAGTTCCCGGACGGTGCTCACGTCGTGCGGCTCAAGATCGACATGGCGAGCCCCAACGTGAACATGCGCGATCCGGCGATCTACCGCATCCGGCACGCGCGGCACCATCGCACCGGCGACGCCTGGTGCATCTACCCGCTCTACGATTACACGCACTGCATCTCGGACGCGCTCGAGCGCATCACGCATTCGATATGCACGCTCGAGTTTCAGGACCATCGCCCACTCTACGACTGGATACTGGAGAAGCTGGCCGAGGGCGGCCTCGTCGCCCGGCCCTTGCCGCAGCAGTACGAGTTTGCTCGCCTCAACCTCACCTACGTGGTGCTCTCCAAGCGACGACTCATCGAGCTCGTGACCCAGAAGCACGTGGACGGCTGGGACGATCCGCGCATGCCGACCCTGGTAGGCGCCCGGCGCCGGGGCTTCACGCCGGAGGGTTTTCGCCTGTTCGCCGAACGCATCGGGGTGTCCAAGTCGGATTCCTGGATCGACATGAGCGTCCTCGAGGATTGCATGCGCGAGGACCTCAATGCCCGTGCGCCGCGGCGCATCGCCGTCCTGGACCCGGTCCGGCTGGTGATCGACAACTATCCGGAAGGGACGACGGAGCAATGCTTCGCGCCCAATCATCCGCAGCAACCCGACCTGGGACGACGGGGGTTGCCCTTCGGCCGCGAGTTGTGGATCGAGCGGGACGACTTTTCGGAGAGTCCCCCGAAGGGTTATTTCCGCCTCGCCCCGGGCGCCGAGGTTCGGCTGCGGTACGCCTACATCGTGCGCTGCACGGGTTTCGAAAAGGACGCATCCGGGAAAGTCACGGTCGTGCATTGCACGTACGATCAGCACACCCGTAGCGGCACCGCCGGTGCCGACACGCGCAAGGTCAAGGGCAACATCCATTGGCTGGCGGCGGCGTCGGCCGTGCGCGCCCAGGTGCGGCTCTACGACCGGCTCTTCGCAGTGCCCTTTCCCGGCTCGGCCGCGCCCGGAATCGTCGATCGCACCGCGGTGTCGGCGCCGACTCCTGAAGGCCGGCCACCGCTGCTCGCCGGGGTCGAGGACGACGAGCTCGGCGAGACCGTCGAGCGGACCTACCTGAACGATCTCAATCCCGGCTCGAAGCGCGTGATCTCGGCGTTCGTCGAGCCGGCCCTGGCGGCGGCCCTCCCGGAGGAGCGGTTCCAGTTCGAGCGCCACGGCTACTTCGTTGCCGATCTCGGCGATCACCGCGCGGACGCACCGGTGTTCAACCGCGCGGTCACCTTGCGCGATTCTTCCGGCAAGCCTGCCTGACCGCAACACGGCGCCGCCCCACGCAACTCGATGTCGCGTTGCCGGTCCAAATCGGGTCGGCTAAGATTGCGCCCGACCCACGGCCCTGGAAGGTTTGCCCATGAAACGCGTCGTCCTGTTCCTCGTGACCAACATCGCCGTCGTGCTGGTGCTCTCGGTGGTGCTGAATCTGCTCGGCCTCAACAGTGCGCTCAGCGAGCAGGGTATCCAGGTGGGGCCGCTGCTCGTGTTTTCCTTCGTGGTCGGCTTCACCGGGTCGATCATCTCGCTCCTGATCTCCAAGCCGATGGCCAAGTGGACCACCGGCGCGCACGTCATCGAGACGCCGTCCAACGAGGCGGAAGCATGGTTGCTCGAGACAGTGCGGCGGCTGGCGGCCAAGGCTGAGATCGGCATGCCGGAGGTGGCGATCTACGAAGGCGATGCCAATGCGTTTGCCACCGGCGCGTTCAAGAATTCTGCCCTCGTCGCCGTGTCCACGGGGCTCCTGCAGTCGATGAACAGGGAGGAGGCGGAAGCGGTACTCGGGCACGAGATCGCCCACGTCGCCAACGGCGACATGGTGACGCTGACTCTCATCCAGGGCGTAGTCAACACCTTCGTGATCTTCCTGGCCCGGGTGGTGGCCTACTTCATCGATCGCACCATCTTCCGCACCGAGCGCGGCAACGGCCCGGGCTTTTTCATTACGGTGATCGTCTGCCAAATCGTGTTCGGCATTCTCGCCAGCATGATCGTCGCGTGGTTCTCGCGCTGGCGCGAATACCGCGCCGACGCGGGCAGCGCCCGGCTGCTCGGTTCGCCACAACCGATGGTGCATGCGCTGCAGCGATTGGGTGGCATCCAGTCCGGCGGCTTGCCACAGGCGATCCAGGCGTTTGGCATCGCCCCATCGCCGCAGGGTTTCATGTCCCTGTTCGCCTCGCACCCGCCGCTCGAGGCGCGCATCGCCGCGCTGCAAGGTCGCGCGAGCTGAACGGCCGCTTGCAGGGAGGCGGTGCGAACCTGCCTCCCGCCGCCTCGATTCCTCACGACCCTCACGAACCAGGAGCAGCTCATGCGGTACAAGATCGAAGTCGAGGACGAGCGCGGCCTGTGGCACGACGTGCGCAATGACGATGGCACCGTGCTCACCTACGACTCGGAGGATTCGGCGCGTGCGGCGCTTGCGCAACGCTTCCCGGTGCTGGTACAGATGCAGCAGTACGGCGGAGGCAAGCGCACCCGCGTGATCCGCATCATCGAGGATGAGGACGACTGATCCGGTGCGCCGCGGGTCATGGGTGACGCCCCGTACGCACCGCGCTGACCGTTGCACCGGCGGCACGCCAGCCGTCGATTCGAAGCACCGCCAGTCTGCTACCGGAGGACCCCATGATCGAGCTCTACACAGCGCAAACCTCGAACGGCCAGCGGGTGGCGATCATGCTCGAGGCGTGCGGCCTGCCGTATCGTGCGCACGTGCTCGATCTCTTCAAGGGCGAGCAGACCGACCCGGCGTTCCGGCGCATCAATCCGGCGGGGCAGATACCCGCCATCGTCGATTCCGACGGGCCGGACGGAAAGCCGTTCACGCTGACCCAATCCGCCGCGATCCTGCTCTACCTTGCGGAGAAGACCGGCCGGTTCATGCCGGTCGACGTCTGCCGGCGCGCCGTCGCCATGCAGTGGCTCATGCAGGCGATGACCGATGTCGCGTGCGCATCCGGGGGAATATTCCTGCTCTCGAGGATTGCTCCTGAGCGCTCGCCCGCCAATGTCGCGTTCTTCGAGGAGCGCATGCTGCGCTTTCTGCGACTGGCGGATGCCCGGCTCGAGGGCCGGGAGTATCTCGCCGACGAATTGTCCGCCGCCGACTTTGCGCTCTACCCGATCTGCGCGGCGCGACGGAGCCTCGTGGATGCGGCGGCCGCGGAACTGCCCCATCTGACGCTCTGGATGACAAGGCTCGGCGAGGACGCTGCGGTCACGCGGGCCATGGCGGTGGCGTAAGGTCCGGGTCCACGACGTTTGCGTCCCGGCGCTGTCACGCAAGAAAACGGCCGCAGCGCGTTCCCGCTGCGGCCGTCATGATGCGAATCTGGCGAGCGGATTACTTCAGGTGGTTGGACACCAGCTTGGTCATCTCGAACATGGAGACCTTGCTCTTGCCACCGAACACCGGCTTCAGCTTGTCGTCGGCGTTGATGAGGCGCCTGTTGACCGAGTCCTGAAGCTTGTTCTTCTTGATGTATTCCCAAATGCGCTTGGTGACTTCCGTGCGCGGCTGCGGCGTGTTGCCGATCACTGCAGCGAGTTGCGCCGACGGCGTCATCGCCTTCATGAAGGCCGCGTTCGGCTTGCGCTTGGTCGCAGCTTTCTTGGCGGTCTTCGGGGCCGTTTTCTTAGCGGGAGATTTTTTCGCAGCGGTTTTTTTCGCAGCGGTTTTTTTCGCAGCGGTCTTCTTGCCAGCGGTCTTTTTGCCGGCGGATTTCTTTGCAGCCTTTTTGGCAGTAGCCATAGTTCTCCTTCCTGTGATGTGGACGCGTGCGGCACACGGCGCCTGGAGCCTCTGAAGCAGACCCTCCTGTCACGGGTACCCCCTGCTCCATCGCCGGGAACTATACCGCATTCCTAGTGCAAGGATAGGGGCGCGAAGGGGCTTTTTAGAGGGAAAAGCGGGAGGGTTGCATCGGCGTTGGCGGCGCTGCGGCACTCCCGGGCCATCCCTCGCCGGATCCGTCGGCGGTCGCGTTGCCCCCTGATGGTGGCCATCGCCGCTCCCCGCACGCGCGTCGACGCGACGGGTGGCTTTCGTGCCGTGGGCGGCGATGCCGCACCGGAACGTACGCATGCACCGCTGCGGGACGCGACCGGCTACCGTGGGATGGTGGCCGTTGAGCGTAGAATCGGCGCGTCCCCTCGGTCTGCCTGCCGTGCTTCCCGTGAACATTGCCGATCTGCGCACCGACTACCTGCGCGAGGCGCTCGACGAGCGCGACGTCGCATCCGACCCGATTTCGCAGTTCGAGCGCTGGCTCGGTGAAGCCCTCAAGGCAGCGCTTCCCGAGCCGACCGCGATGTCGCTGGCTACCGTAGACGCTTCCGGCCGGCCGTCGATCCGGATCGTGCTCCTGAAGGGCGTTGATCACGACGGCCTGATCTTCTTCACCAACTACCACAGCCGGAAAGGCGCGGAGCTTGCGGCGAACC
The DNA here is from genome assembly GCA_039915505.1 of Casimicrobiaceae bacterium. Taxonomy (GTDB): domain Bacteria; phylum Pseudomonadota; class Gammaproteobacteria; order Burkholderiales; family Casimicrobiaceae; genus CAIWHR01. The sequence goes on from JBDSND010000168.1 coordinate 16,171, forward strand.
CGCGGGCGGCGCTGCTGTTCCACTGGGTGGAGCTGCAGCGCCAGGTGCGCATCGAAGGCACCGTGGGGACGATCGCCGCCGCGCAATCCGACGCGTACTTTGCGAGCCGTCCCCGGCCGTCGCGGCTGTCCGCGCTCGCCTCGCCGCAGAGCGACGTAGTGGCCGGACGCGCCGATCTCGAAGCGCGATTCGAAGCGCTGGCGGGACGCTTCCCCGAAGGCGACGAGGCCATACCCCGGCCGCCTCATTGGGGCGGCTATCGCCTCGTGCCGGACAGCTTCGAGTTCTGGCAGGGACGCCGCTCGCGGCTCCACGACCGTATCCGTTACCGTCGCGACCCAAAACCGCGGCATTGGGTCATCGATCGGCTCGCGCCGTGAGTTGGCCGAACGGTCGCGATGCGCGCGTGCTCGGCGCGCTGATCGGCCTGGGCATTGCCAACCACATCGCGTTCGCGGGCAGCCGCGTCGCGGTGGCACTCGACGCGCTATCGCGTGGGGCGTCGGCCTTCACGGTCGGGGTGTTGATGGCGCTGTTCGCGCTCTTGCCCATGATCTTCGCCGTGGCGGCCGGCCGTCTATCCGATCGTACCAGTGTGCTGCGTCCCATGCGCTTGGGCTCGGCCGGCCTCGTGCTGGGTGCGCTGATGCCCGCGCTGGTCCCTGGCCTGCCGGCGCTATTTGCGAGCGCGGCGCTGGTCGGACTCTCATTCATGGTGTTCCAGGTATCGGCCCAGAAGGCGACCGGGAGCCTCGGCCCGCCGACCAGTCGGGCGCGCAACTTCAGTCTGTACGCGATGGGCAACTCGATCTCGGGATTTGCGGGACCGCTGGTCGCGGGCCTTGCGATCGACTGGGCGGGCTTCAGGATCGCGTTCGTAATCCTCGCTGCGATGGCAGTGGTGGCGAGCGTGGTGCTCGCCCGGGCACCGCTGGCATTTCCGGCTGGCGATCCGGTGCCGGTCATCGACGGTGGTGGTGCGATGGAGCTCTTGCGCCGGCCGGCGTTGAGGCGGGTATTCGCGATCAACGCGCTCTTCACGATGGCATGGGACCTGCATACCATCTTCATCCCCATCTACGGCGCCAAGCTCGCCTTATCGGCATCGGCGATCGGGGCGATCCTCGCGACCTTCGCGGCGGCAACGTTCGTGGTGCGCGTGGCGATGCCGGTGCTGATGCGCTGGCGCAATGAGCACCAGGTGCTGACCCTCGCACTGTTCCTCGCCGCAGTCGTCTATCTCGCTTTTCCGTTTGCCCATGCCACATTGACGCTCGCGGCGTTGTCGTTCGTACTCGGGCTCGGGCTCGGCAGCGGCCAGCCGATGGTCATGTCGCTGCTGCACAGCCATGCGCCTCCCGATCGCGTCGGCGAGGCTCTCGGCGTGCGCATGTCGCTGATGCAGACCGTGGCGGTCGCGGTGCCGCTGGTTGCAGGAGCGCTGGGCGCCTCGCTCGGTCTCGCCCCCGTGTTCTGGGCCGTAGGCCTCGCCCTCGCGACCGGCGGATTCCTTTCCCGGCGCTGAAGCGTCAGGCCAGCGTTGCGCCCTTCAGCCGGGCCAGGAAGCTCTTGCGAAACTTCGCCACTTTCGGGGCGACGACCATCTGGCAATACGGCTGGCGCGGGTTGCGGGCGAAATACTCTTGGTGATGAGACTCGGCGGGATAGAAGATCGCAGCGTCCGCGATCTCGGTCACGATCGGATCGCGCCATAGCCGCGCCGCCTCCATCTCCTTCATCACGGCCTCCGCAGTGGCCCTTTGCCCCGGGTTCTGGCAAAAGATCACCGAGCGATACTGCGTGCCGACGTCATTGCCTTGACGATCGCGCGTCGTTGGGTCGTGGATGCTGAAAAACACCGTCAGCAGATCGCGGAACGAGAGTACCGCAGGATCGAACGTAACCCGCACGACTTCGGCGTGACCGGTGCGCCCGCCGCACACGTCCTCGTAACTCGGTTGCGCGCCCGCGCCGCCGGCATACCCTGATTCGACCGACTCCACGCCGCCGAGATCGTCGAATACAGCCTCGAGACACCAGAAACAGCCGCCACCGAGGACGGCGGTTTCACGGGGGGTGGTGGGTTGATCCATTGGTGGCTCCTTAAAGGCTAGTGTCCCGAATCGGAAGTTCGCTGCCCAAAAACATCGAGAACGGGCGCGCCGCTTCGTCGCTCGCCTTGCGAAGCTTCTCGACATTCGCTGCGGCGAGCTCCTCGCCGTGCACCGTCTCGCCGTTTTGGGGCACCGCCGCAGCCATCGCAAGTTTGCTCAACGAACTTCCAAATTGGGGACACGAGGACAACAACGCAATGTCGGCGGCATTCGCGGGGAACAGACCTAAGGGCGGACCGGCCCGTGTCTGGCAAGCGTCGTGTGCAGCATCTGACCGCAACGCCCGCGCGGCGTTCAAACGGGCTTCGTTTCGGTATCGACGCATGCATCGATTGGTCGCGCGGCCCGGAGGCACCTTACGGATGCAGCGTGGTGCGATGCCATAATCGGGGATGAACGCCGATCGTCGACACGAGAAGCCGGCCGGGCGCGCGGGGCGACGCCCTGCAAGGTCGGGCCGGCCGCTCGCGATCGACGGTCGGCGGGCGGCCAGGGTCGTCCGCAGCGGGAGCCGGCACCGGTGAACACCGCCGCGCGCGCCAGCTCGATCACCAGCGTGGTGCGCCGCGTCGCGACCCTGCTTTCCGGCATTGGGTTGACGCGCACCGCGTCCAGCCTGTCGTTCACCACGCTTCTCGCCCTCGTGCCGCTGGCGACGGTTGCGCTGGTGGCGGTCGCGCGCTTTCCGGTCTTCACCGAATGGGTCGCCGGCCTCGAACAATTCATGCTGAAGTACATGGTGCCGGCGAGCGCCTATACCGTCATGCACGAGCAGCTTGGCGTGTTCATCGACAACGCGGCGGGGCTGACCGGCGTGTCGGTGGTGTTCGTGGTGATCACCGCCCTCATGGCGACCGCCACGGTGGAGCGCGAGATCAACCTCATCTGGGGCATCCGCCGCCGCCGGGCGCTGGCGCGGCGCCTCATCGTCTACGCGATCGGACTCACCGCTGGACCGGTGCTCATGGGGGCCACGATTTCGGTGATCACTGCGATGCGCATCCAGTCGTTCGGAGCCGGGCCAGTGCGCGAGTTCGTGCTTGCAACGGGGCTGCGGCCCTTGCCGCTGCTCGTGCTGACACTGCTGCTCACGGCCCTCTACGCCGTCGTTCCGGCCCGCCGAGTGCCCTGGCGGCATGCGCTCATCGGGGCCTTCGCCGCGGCCCTGGCACTCGAGATCGCCAAGGACGGCTTCGCCTTCTACCTGCGTAACGTGCCGACCTACAAGGCGGTCTATGGGGCGCTCGCCGCGTTGCCTGTTTTCCTCATCTGGATCTACCTGTGCTGGATCATCGTGCTGGTCGGTGCGGCGGTGACGGCGGCGCTGACCGGCGAGCAAGCATCGCACTCCCCCAAGGAGCCTGCGGCGGGTCCCGATCGCATCGACGCGCTGACTCCCGCGCCGACCGGCCGGGATTCCGCCGCCATGCCATGAGCACGCGCCCGACCGCGCGCCGCTGATCCGCCGGGCGGGTGAGAGGCGTGGTTCGTCAGCACTCGCCTTGCCGAATCGGGGCCATCAAGCTACATTGCCCACGCCTCTTTGCCTTCTGGAGCAGTATCCACGTGTGGTCCATCATTCAAGCGGCCGGCTGGCCGATCTGGCTTCTCATCGTCGCGTCGGTCATTGCCCTCGCGCTCATCTTCGAGCGGCTCTGGTCGTTGCGCCTCGGCCTCATCGCGCCCCCGGGCCTGGTCGACAAGGTGCTCGCGGGATTTCGCGAGCACGGCGCATCCCCGGAGCTCATCGCGGCGACCGCGCGCCAGGGTCCGCTCGGGCGCATCCTGGCGGCGGGCCTGGTCAACGTGCGCAGTCCACGACCGGTCATGAAGGAGGCCATCGAGGAAGCCGGGAGGGTGGTTTCCCATGAACTCGATCGCTTTCTGACCACGCTCGGGACCATCGCCGCGATGTCGCCGCTGCTCGGGCTGTTCGGCACGGTGGTCGGCATGATCGAGATCTTCGGCTCGCAAACCGCGGCGGGCTCGAACCCCATCCAACTCGCCCACGGCATATCGGTGGCGCTCTACAACACCGCGTTCGGTCTGATCGTCGCGATTCCGAGCATGATCTTCTACCGGCACTTCCGGGCCAAGGTCGACAGCTTCATCATTGAGATGGAGCAACAGGCGATCAAGCTGGTCGACTTCGCGCACAACGAGCGCACCTGACGCATGGACTTCCACGGCAGCCGGCGCCGCGACGAGCCGGAGATCAACTTCATCCCGCTGATCGACGTGCTGCTGGTCATCCTCATCTTCCTGATGGTGACGACCACGTACCAGCGCGTCGCGGAATTGCAGATCACCCTGCCGGAGGCGAGCGCCGATCCCGCCAAGGACCGGCCGAAAGAGATCGACGTGGGCATCGACGCGCAGGGTCGCTATGTGCTCGATCGCAAGGTCTTCACCTTCACCAGTGTCGCTGCGCTCGGCGACGAGTTGCGGGGTATCGCCGCGGGATCCAAGGATGCGGTGGTGGTCATCAATGCCGACGCCAATGCAACCCATCAATCGGTGATCCACGTCATGGAGGCAGCCCGCCTCGCCGGTCTGGTGCACATCACCTTCGCCACCCAGGCGCCCGCCAAGTGAGCCCGTGAAAGGCTCGGCCTTCCCCGGCGCCTTGCGTACCGTCCGCCGCGCCCGATGACTCTCGCCGAGCGTCTCGTGGCGACGTGGTATGCGCCGCGACCCGATGCGCTCGCCCTCGTCCTCGCGCCGCTCGCCGGCGTCTTCGCACTGGCATCCGGACTGCGCCACGCCCTGTATCGCCTCCGGGTGCTGCCGCGGCACCGTGCCCTTGAGCCGGTGATCGTAGTCGGCAACATCGCCGCCGGCGGGACCGGCAAGACACCGCTCGTGATCGCGCTCGCGACGGCGCTGGCCGCGCGGGGCTGGCAGCCGGGCGTGGTAAGTCGCGGCACCGGCGCGCACGGCCGCGACGCGCGCGTCGTCGCGAACGACGACGTCGCCGAGGACGTTGGCGACGAGCCCCTCCTTATGGCGCGTCGTGGCCTGAAAGTTGCCGTGGCCAGGCGGCGCATCGACGCCGTGCGGGCGTTGCGGGTCGCGCACCCCGGCTGCGACGTGATCATTGCCGACGATGGCTTGCAGCACTATGCCCTGGAGCGGGATGTGGAAATCGCGTGCGTGGATGGCGCGCGAGGCTTCGGCAATGGCTGGCTGCTCCCTGCTGGGCCGCTGCGCGAGCGCCGATCGCGCCTGGCGCGCGTCGACGCCGTCGTGGTGACCGGGCAACGCACCGCACCCGGATTACCCGGGGGCGCGTATGCGATGCGCCTCGAGCCAGAGGGCGTGGTGAATGTCGCCAAGCCGGGGCCGCCCAGGCCGCCGGCCGTCCTCGCGAGCGAAGTGGTGCACGCCGTCGCCGGGATCGGCAACCCGGAACGCTTTTTCGTGGCCTTGCGTGCGCTAGGCCTGGAGGTCGTACCGCATGCGTTTCCCGATCATCACCACTACCGGCCCGGGGACCTGGCGTTTGGCAACGGCGTCGTGCTGATGACCGAGAAGGATGCGGTAAAATGCACCCGCTTCGCCGATGCGCGCTGGTGGTTCTTGCGGGTGCGGGCGGCACTCGACGATACCCTCGTCGACCACATCGTGGCGCGCTTGCCGCCGCGTGCCCCTGACCGGCGATTGCCCGGGTTGGCGATCTGACCAGAGGACTTCCATGGATCCCAAGCTGCTCGAAATCCTGGTGTGCCCCGTGACCAAGGGACCGCTCGTCTACGACAAGGAGCGGCAGGAGCTCGTATCCAAGAGCGCACGTCTCGCGTATCCGATTCGCGACGGCATTCCCGTCATGCTCGAGGACGAAGCCCGCAAACTCGCGCCCGAGGAGTCGGAGTGAGCGGCAGCCCGGCATCGGCGCACTAGTGCCCCGAATGGGGAGTTCGTTGCATAAATTTGCGATGGCTGCGGCGGTGCATCGAACGTCCGATTCGGGACACTAGATGCCGGGCCCGGCCGGACCGGATTCAAGATGACCGACTTCGTCGCGCTCATCCCGGCGCGCTACGCGTCGACGCGTCTTCCCGGCAAGCCCTTGGCCGACATCGCTGGCAAGCCGATGATCGTGCGGGTTGCCGAACGGGCTGCAGCCGCGGGTGCCCGCGAGGTGGTCGTCGCGACCGACGATACCCGCATTCGCGACGCCGTGGTCCGCCATGGGGTGCGCGCCTGCATGACCCGTGACGACCATGCCAGTGGCACCGACCGGCTCGCGGACGCCGCGCAGCAACTCGCGCTTGCGGACGACACCATCGTGGTGAACGTCCAGGGCGACGAGCCCTTGCTCGCGCCGGCGCTCATCGCCGCGGTGGCGGAGCGCCTCGCCGCGGATCCCGGCGCCGCGATCGCGACCGCGTGTCACCCCATCACCGACGTCGCCGAAGCGTTCAATCCCAATGTGGTGAAGGTCGTGCTCGACCGGCAGGGCGCCGCGCTGTACTTCAGCCGCGCCACCATTCCCTGGGCGCGTGATGCCTTCGCCCACGGGCATGCGACTCTGCCGCCGCAGCTGCCGATCTATCGCCACTACGGCCTCTATGCATACCGCGCGTCGTTCCTGCGCGCGTATGCCGCGCTGCCCCCCGCGCCGATCGAGTCCTGCGAGGCGCTCGAGCAGTTGCGGGCGCTGTGGCATGGCTATCGGATCGTCGTGGAGGTCACCGTTGGGTCGCCCGCGCCCGGGGTGGATACCGCCGAGGATCTCGAGCGCGTGCGGGCGATGTTCATCGCGGGCGCGGACGCGGGCGGCCCGGGGCGGGGCCTCGTGCGATGAGCGGCATCCTGCCGGTGCTTTCGATTGACCACCTGGGCATGTGCCCGCAGAATGGCCCGGCCACCTGCCATCCGCTTCGTCCCTTTCGTCCCGAGCCACCACCATGCGATTGATCCTGCTTGGCCCGCCCGGCGCGGGCAAAGGTACGCAAGCCACGTTCATCAACGATGCGTACGGAATCCCGCAGATCTCGACCGGCGACATGCTGCGGGCTGCGGTCAAGGCGGGCACGCCGCTGGGCCTTGCCGTGAAAAAGGTGATGGACTCGGGCGGGCTCGTATCCGACGAGATCATCATCGGGCTGGTCAGGGCCCGGCTCGAGGAGCCGGACTGCGCGAAGGGCTACTTGTTCGACGGTTTTCCCCGCACCATTCCGCAGGCGCAGGCGATGCGCGACGCGAACGTGCCTCTCGACTACGTGCTGGAGCTCGACGTGCCCGATTCTGCGATCGTGGAGCGGATGAGCGGGCGCCGGGTGCACGTCGCGTCCGGGCGCACCTACCATGTCCGCTTCAACCCTCCGCGGGTGCCGGATCGCGATGACATCACCGGTGAGCCGCTCATCCAGCGCGATGACGATCGCGAGGACACCGTGCTGAAGCGCCTCGCCGTCTATCACGACCAGACCGAGCCGCTGGTGACGTACTACGCGCAATGGACGGCCAGCGGCGACCCACACTCGCCCAAGTACCGGAAGGTACCGGGCATGGGTACGGTCGAGGCGATTCGTGATGCGGTCCTGGCGGCGCTCGCGCGCTAGCCGCCGACGTCGCCTGGCCGGGGCTGCGTGCAGGCGATGACCGCCACGACCGGAGATGTCCGTGCCGTCGCGTTCTATCTCCCCCAGTTCCATCCCATTCCCGAGAACGACCAGTGGTGGGGCAAGGGCTTCACCGAGTGGCGCAACGTCGTGCGCGCCCGTCCCAACTTCCCCGGGCATTACCAACCGCAACTCCCGGCCGACCTCGGCTTCTACGACCTGCGGTTGAGCGAGACGCGCGAGGCGCAGGCAGCGCTGGCCCGCTCGCACGGCATCAGCGCGTTCTGCTACTACCACTACTGGTTTTCCGGCCGGCGCCTGCTGGAGCGACCGCTCGAGGAGGTCGTGGCCTCCGGCAAGCCGGACTTCCCCTTCTGCGTGTGCTGGGCGAACGAGAACTGGACGCGGCGGTGGGACGGACTCGATCGCGAGATATTGGTGGGGCAGGACTATTCGCCCGACGACGCCATGGGTTTCATCCGCGACCTGCTGCCCGTCCTGGCCGACCCGCGCTACCTACGCATCACCGGCCGTCCGGTCGTGCTCGTGTACTGCGTCTCCGCCTTGCCCGACCCGCGCCGGTGGGCCGATACCTGGCGGCGGGCAGCGCAGCAGGCCGGACATCCGGACCTCTACCTCGCACTGGTGCAAAGCGTGAATGAGACCGGCGGCGACCCACGGCCGATCGGCTTCGATGCGGCCGTCGAATTTCCGCCGCATCTTTTTGCCATGGACGAGCTCACCGCCGGGGTGAGCGGAGTGCGTCCCGGGTTTCGGGGGGTGATTTTCGACTACATTGCCTGCGCCCGGCACGGCCTCGCCCGCCCGCGTCCTGACTACACGTTGTTGCGCGGTGCGATGCCCGGCTGGGACAATACCGCCCGCGGCCAGGACACTGCGAACGCGTTCGTCAACGCGGAGCCGGCGAACTACGAGCGGTGGTTGCGTGGCATCGTCGCAACCACCCGCGCCTGGCATTCCGGCGACGAGCGCCTGGTGTTCATCAACGCCTGGAACGAATGGGCCGAAGGCTGCCATCTCGAGCCCGATCTCCGCTATGGCAGCGCGTTCCTGGAAGCCACGCACCGCGCCCTCGCATCGACCTGAACCATCGACCTGAACAGGCTTACGACATACAAGGATCGTTATGCCCAAACGCAACGCCTTCTACGCGCAGTCCGGCGGTGTGACCGCCGTTATCAATGCCAGCGCTGCCGGGGTCATCGAAACCGCACGCAAGCACAAGGCCAGGATCGGCAACGTCTATGCCGGAGCCAACGGCATTATCGGTGCCCTGACCGAGGACCTCATCGACACCAGCCGCGAGTCGGCAGCGGCGATCGCGGCGCTGCGCACCACGCCTGCGGGCGCGTTCGGCTCGTGCCGCTACAAGCTCAAGGGCCTTGCCGAGAACCGTGCCCAGTACGAGCGGTTGATCGAGGTGTTCCGCGCCCACGACATCGGCTACTTTTTTTACAACGGCGGCAATGATTCGGCGGACACCTGCCTCAAGGTTGCGCAGATCTCCGCGGAGCTCGGCTATCCACTGACTGCCGTGCACGTGCCCAAGACCGTCGACAACGACCTGCCAATCACCGATAACTGCCCCGGGTTCGGCTCGGTGGCGAAATACGTCGCCACCTCGATGCGCGAGGCGGCGTTCGACGTCGCCTCGATGGCCAAGACCTCGACCAAGGTGTTCGTGCTCGAGGTAATGGGACGGCACGCCGGCTGGATCACGGCCGCGGTCGGCATGGCCGACGACGTCGACACGCCGATCCCGCTGCTGCTCCTGTTCCCCGAGATTCCCTTCGACGAGGCGAAGTTCACCGCGGCCGTTAAGGCGCGGGTGGAGCGCTTCGGCTATTGCTGCGTGGGCGTGTCCGAGGGACTCAAGAATGCCGAAGGCAAGCTCATGGCCGAAACGGGCACCCGCGATGCATTCGGCCATGCCCAGCTGGGCGGCGTCGGGCCCCTCATCGCCGGCCTGGTCAAGGACAGGCTCAAGTACAAGTATCACTGGGCGGTGGCCGACTACCTGCAACGGGCCGCGCGGCACCTTGCCTCGAAGACCGACGTGCTCCAGGCCTATGCCGTGGGCAAGGCTGCCGTGGAGCTCGCCCTGCAGGGCCGCAACGCGGTGATGCCCGCCATCACTCGCACCGGCGACAACCCGTATCGCTGGAAGATCACGGTGGCGCCGCTCGACAAGGTAGCCAACGTGGAGAAGATGCTGCCCCGCAATTTCATCTCCGCCGACGGATTCGGCATCACCGCCAAGGCCCGCACCTATCTCCAGCCCCTCATGCGCGGCGAAGACTATCCACCGTTTCGCAATGGTCTGCCGCGCTACGTTCGCCTGAAGAACATTCCGGTCGAGAAGAAGCTCTCGACCACCTTTGTGATCTGATCACTCTCCGGAGGGTTAGCCATGCGCAAGACCGTCGCGTACTACTTCACCCCGAGCTCGCCCTGGGCGTATCTCGGCCACGAGCGCCTGCGCGTCATCTGCGCGCGACACGACGCCGGAATCGAGGTGAAACCCATGGATCTCGGGCAGATCTTTCCGGTATCCGGTGGCTTGCCGCTGCCGAAGCGGGCTCCGCAGCGACAGGCCTACCGTCTGGTCGAGCTGCGACGCTGGCGCGAGCACCTCGGCATCCCGCTCACCCTGCAGCCGCGCTTTGCGAGCGCGCCTGCCGACGTCGGCTGCCGGTGGATCCTGGCCGCAGCCGAGGAGGGCAGCGAGCCGGCCATGGAGTTCGCCGGGGCCATCATGCGGGCGCGCTGGGCCGAGGAGCGCGACACCGGCGATTCTGCGGTGCTGGCCGACCTTGCCCGTGGCGCCGGCCTCGAGCCCGTGGCGCTTGCCGCACGCGCCGAGGGTCCCGCCACGAGCGAGCGCTTCGCGGCCATCACCCAGGAGGCGATCGAAAAGCAGGTCTTCGGCGCTCCCACCTACCTCTATCGCGACGAGCTCTTCTGGGGACAGGATCGCCTCGACTTTTTGGACCGCGCACTGGCACAATAGCGCGTTTGCCCGGGGCGACTTCAGGGTCGTTCCGCGGCGAGGAACACAGAGCCGGCCGGCCGCGCCTTGTGGCTTTGGCCTTGGCCCGAGCCGGCGACCGAAGGGCTGACACAGGCCCGCGGTCCGCAGTGCGCCTTTTTCGCTTCATCACAGGGTCTAGGGAGATCACATGTCAGCAGGGCTCATCTTCGCGCTCATCTGCGCGCTAGCGGCGATCGTCTACGGCGTCGTCTCGATCGGCTGGATCATGAAAAAGGACGCGGGCAACGCGCGCATGCAGGAAATCGCGCTCGCGATCCAGCAGGGTGCCCAGGCCTATCTGAACCGCCAGTACGCGACCATCGGCGTGGTGGGCGTCATCCTGTTCGTAATCATCGGCGTGTTTCTGTCGTGGACCACGGCAAGCGGCTTCGCCGTCGGCGCGATCCTGTCCGGACTTGCCGGCTATATCGGCATGAACGTGTCGGTTCGTTCCAACGTGCGCACCGCGGAGGCGGCGCGGCACGGCCTCAACGAGGCGCTGGCGGTGGCATTTCGCGGCGGCGCGATCACCGGCATGCTGGTGGTCGGCCTCGGCCTGCTCGGAGTCGCTGGCTTCTACTGGTACCTCGTCGGCGCGGCAACCCATGGCCCGAACCCGATGGCCCAGGGCCTGTATGCCACCATCGAGCCGCTGGTCGGACTCGCCTTCGGTGGCTCGCTCATCTCCATCTTCGCGCGACTGGGCGGCGGCATCTTCACCAAGGGTGCAGACGTCGGTGCCGACCTTGTCGGCAAGGTCGAGGCGGGCATCCCCGAGGACGACCCGCGCAACCCCGCGGTGATCGCCGACAACGTCGGCGACAACGTCGGCGACTGTGCCGGCATGGCCGCCGACCTCTTCGAGACCTACGCGGTGACAATCGTCGCCACCATGCTGCTCGGCGCGCTGATGCTGCGCACCATGGCGGAGAGTGCGGTGGTCTATCCCCTGGTGCTCGGCGGATTCTCGATCCTCTCCTCCATTGCCGGCACGTACTTCGTCAAAGCGCGCGAGGGCGGCAAGATCATGAACGCGCTGTACCGCGGCTTGATGGTCGCCGGCGGCCTGTCGGTGATCGGCTTCTGGTTCATTACCCAGTACTTCATGGGGAACGTGTCGGCGAGCTATCCCGAGCTGTCGGCGCTGCGGCTCTTCGGCGCATCGCTCATCGGCCTCGCGCTTACCGCGGCGATGGTGGTGATCACCGAGTACTACACCGCGACCGAGTACAAGCCGGTGCAGCACGTCGCCCAGGCTTCGACCACGGGCCATGCCACCAACATCATCGCCGGGCTCGGCGTGTCGATGAAATCCACTGCATGGCCGGTCATCGCCGTGTGCGCCTCGATCCTGGGCTCGTACTACCTCGCCGGCCTCTACGGCATCGCCATCGCGGCGACCGCGATGCTGTCGATGACCGGAATCATCGTCGCCCTCGACGCGTATGGTCCGATCACCGACAACGCCGGCGGCATCGCCGAGATGAGCAACCTGCCCGAAAGCGTGCGCGCGATCACCGATCCGCTCGACGCCGTGGGCAACACCACCAAGGCCGTCACCAAGGGCTACGCCATCGGCTCCGCCGGTCTGGCCGCGCTGGTGCTCTTCGCCGACTACACGCATGCCCTGGAGACGGCGCAGATCAAGGTCGCGTTCGATCTGTCCGATCCTTTGGTGATCGTCGGCTTGTTCCTGGGTGGTCTCATCCCCTATCTCTTCGGGGCGATGGCCATGGAGGCGGTGGGCCGGGCCGCCGGCGCCGTGGTGGTCGAGGTGCGCCGGCAGTTCCGCGACATCAAGGGCATCATGGAAGGCACCGCCAAGCCGGAATACGGGGTCGCGGTGGACATGCTCACCAAAGCGGCCATCCGCGAGATGATCGTGCCCTCGCTCCTGCCGGTGCTGGTGCCGGTGGTGGTGGGCCTGGTGCTGGGGCCGCGCGCCCTCGGCGGTCTGCTGATGGGCACCATCATCACCGGCATTTTCGTGGCGATTTCGATGACGACCGGCGGCGGTGCCTGGGACAACGCCAAGAAATACATCGAGGACGGCCATCATGGCGGCAAGGGCTCGGACGCGCACAAGGCCGCCGTGACGGGCGACACGGTGGGGGATCCCTACAAGGACACGGCCGGTCCGGCGGTCAACCCGCTGATCAAGATCATCAACATCGTGGCGTTGATGCTGATCCCGCTGCTGTAATCGACTTGCACGTCGCGTGACGCAAAGCCCCGCCTCGTGCGGGGCTTTGCTTTGTAGCGTGCGTCTCACGCACGAACGATGCAACGCGCAAC
>JBDSND010000200.1:0-27383 GCA_039915505.1 Casimicrobiaceae bacterium
TTGACACTCCGGTCATGCCTTCGTCCGGGCCCGCGTAATCCCGGTATTCCTGCAGGGTCTTGGCCTTCGGGTCGACGTCCTTGAGGGTCTCGCCGTCATAGACCCGCATCTTGGAGTAGATACTCGAGTTCTCCGGCTCCTTGAGCCGGGTCAGGACCGAGAACTGCGCCATCATCTCGAGCGTACCGGGAGCGCACGGCGTGCCGGAGAGCGAGGAGTGCGCGAGCAGTTTCTCGTAGATCTTGATCTCCTCGGAAACGCGCAGGCAGTACGGCACCTTGACCACGAAGATCCGGTCCAGGAACGCCTCGTTGTTCTTGTTGTTCCGGAAGCTGTGCCACTCCGATTCGTTGGAGTGCGCCAGCACGATGCCGTTGAAGGGAATTGCCGAAAAGCCCTCGGTGCCCTTGAAGTTGCCTTCCTGCGTCGCCGTGAGCAGCGGATGCAGCATCTTGATCGGCGCCTTGAACATCTCCACGAACTCCAACATGCCTTGGTTGGCGAGGCACAGGCCCCCGGAGTAGCTGTAGGCGTCGGGGTCATTCTGGGAGTAGTGCTCGAGCTTGCGGATGTCGACCTTGCCGACCAGGGACGAGATGTCCTGGTTGTTCTCGTCGCCGGGCTCGGTTTTGGTGATCGCGATCTGGCGCAGCACCGAAGGATTGACCCGGGCGACGCGAAATTTCGACAGATCGCCACCGAATTCCTGGAGGCGCTTGACCGCCCACGGGGACATGATGCCTGTGAGATAACGTCGCGGGATGCCATAGTCCTGGTCCAGCACATCGCCGTAGCGCTCCGCCGGAAAGAGGCCCAGCGGCGACTCGTTGACCGGCGAACCTTTGAGGACGTAGATCGGCCGGATCTCCATGACCGACTTCAGTCGCTCGGCGATCGAGGACTTGCCTCCCCCCACTGGGCCGAGCAGATAGAGGATCTGCTTCTTCTCCTCGAGCCCCTGGGCAGCGTGCTTGAAGAACGAGACGATCTGCTCGATCGCGTCCTCCATGCCGTAGAACTCGCGGAAGGCGGGGTAGCGCCGGATGACGCGATTACCGAAGATGCGGCTGAGGCGGGGCTCGTGGCGGGTGTCGACGAGATCAGGCTCACCGATGCCGGCAAGCATGCGCTCGGCGGCGGTGGCGTATATGGAGGGCTCTCTCTTGCAGAGCGCGAGAAAGTCCTCGAGCCCCATTTCCTCGTCCTGGCTGGCCGAGTAGTTCGACCGGAACGCTTCGAGCAGCGTGGGCATGTGCATCACTCCAATAGACAGTCAAGCGAAGTGCCGAGTGTTCCCGGGCATCCTGTCCGCTCCCGGCAGAAAGAGCGGCTCGCCTTCTTGATCTTCTGGACTGCATGCGTCCCTGACGCCGTGGCCCGAACCGATCGTGGCCATCGCACCAATTGTCGTCGCTGGACTACAAGCACTAGGCTACAAGCACTAGGCCGGGGCGCCGACAATCCCGTTCCAGCTGGCAGCGCATAAGTTGTGCCAATCGTGCACTGGGTCCCCGATCGCCTCGGGTTCCAACCCAGGTACTACGCGGTCTTGCGGCCAAGAACGACATTAGATGCGTATGGCTGTAACGCACAGTGTGCATAAGCGTTGACGCACCTTATGGGTAGCGTGTTCCGAGCGTCAAGCATGACGCGCAATGCGAGGCCGAGAGCACCGCCTACCGTGACATAGATGCATCACGGTGCTGCGCCGGTGACGCACAGCGTCGATCCATGCCGCTGCGCCGTGCGGCGCACGCACGCTACTCGGGCGCGCGACGGGCCGAGGTGGTGCAAACATGCAACATCCAAAGGGTGCACGCACCGCCGCGGCGATCGTCGGGCTTTGCTCTTGCCGCAATGCTGTCTATGATCGAACCAGCATTCACCTCGCTGGTCCGTACCTTTTTTGTCGCGTCGCGTCGCGATAGGGTGAATGTCTTCCTCTGTATTTCGACTCCATCTGAATCCCCTGTACGGTCTTGCCCGGGCGTGGCGGCCGGGCGTCCGCAATCTCCACGCCTCCGACGCGGCAGCCGTTGCCGAGGCGGCGGAGGGCCATCGTTTTACGCGCCGTATCGGACGTTCCCGGAGCTAGCGGTCCGCCTCGCCGAAGGTGCCTTCGTGCGCCAGCGCCAGTGCGACGCCAGTGCGACGCCAGTGCGACGCCGGTGCGACGCCGATTCGACCCATGTCGCCGGCGCCCGACAGCTGCAGGCTGCGCGAATCCAGCATCGGCGCGCGCCGCGTCGTGGCTGTGTGGCAAGGTCGCCACCTCGCGTTTGCTGGACGTCAGTGCGACACACGACCCGAGGTTTCGCGGTTGGCTCGTTTGTCCAACCTCCGATCGGGAGTCGTCGACAGGGTGCTGCGCGGCCGGCGGGCCCACGTCGTCTTTCGTGAGCAGCCCGATTCCGTCGAGATGACGACGCCTTGGCCTCGTTGCCAGTTGTGCATCCGATCGATCGCGCGTGACCATCCTCCGGACTACGGCCGGCTTGCCAGCCCGCTCCTCCGTCGGCGCGCTGCGCCTGGTCCGCGCGCGGGTTCCTTCGAGCCGCGGCGAACCGGGTCAGCGGCTGCGGCATGCTAAGCTCATCGACCGAAAGGCCCTCCCCTTTTCATCCGCGCCTTTCCATCCGCCGGAGTCCATCGTGCCCGCCCTTCTCCCCGACGTCGATCCCGACGGCCTGCTCGAATATTCGGTCGTGTTCACCGATCGTGCGCTCAACCACATGTCGGCTCGGTTCCAGGGTGTGATGCGCGACATCTCGCGAACGCTGAAGGAGGTCTATCACGCCCGTTCCGCGGTGGTGGTTCCCGGCAGCGGAACCTTTGGCATGGAAGCCGTCGCGCGACAGTTCGCGACGGGTCGCAGGTGCCTGGTCATCCGCAATGGTTGGTTCAGTTTCCGTTGGTCGCAGATCTTCGAAGCGGGCAGCATCCCTGCGTCCACGAGCGTCTTGAAGGCGCGCCCGGTTGCATCCGGTCGGCAAGTGCCGTTCATGCCGCCTCCTATCGAGGAAGTGGTTGCCGTGATCCGCGACACCCGGCCCGAGGTGGTGTTCGCGCCCCACGTCGAGACCAGCTCGGGGTTGATGCTTCCGGACGGATACCTGCGCGCCGTGGCCGAAGCCGTACATGCGGTGGACGGCCTGTTCGTCCTCGATTGCATCGCCTCCGGGGCGATCTGGGTCGATATGCACGAATGCGGCGCGGACGTGCTGGTGAGCGCGCCCCAGAAGGGCTGGAGCAGCCCCGCCTGCGGCGCGCTGGTCATGCTTTCCGAGCGCGCCCGGACGGCCATCGACGCCACCACCAGCACGAGCTTCGCGTGCGACTTAAAAAAGTGGCTGCAGATCATGGAAGCCTACGAAAGCGGCGGCCACGCTTACTTCGCCACGTTGCCTACCGACAGCCTGGCCCGCCTCGCCGAAGTCATGCGCGAGACGGCCACGTTCGGTTTCGACAAGGCCTGCTCCGCACAGCGGGAACTCGGTGAGCGCGTCCGGGCCATGCTCGCCGAGCGTGGCGTGAAGAGCGTGGCAGCGCGCGGCTTCGAGGCGCCGGGGGTCGTAGTGAGCTACACCGACGACAAGGAGGTGCAGACGGGACGCAAGTTCCTCGCAGCCGGCCTGCAGACAGCCGCCGGCGTTCCCTTGCAGTGCGACGAGCCTGCCGACTTCCAGACCTTTCGAATCGGGCTGTTCGGCCTCGACAAACTCGCCGATGTCGCCGGTACCGTGGCACGACTGCGCCGCGCGGTCGACGAGGTGATCGGCTGACGATCGCGGTGCGTGCACGGCCGCCGGCCGTCGATCCCTGCAGCGATCCGCGCAGGGCGCGAAGGTCGGACGAGTTCCCGGCTTGCGCCGAGCCGTGGGCCATTGCCATTTTCCCGCCACCGTGACGGAGCGCAGTCAACATGGACTGGCGATGGACGAGGGGTCCGCGCGTGACGTCCTTGCCGTCAAGGCCATCGAGACCAGCGACCGTGCGCGCAGCATCTGGGACGACGCCGACCGTGCTTGGGCGACGCGCGCCGCCGCGGAAGTGGTCACCGCCAGCGGCTCGGATGCGAGCTTCGTGGCGCGCCGTGCCCGGCTCGCCCTGGAGCGATTGCGCGAGCGCAATGCAACGCTGGTGCAGGCCATCGGCGCTCTGCACTGGCGTCCCTGGATCACCCCTGCCGTGCTGGCGATCGCCTTCGCGCTCGGTCTCGCCGGCGATCGGATCGGCGGCACGGGGTGGGTGAACATCCTCGCTCCGCCCTTGCTGGGGCTCCTGCTGTGGAACCTCGGGGTGTATGTGGTGCTGCTCGTGCGCGGGCTGCGTGCCGGACGTCACCGTCCCGACAAGGGCATCATCCGGCGAACCATCGGAGTGCTTGCGGCTGCGCACCTACCGGATCGCGCGCTGCGTGGGAGCGGCCTGGCGGCTGCGACCCTCGGCGGCTTTGCCGTGGATTGGTCGCGCCTGGTCGGACCGCTCTATGCATTGCGGACGATCCGGCTGTTGCACCTCGCCGCCGCGGCACTGGCCTTGGGTGCTCTGGCCGGCCTGTACGCGCGCGGGCTGGTGTTCGAGTACCGCGCTGCCTGGGAGAGCACGTTTCTCGGCGCGCCGGAGGTCCATCGGCTGGTCTCGTGGGTGCTCGCCCCGGCCGCTCGCCTGACCGGACTTTCACTTCCCGCTGTCGAGCAGATCGCCACCCTGCGTGCGGGAACTGCGAATCCCGGGGGTGAGAACGCCGCGCTGTGGCTGCACCTCTACGCAGTCACGATCGCGATCGTGGTGATCGTGCCGCGGGCGTTCCTCGCGCTCGCCGCCGAAGTCACCCTTCGCCGTGCCCGCGCCC
Source organism: Casimicrobiaceae bacterium (assembly GCA_039915505.1). GTDB lineage: Bacteria > Pseudomonadota > Gammaproteobacteria > Burkholderiales > Casimicrobiaceae > CAIWHR01. Next base: position 4,856 of record JBDSND010000200.1, read on the forward strand.
GGCTCTCGCTGCCGACCGACGACGGCTATTTTCGCCGCCTGGTGCGGAGCTTTCGCGAAGGACCCTTGCGGGTGCGCGTCGTGCCGTACAGCGTGAGTCCGTCGGCACTTGCGTTGCAATCCCTCGAGTCGCTCTTCGAGCGCGCCTTCGGCCGCTGCGAGCTCTCGGTGGCACCCACCGTGCCCTACGGCACCGACGCCGTCCCCGATGTCGGGGTCGCGGGGGTGAACGTGGCGGCCGCGCTCTTTGCCATCACCGCGACCCCCGAGTCTGAGACCCACGGCCGCTTCATGGCAGAACTCGCCGCGCACGAAGTCGGCCGCGACTATCTGGCACTAGTCGACGAGTCGTCGTTCCGGGCGCGCTGGCCGCGCGACGAGGCACGGCTGGCCGAGCGTCGGGCGGCGTGGCAAGGCGTGCTGACGACCCAGGTCCCGGTGCTATTCCTGAATCTCGCGAAACTCGACCTGGATACGGCCGGCGCGGCCGTCGAGCGGGCGTTGGAACGGACCCGGCCGTGACCCCCGCTACCGCCGAGACCCCTCCTGGCGTGGTGATTCCTGCTGCTGCCGTAACTCCTGGCGCCGCGACCGTCGCGCTGTCGCTCATCTCCCATACCAACGCCGGCAAGACCACCCTCGCCCGCACCCTTCTCGACCGCGACGTCGGCGAGGTCCGAGATGCCGCCCATGTCACCGTCGAGGCGACCCGCTACACGATGATCGAGACGCCCGCGGGCGATCGTCTCGAGCTGTGGGATACCCCCGGCTTCGGCGACAGCACCCGACTCGCAGCCCGCCTTGCCCAGCAGGGCAATCCGATCGGCTGGTTCCTCGGCCAGGTGTGGGATCGATTCCGCGACCGGCCGCTCTGGCTTTCCCAGCAGGCGGTGCGCAACGTGCGCGACGAGGCCGACCTGGTGCTGTACCTGGTCAATGCGTCCGAGCAACCTGGGGAAGCTGGGTACATCGCGGCCGAGTTCGCCATCCTGCGCTGGATCGGCAAGCCGGTGATCGTGCTTCTGAACCAAACCGGCGAGCCGCGGGACCGCGACCTCGACGCTGTTGAGGTGCGCGCCTGGACCGATGCCCTGGCGCCGCACGGGCTGCACACGACGGTGCTCACCCTGGATGCCTTCGCCCGCTGCTGGGTGCAGGAGATCGCGCTCCTGCGCACCGTCGCCGAAGCATTGCCCGAGCCGAAGCGCGACGCCGGTCGTCGACTCGCTGAGGCGTGGCAAGGTCGTCGCTGGGACCAGTTCCATGCGGCCATCGCGGTACTCGCAGGTACCGTCGCCCGGGCTGCCGTGGATCGGGTGACGGTCGACGAGCCGCGGGAGACGACCCTGCGCAGCCTGGGGCGCAGGCTCGGCATCGGCCGGGCGGACTCGGACGCCGAGCGGGCCCGGGCCATGGAGACCCTGGCGGCCCGCGTGCAAGAAGAAATCAGAGCCAGTACCGACGAGTTGATCGCGGTGCATGGACTTGCCGGGCATGCCGCGACCGAAGTTCTCGAACGGGTCGCAAGCCACGTGACGTCGACCGCGCCGTTCGACGAAGGCAAGGCCGCGGTGTTCGGCGGTGTCGTTTCCGGCATAGCCACCGGGCTCGCCGCCGACCTCGCTGCGGGCGGCTTGACCCTCGGCGCGGGCGTGCTCGCCGGCGGCGTGCTTGGCGCCCTGGGCGCAGCCGGACTGGCGCGCGGCTATAACATCGCGCGCGGCACCACCGGCACGCTGGTGCACTGGAGCGATGGCTTCCTGCTGGAACTCGTCGCCGGCGCGCTGCTGCGCTATCTCGCGGTCGCGCACTATGGCCGCGGTCGCGGCACGTGGCAGGCAACCGAGTACCCGGTCGCCTGGGTCGGGCTGGTGGCGGAAACCGTCGAACTGCGGCGCGACGACTTCACGCGAGCCTGGCACGGGCGTTTAGACGCAGGTCACGAGGTGCTGGTGCCGCGCCTGGACGAGGCGCTCACCGACGCCGGGGTCGTACTGCTGGACCGGCTCTATCCGGACGCGGTGATCGCATCCTGAGGGACGTGACGCGCGCCGCTCCCGCCTCGCCCGCAGTCCGGTCCGCCGCGGGTGCCTCGCCGAGGGCTGGGGGGCTAGTCCAGCACCATCCAGGTAGGCGCATGATCGCTGGCGCCAGGCCGGCCCCGCACCTCGCGATCGACGCCCGCCGTGGCGAGCCGCGGTGCGAGCGACGGGGACAGCAGCAGGTGGTCGATGCGCAGGCCGGCATCGCGCGCGAAGCGGTTGCGCATGTAGTCCCAGAACGTGTAGATCCGCGTTTCGGGGTGGCACGCGCGTAACGCGTCCACCCAGCCCTGCGCGAGCAGCCCGGCGAAGGCCGCACGGCTTTCCGGCTGCACCAGCGCGTTGTCGTCGTACGAGCGCGTCGGATAGATGTCGGCGGCAGTGGGCACCACGTTGTAGTCGCCGGCGAGCACGACCGGTAGACCACTTGCGACGAGGCCGTGCGCATGCCCGGCGAAGCGCTCGAGCCACGCCAGCTTGTAGTCGAACTTCGGTCCGGGCCGCGGGTTGCCGTTGGGGGCGTACAGACAGCCGACGATCACACCATCTACCGCGGCCTCGAGATAACGTGCCTGCACATCGGCGTGGTCACCGGGCAGCTCCCGCCGCGCGAGCACCGGCTCGGCGCCGCGGGCGAGAATCGCGACGCCATTCCACGAAGGCTTCTGGCCGCGCCACACCGCGCCATAACCGGCCTCGCGCAAGGCGGCCGCCGGAAACGCCGCGTCCGCAGTCTTGAGCTCCTGCAGGCAAACCACGTCCGGCTGGGCATCGCCGAGCCACTCGAGCAGTCGCGCCAGCCGACCGTTGACCCCGTTGATGTTGTAGGTCGCGAGCTTCACCCGGCCCGGTGGCGGGCGGCCACGATCGTCGCGGCGGTGCTCACCCGCGCACGTCCAGCAATCCGCGCGCCGCGAGATGGCGCATCAGCGCCCCCGTGCCGAAAGTCCAGGGAGGCAGCTTGTCCGAATGGTCGACGCGATTGACGAGGGCCCCGAGCCGCGGCGTGGTGATGGAGACAACGTCACCGACCATGTGGGTGAAGCCCTCGCCCGGCGCGAAGCGGTCCTGCGTCGGCGCGAACATGGTGCCGAGAAACAACACCATGCCGTCCGGATACTGGTGATTGGGGTCCACGGCCTGCGCGACCAGGTCGAGCGGGTCGCGACTGATCTGGCGCATCGAGCTCGCCCCGTCGAGCACGAACCCGTCCGGGCCTTCGACCCGCATGGCGAGCTCGCACCGGCGCACGTCGGCGATGTCGAAGTCGTCGTCGAACAGACGGATGAAAGGCCCGATCGCGCACGACGCGTTGTTATCCTTGGCCTTGGGCAGTAGCAGCGCACTGCGGCCTTCGAAATCGCGCAGGTTGACGTCGTTGCCGAGCGTCGCGCCGAGGGTCCTGCCCCGGCTGTCGACCGCCAGCACGATCTCGGGTTCGGGATTGTTCCAGGATGACTGCGGATGCAGGCCGATCTGCGCGCCCAGGCCCACCGCCGACATCGGCTGTGCCTTGGTGAAGATCTCGGCATCCGGGCCTATGCCGACCTCGAGATACTGCGACCACACACCCTGGGCAATCAGGACCTCCTTCACCCGCTTCGCTTCGTCGGACCCCGGACGCACCGCGAGATTGTCGCCGACCACGCTCACCAACGAGCGGCGAATCGAATCCGACTTGGCAGCGTCGCCGCGGGCATGCTCCTCGACCACCCGTTCGAGCATGCTGGCGACGAAGGTCACCCCGGCCGCCTTGATGGCCTGCAGGTCGCACGGGGCGAGAAGCCATGGGCGTTGGCCATCGCGCGTTGGCTCCCAGGAGTTGGCCACGATGTCGGCAAGGGTGCCGAGGGCCTCGAGCTTGCTGGCGTGGCGCAGGCTCGTCACCGGGTCGTCGAGCTCGAACAGGTCGCGCAGCGTCGGCGCCACTGTGGAAGCGTCGTGCACGGTGTCGCCGCGCACCACCACCACCGACGGACCGCCGCGCGCCGGAACCCACGCGCGACCGACCAGGGTGGCCTGTTGCCGGTCGATGGGCAGGCTCGCCGTGACACTCAGGCCATCCTTCATGTACATATCCCCTCGATGAGAAGTCGCCATTGTCGCGCATCCGCGCATCGTCCCGCGGCGTTCGTGCAACGGACCGACCTGTCCGGTGCCCGGGACTCTCGTGTTGCCGCTTCGAATGCCTACGGTCGCCGGCCGCCATGACGTCGCTCGGCGCACGCCTAGCGCTCCCCTTGCCAGGCATAGGCGCGGCGCTCGCTGTCTGCCGGCCGGGCTGCATTCGCCTGGCAGGGCGACACCGGCAAGGCGCTGGTCATGCTCGCGTTGGGTGGGCTAACGGTCTCGGCGTAGATGCCGCTCCATCTACCAGGTAATGATGAAATCCCCTACTAGCGGCCGAGCAAGGTCGTGGCGTCGCTCCAGATCCGGTCGAGGAGCGCGGCCGCGGGCATCGCCTGGGCGTGCGCCGCTCCCTGCCCCGCCCATAGCATCATCCGGTCCGGATCCTTGGCCGCGATGGCCGCTTGTCGCATCGGACCGGTCAACAGCCGTTGTACCGGATACGGCGCGGGCTCGGGCGCGTCGGCGGCTCCCGCGGCAGCGACATAGCGTGTCGTCACCGCGCGGCCGAGTCGGCCGGTGAACGCCCGCGTGGGCACGGTATCGTCCGGCTCGAGATCGTCGAGTGCGGCCATCCACGCCGGATGCGTCTGGGCTTCGGGACAGCGCAGGAAGCTGGTGCCGATTGCAACGGCACTCGCGCCAAGCATCAGGGCGGCGGCGACCCCGCGGCCATCGCCGATGCCCCCGGCAGCAATGATCGGTACGGCGACGTGATCCGCAAGGCGCGGCAGCAGTGCGACAAGACCGATCGACTGTCGCTCTGCACGTGCGAGGTCGAACGATCCGCGGTGGCCACCCGCCTCGAACCCCTGGGCAATGATCGCGTCGGCGCCCGCCGCTACGGCGCGCTTGGCCTCGGCAAGGGTCGTGCACGTCGCGAACCACGCAATGCCGCGCGACTTCATGGCGGCGACGACCTGCTCCGGATAGAGTCCCATGATCGACGAGACGGCGCGCGGGCGCGCCTCCAGGAACGCCGCGCACTGCTCGGCAAAATCGGGCGACGGAACCTTTGCAGGCACCTCGGGCACCGTCGGCCCCCAGTCGGCGAGGAACGCGCGCAACTGCGCCTCGTGCGCGGCGTCGCGCCGACACGCCGGATCCGGAATCCACGTGTTGAGTTGGACGGCGCCGGTGGATTCGTGACGGAAGGCGGCCATCCAGTCACGGATGCCGGCGCCGTCGTGCAGCAGCGCACCCATCGCGCCCATGCCCCCCGCATTGGCGACTGCGACCGACAGACCGACGGGGCACGCCCCGGCCATGGGCGCCAGCAGGATCGGCACGCGCATGCCGTAATGCGCTGCGAATCGCAAGGCTCGTTGCAGCGGTCGCTCCGTCGACTCGGTGTCGTGAACCTTGGCCATGAGGTCTCCCGTTGCTCTGCGCCGGACCGGCCGTGGTCATACGCGCGGCGCGTACCGCGCAAACGGCCGTCGATCAGCGCGATTGTAAGTGCAACGGATTGGCGTCGCGCAGCGAACCAACCTAAATTGCGCGATGGGCGCGTGCCCGGGAACCGCAAGCCCGCGGCCAAACGGCTCCCGCGCTTGATGGCAAGCATCTTGCGCAAACCGTTCGCAAGGTTCCGGACGTGTGGGCACTGAAGTTGCCTGGAGCACGGTGGCTTCGCGCACGGATCGTCACCTGAACTGAGACAGCCGCTCAGGCCGCCGCACCGGCTGCTACGCCCGACGCCCACGCCCACTGGAAGTTGTAGCCGCCGAGCCAGCCGGTCACATCGACCACCTCGCCGATGAAAAACAATCCGGGCACGTCACGCGCCGCCATGGTCTTGGACGAGAGGCCGTGGGTATCGACGCCACCGCGGGTGACCTCAGCCTTGTTGTAGCCGAGCGTGCCCGAAGGCAAAACCTTCCATTGCTGCAGCTCACGGCCGATTTCATGCAAGCGTGCGGGCCCGAGAACCCGCAGGGGCAATGCGATGCCCCGGCTCGCGCACCACTGTTGCGCGAATCGCTTGGGCAGGTGCTCGGCGAGCACGGTGTCCAGGCGGGCGTCGGACGGCGCCCGCGACCCGAGCCATGCCGAAGCGTCGATCCCGGGCAGGATGTCGATGCGCAGGGGCGTGCGCCCGTCCCAATAGGACGACACTTGCAATATGGCCGGGCCCGACAGGCCGCGATGGGTGAACAGCAGGTTCTCGCGAAACCGTCCTACGCCGCCTCCGCAGCTGACCTCGGCGTCCATTGAGATCCCGGCGAACTCGGCATGCGCCGCGAGTACCTCCGGCGCAAAGGCCAACGGCACCAGCGCGGGCTTCGGCGGGACGACCGCCAACCCAAACTGGGCGGCGAGCCGATAGCCCCAGGGCGTCGCGCCGATCTTCGGCACCGTCAGGCCGCCGGTGGCGACCACCAGCGACGCGCTGTCGATGCGGCCGGCATCGCTATGGATCACGAACCGCCCGCCTTCCTGCACCACACCCTGCACTGCGCAGCCGATGCGCCACTCGACGCGGCCGCGCGCGCATTCCTCCTTGAGCATGGCAATGATCTGCAGCGCCGAATCGTCGCAGAAGAGCTGGCCCAGCTTCTTCTCGTGGTACGCGATGCCGTAGCGCTCGACCAGGCGGATGAAATGGCCCGGCGTGTAGCGAGCCAGCGCGGAGCGGCAGAAGTCCGGATTGTCTGAAATAAAATTCGCCGGGCCGGCGTGGAGGTTGGTGAAGTTGCAGCGCCCTCCGCCCGAGATGCGGATTTTCTCGCCGATCACGTGGTAGTGGTCGACAAGCAGCACCTGCCGCCCACGCTGCCCGGCCTGTGCCGCGCACATCATGCCCGCCGCGCCAGCACCGATCACCACCACGTCGAACGACAGCGGCGACGATGGGGGCGTCAAGCGGGTGGCCGAATGGCCCGCGGCGCCGGCCACCCCTTGCGTCGCGCGGAGGTGGCGACGCGATGCACCGAGCGTGCGACGGGAACGCTCATGGCCAGGCAAGCTGCGAGGCGCGCGACGAGCGCCATCGGCCGACGCTGCGCGACCGCAGCATGGCCGCCAGCACGCCGCGCCAGCCGAACGTCGCCGTCACCGCGCGCCGGGCGCGGTCGGCGTAGCTGCCCTGCACGGCACCGACTCCACCGCGTTCGCAGAGCTGCAGGTTCACTACATTGGCGATCAAGCCGAGGTGGGTGAGCGCCTGCGGGAAGTTGCCGAGGAACTCCCGATTCGAGGGATCGATCTCCTCTGCCAGCAATCCGACGTCGTTGGCACAAGCGACCAGTCGATCGATCAGGACCTGCGCCTCCTCCGGACGGCCGTCGGCGAGCTCCGCATCGGCAAGCCACGAGCTGCACACCAGGAAGGCGCCCTCGCCGCCCGCTACGCCGTCCGCGCCCCGGTATCGCGCCATGTATCCACCCTCGCCGAGCTCGTCGCGCACCGTCGAGATGGTCCGGCCGAGCGCGCCGGCGGGCAACGGAAAGCCGAGCATCGGCGCGAGCAGCACGGCCGCGTCGGTGCCGCCGTCGTAGGCCTGGCGAAGGCAGCCGTTTGCCTCGACGTGGGCGAGCAGCTCGGCCTTGACGGCATCGGCCTCGGCGCGCCATGCCGGGTCGAGCATTTGTGCGGCACGATCGAGGCCGACCCAGCTCATGAGCTTGGCATGGACGAAGTGCCGCGGCTCCCCGCGTGACTCCCAGATGCCATGATCCGGGTCGCGCCAATGAGCCGCGATGAATCGCGTCACCGCGTCCAGCAAGCGCCGGTATTGCTCGTCGAGCCGGCCGCCCAAAGCCTCATACATCAAGGCGAGATCGAGGACCTGTCCGTACACGTCCATCTGGAGCTGAAGGTAGGCCTCGTTGCCGGTACGCACCGGCGCGCTCTCCCGATAACCTTCCAGATGATCCAGCGTGGATTCCTGCAAGCGTAGCGACCCATCGACGGCGTACATGGGACGCACGTACGGCAGCGTCCGGGCGCAGGCCTGCAGCAGGAAGTCGTGGAAGCACTGGGCCTCGCCGCTGTAACCCAGCACCGACAGCGCGTAGAGCGCGAACGACGCGTCGCGCACCCAGCAGAAGCGGTAATCCCAATTGCGCTGGCCGCCGATCTCCTCGGGCAGCGACGTGGTCGCGGCGGCCACCATCGCACCGCTGGGCGCGAACGTCAGCAGCTTGAGCGCGAGCGCGCTGCGCCCGACGATCTCCTGGTGGGGGCCACCATATCGGCAGTAGCTGATCCATTCTTCCCAGAAGGCGCGCGTGCTTCCGAGGAATTCATCGATGCGCTCGCCGGGGTACGCGCCCTCGACCACGTTGTCGGCGAGGACGAGATCATGTGACTCGCCCGCGCTAACCATGACCGTGGATCGGGCACGATCGCCGTCCAACGCGAAGTCGAAAGGCGAATACAGGGTCGGCATCTGCAGGCCCGCCCTCACCGCGCGATCGCCGGCCTCGAGCTCCACGGGTTCGCTCGCAAAGGCCTTCGAAGGCCGATAGTCGATCTCGATCGCAACCTCGCCGTGCAGGCCTTCCAGCCGACGCACGATCCAACCGGGCGCATTGAGATGGACGTAATCGTGCCGTCGCGCGCCGAGCCGGCGGCCGACCGGCATCAAGTCGGTGAGCGCCACGCTGCCACCGGCCGTGGTGAACACGGTACGAAGGATGTTGGTACCCGACAGGTAGGCGCGGCTGACGGTATAGGATCCGCAGGGCCGGATGGACCAGTAGCCACCGCGCTCCGCATCGAGCAAACGGCAGAACACCGGTTCGGCATCGAAGCGGTGCAGCGTCGCCCAATCGATCCCGCCATCACGGGCGACCATTGCGGCACCACGGCAGTCGCCGACCAACGCGTAGTCGGCAATGGGACGGTAATTACGTCGTTGTGTTGCCTGGTCTGCCATGATCGATCGCCCGATGGGTCACGACACGCGCCGCGCCAATTGGCCTCGTGCACCGCGTGGCGGCGTTCCCGGCGAGCGTCGAGCAAATCATGCGACGCCCTTTTTGCTCCCCGCATCGCCACCGCTCGGTCGACCGGTGCTGGCGAGGACCTTTATCCCGCGCGCTTCACCCCCGGTGGCGACCAACTCGCGTCTAGAACCTCCTTCTTCGGCCAATAGATCCGCAGCACCAGCCGGAAAGGGCCGGGCGGTGCCGGCAGCCAGTTGGCCGTCCCGCCCGGGTCGGCGTTGGCGACGACGATATCGAGAGACCCGTCGGCATTGACCTTGAGTCGGTCGTCGCCGCCGATGTTGAAACGCTCGGCAGGATTACCCACCAGGTGTCCTGCGGCATCGTAGAGACTCAACGACCAGAAACCGTCAGCGGGCGGTGTCTTGCCCTTGTCGAAGTGCACGACATACCGGTTGGCTCCTTCCAGACGTCGACCTTCCCCATCGAGATGAGTGGTGAAAAAAACCGCGTCCTCGGGTGCGTTGACCCCGATTCCATTCCAGGCCGCGACCGCTCGCTTGCCGTAGTCGCTGCCCCAGCGACCGACCGCCAGATCGCTGCTCCATCCGTGAGTGAGGTCGCCGCCCGTGATGTTGCTCGCGGCCCCGCGAATCGCGGCTAGGGCGGTACGCGCGCCCTCGGCGACGCTGCGCGCACCGACCTCGTCCCGCTTGGCAACGTCGAAGGGTTTCCCGGGCACGATCCCGAGCGTCTTGAGTTTCTCCTGCATCGACGTATCCGCCTCGCCTGGGGGATTGCCGGGGAGCAACTGGGCGAAGCGGGTGAAGAAAGCCGCTGCATCCATCTTGGCCAACAGCTCGCGCGGATCGCCGCGCGGCGCTGTCTCGTCCTTGCCCGCCCCCGGCGTGTCACCCTTGCGCGCACGGCGCTTGCCGAACGCCGACAACGGCACGATGGTGAACTGGTCCTGTACCTTGACGGCCTGGCCGAGATCGGGCTTGCCCTTGATCTCGATGCGACCGAAAAGCCACGCGAGCTCGGTCGGCGATCGAACCTCGAGCACGCCCGGCGGCAGTTTGTCGTTCCACTTCGGGCCCACGATGGCGAATTGCGCCGTGTCGGAGCCCGTGGTGCGGGCGCCCAGGGAAGACGAGACGTTGGTCCAGCCATCGAGCAGCGCCAACAGGTAATAGCGATCCTTCATGCGCGGCGCGGACACGACGATCGGCTCCTTGGCGAGGTCGAGCCAGGCCCGCGAATACAGGAAGTCGCCATTGGGCAGCGAAGTCTTGGTCGCGGGATCCGGGAGCTTGCGGCGATGCAACAGGGCATTCCAGCCGTCCTCCCCCACCTCGGTCTCCCGGGCGAGGTCGGTGAGCACCAGCGGCAAGGCGTACACAAAGACCTCTGCGGCCAGTCGCTGGGTCTGGGCATCGACCTTCAGAGCGGGAGGCGCCGCCGGAGCCACCGTTTTCGGCGGTGGAGGCGCCGGCTGATCACACCCCGCCAAGAGCGCGACCAGGGCAATCGTCGCCACGCTCAGCCAGGAATCGCTTCGTTGCATGGGTTTCTCCGAGATAAGGGGCACAAGACAGGCTCGCGTCACGCCGATGTGGCCACAGGGAGCCTCCAGGCGCGACGTAAGCAAGCCACATGCTAACGCGAAGGCGTCCGTCCACTTTGCCGAATTGCATTGCCGTCACAAAGTTCGCGCTTTTTCCCAGAACGCAGGCGAGCTCTGTGCTCTCGGGCCTTTTGGCGACGCGGGGTGAAGGAAGCTTCGAGTTCACCAAGGGGGCTTGCTAGCTGCCGTGATGCGCGGGAGCGGGTCACCGAGGGCGATGTGCTGGCCGCGGTGCGCGAATAGGGCTCGCCGGGGTGAGCGAGGTCTACGCGCTGGTACTTCGAGACGAGCGGCCATTTCAGTATCATTGCCAGGCCCGCAAGGGATGATCGTTCGGCTTTGCCGATGTCGCCGGCGCAGGGGGCATGACGGCCGCGCTCGCCATCGTTCACACTGTTGAAGGAGGTGCCAATCCGATGCGTATGGTCAATACCAGCATCCTCGTCGTCGCGGCACTCGCGGCAGCGGGCACGGTCGCGTGGCTGCTGATGCGGTCGCAGCCCGCTCCAATTCCAGCGACTCCATCGGTTACGTCTGACGCGCCGACGCTATCGGCGCGGTCGCCCCCACCCTCGGCGACACGCTATCCCATCGAGAAAGCCGCGGGCGAGACCGTGGTGGAACCCACCGAGCCGCTGCCGACCCTCGACGCCAGCGACGGTCCGATCGTCGCGGCCGCCAGCAAAGTGGTGCGCGGCGACGATATCGAACGCCTCTTCAACCCGAAGGACTTCGCCCGCCGGATCGTTGCGACGGTTGACAATCTGCCGCGTTCTCGGGTTCCGCCCAAGATCATGGCCCTGCGCTCGGCTACCGGTCCATTGCTGGTGAAACCCGGTGAGGGCGAGTTTGCGCTCGATCCGCGCAACGCCGAGCGCTATGCGCGCTACGTCGATTTCTTCACCAAGGTCGACCTCGGTCGTGCGGTGGGCGTCTACGTGCACTTCTACCCGCTGCTCCAACAGGCCTATCGCGAGCTCGGCTACCCCGAGGGTCATTTCAACGATCGGCTGATCGCGGCGATCGACGACCTCCTCGCCGCGCCCACGCCCTCCTCGCTAGTGCATCTCGCGCAGCCTCACGTTCTCTATACCTTCGCCGATCCCGATCTCGAAGCGCGCAGTGCTGGGCAGAAGATCATGCTCCGGATGGGGCCGGACAACGCCCAGCGGGTGAAGGTACGCCTGCGTGAGTTGCGCAAGCGCCTGACCGGGCTGCCGCGGTCCTGACGCGAACCACGCCATCGTTCGCGATTTGCGAACAGCCTTGCCCGCAACGGACCCCGGTTGACGGAACTTCCAGACGCCTACGCGTAGAGCACGCGTGGCTTGGCATGGCCCTGCTGGCGGGCTTGGCATGGCCCTGCTGGCGGGCTTAGCGTGGACGCTCTGCCGACGGCGCCGAGGACGACCGTGCAGTGTCCTCTCCGATCGTGCCTCGCTGGATTGTGACTCGATCAATCAGCGGATGCAGCGGCACAACGGACGCTGCCTTTGCCCGCCCACTTTACCTCGTACATCAAGCGATCGGCATGTTCGAGCATGAAGTCGACCGAGCGCGCTTTTTTTCCGACGGTCGTGAACACGCCGACGCTCAGGGTCACCAGCGAGCCGCGTCGTGCCATCGCGTCCCTGACCCCGACGCGGAGCTTGTCGACCACCGCCCGCGCAGCGGCCTCGTCGGTGACCGGAAGCAGGATTACGAACTCATCGCCACCATAGCGTGCGACGACGTCGCTACCACGCAGGCTGGTCCGCATCACCGAGGCCATTTCCTTCAAGAGCCCGTCACCCGCCGCGTGGCCGCGCCGATCGTTGACCTCCTTGAAATCGTCGATGTCCATGAAGGCGATCGACAAAGGGTCTTGGTAACGGCTGGCCCGCGCGATTTCGACGTCGGCGATCTCCCGAAAAGCGCGCGCATTGAGCAGCCCGGTCAGGGCGTCGGTGCGGCTGAGGTCGCGCTCACGCATCAGCATGGCACGCAACCGGGCCAGTAACAGGGCGACCAGCAGCAGATAGAGCAAGCGCGCGCAGAAGTTCCACGCGTAGACGAAAAGATCCGACTCGACCTCGCTCGCACCGAGCTCCGCGGCCAGCCACGCTCCGGCCGCAAGCAGCGAGGCCCCGACGGCCATGGCGCTGCCCGCGACCCAGGCGATCGCGGCCACCGGCACGAGGTAGAAGACGGCGAGGGTGAGGTCGGGACCGGTGAGATAGTCGATGACCCCGACGGCGACGATGACCGCCAAGGCAACAACCGTCCAAGCCGCGTGCGGCTTCCGGAACAATGCCGATTCGATGACAGTGGTCGGGTTCAGGTGGGATCAGACGCTGGGCGCACGCTGCGCATCGACCGCAATCCTACCCGACCGCGCGGCGATGCCCGCGGGCCGCTCCTCCGTGGCGTGGCCAGGCGATCGGAAACCACCCCACCCGGCGGTGCCCCCGTGGTCTTCCGTTGGAGATCACCATACGAGTGGGGAAAGCTGCCCAGCACGAAGACCCGCCCCGTCCGCAGCTGCCCCGTCGTCCCCCCGGGAGATAGCGCCTGGACAATCCGCGACGACCACCGTCAACGTGCTCGCGTCGCGCGCCTTTTCGACCGGGGAGGGGGAAGAGGAGGCAGAGGACGCAGCGGCAGTTCAGCGCAGAGGGGCACGTGGCGACAGCTTGGGATCGCCGCCCGGTGCGCGACCCGCCGGCTTGGCATCGTCGTCTACCGGATTCGGTTTTTGCTTGACTGTGCTGTCGCGGGCGTCGGGGTCCTTGCGTTCGAGCACGACGTTGATCTCGGCGCCGACCATGATCAGCAGTCCGGTGATGAACAGCCAGAGCATCAGCACGATCACGGCGCCGATGCTGCCGTATACGGCGCTGTAGTTGCCGAAATTGCTGGTGTAGATCGAGAACCCGAACGAGGCCACGATCAACAGAACGGTCGACGTGACGTTCCCTGCGGAAATGAACTGGAAATCGTGCTCACGATTCGGCGCGAAATAATAGATGAGAGCAAGCCCCAGAAGCAGCGCCAGGACGATGATCACCCAGCGGAAAACCACGAAAAAGCCCAGCAGGATCTCGCTGAAACCAAAGCGGTTGCCGATCCAGTCCTGGATGAACCCGCCCGTGACCACGAGCGAGAACGCCCCCAGTACCAGCACCCCGAACAGAAAAGTAAGCCCGAGGGCTGTGGCTCGCGCCTTCAAGAACCGGCGCCGCTCGTCGACGTTGAAGGCAATGTTGAGTTGCTGCATGACGGCGTACATGCCAGTCGACGCCGACCAGAGGGCTGCGACGAGGCCGAAGGAAACCAGCCCGCCCCGGCGTTCGCTGGTCACCTCCTCGACCACTCCCTGGAACAGGTCGGCGGCTCGCTGCGGGAGCGCTTGTCGCAGGAGCTCCATAATCGCTTGATCGAGATGGGGAATGGGCAGATACGGGATGACCGCCATCAGGGCGATCATGGCCGGGAAGATCGCCAGTGTCAGGTAGAAGCCGAGGGCCGCGGCGCCATTGAAAACGTCGTCGCGCCTGGCCTCGGCGTACACCTGTTTCAGGAAATCCTTGAACGGAACGCCTTTGATCATCGCATGCTCCCCCGTTTCCGAAAGCGAACCAGGCCCCTCCTGTCTTGCGTCCCAGCGCGCCGCACCGTTCCGCCGCGTCCACACGGCAACGGCGGACCCCGGAAGCCAGCCGCATCGAGAGTCAGATGACCCACATAAGGGCCAAGTTCCCGGTCAGCGCGCCGGTTCGCCGCACAGCGCTCCCGCCCGGCACAAGCTATAGCCGTGCGGCACGAGTTCGATCACGTGCACCGGACGGACGGACCGCTCTGAGTCGAGAGACCGCCGTGGCGAGTGTCGCTCCTCTGCATCAGCGTGCGCGCCGCATTCGCGCTCCGGCAATGCGAGGTCATCTCACATCCCTACCTCGTTCCCGTCTGCAGCATGGGGGTACCCGGCGCGCTTAAAAGCAGGCTGAACGCGAGTTCCAGCATCCCGCGATCGTTGTGCAGCACGCTCCCCAGCCTGCGACGGATGCCACGGTGGTAGAGATGCATGCGCAAATGTCACATCGGCGGCGATTTCCTGCTGATCTACCGGCGCCACGGCAACGCCGTCATCTTCGTGCGCGCGGCCACGCACTCTGAATTGTTGCGTCGCGCCGCGTCCGTTGCACCAACCCGCTACTGCGTCTCGCGGACGCCTCAGGCTTGGGATCCTAGCCGCGCCGGTTCCGCGGCGTTCAGCACGGATGTTGTGAAGCGAGTCGATGCAGCTTGCCCGAGATCGTATCCTTCCCGGCCCACGCCCGCAGAATCGCATCGATCACGTCATGACCCCCGACTTTCACAATCGTGCGCCCGTTCACGCGCATGGTAACGCCGCGATCGGGAAGGTAGGAGAAGACCACCGTGTCGCCGCTTGAAAGGCCGCTGTAGCTGCGGCGCACGCGCATCATCGGCTCGCTGCGTAGCTCCGTCGCGAGGGCGGCGCGCCATTTCTGGGGGATGTCCTCGGGGAGGTAGCGCGCCTCGATCACCTTCATCTGCACCGCTTTTGGCTGCTTCGGATCCTTGGTGGCGCGCGGCGGCGCGCCCGCGGGGAGATACAAGCCGGCTGCGTAGTGGTCGATCCAGAATGTATCGCGCACGCCGCAGCTCGCGAGCCTCAGGGTGCGCTCGCCAAGGCGCAGGGTGTCGGGGAGTTTCACCCCCGATAGCGTAGCCGCACTGGCAGTCGTGGCGAGCAGGGGCAGCGCTAGCAGGACGGTCCATCGTGACGGGCGTGACGGGCGTGACAGGCGCTTCATCGGCGTTGCTCTCGGTACGTCGTGATGCGGGAAAAATTCGACCTCGGGTCCATCGTCCCACGGCGCATAGGCCTGCGGCCTACGCTCTTACTCGACCTACTGCGCGGACATTTTCCTTGCTCTCAGCGCGGCGCAACTCGACTGACCCGCCAGATGACGTTGCCAACGTCGTCGGCCACTAACAGGGCCCCGGTGCGATCCATCGCCACGCCCACCGGCCTGCCGCGTGCCTTGCCGTCCCCATCGACGAATCCGGTGAGGACCGGCGTCGGCGCACCGGATGGCTTTCCCTCGCGGAAAGGTACGAAAATCACTTCGTAGCCACTGCGCGGCTTGCGGTTCCACGATCCGTGCTGGCCGACGAACATACCGCCCTGAAATCCCGGCGGCAGTGCGTCACCGTTTGCCGCGACGAGCCCAAGCGACGCGGTATGCGGCCCAAGCGCGTAATCCGGGACGCGCGCGGTCTTGACCAAGTCAGGTCGCTGCGGTTCGACGCGGGCATCGACGTGCTGTCCAAAGTAGCTGTAGGGCCAGCCGTAGAAGCCCCCGTCCTTGACGCTAGTGAGGTAGTCCGGGACGAGGTCGCTGCCGAGTTCGTCGCGTTCGTTCACCACCGTCCACAACTCCCGGGTTGCCGGTTCCCACGCGAGGCCGTTAGGGTTGCGCAAGCCGGATGCGAAAATCCGATGAGCGCCGGTCGCGGGATCGACTTCCCACACGGCGGCGCGCCCTTCCTCGGCGGCCATGCCGTTTTCCGCGACGTTGCTGTTGGAGCCGACGGTCACGTAGAGCTTGCTGCCGTCCGGACTGGCGATTACGTTCTTGGTCCAGTGGTGGTTGATGGGACCGGCCGGCAGGGCGACGACTTCGACGCCGGGCGTAGTAAGGCGCAGCGCATCTTTGACATACGCGAAACGCACGACCGCGTCGGTGTTGGCGACGTAGAGCGCTTCGCCCACCAAGGCCATCCCGAACGGCGAGCGCAGATTGTCGAGGAACACCGAACGCATGTCCGCCTTGCCTGCTCCCTTGGTGTCGCGCAACAGAGTGATGCGGTCCGCGCTGGGTACTCCGGCGCCCGCGCGTTTCATCACGAGCTTCATCACCCAGCCCTTGATCCCCTTGCCGTCTTCCGGCTTGGGTGGCGCGTTCGTCTCCGCGACCAGGACGTCGCCATTGGGCAGGACGTGCAGCCAGCGAGGATGGTCCAAGCCGCTGGCATACAGCGTCACGGCAAGCCCCGGCGCCGCCGTCGGCATCTCGCCAGCAGCCCAACCCTTCGCCGGGGCGATATTCACGGTGGGGATGAGGGAAGTCGCCGGCGGCGGAAGCGCCGGCGTCGGTCCAAAGCCTGCAGCAAGTTGCACGGTCGCCTCGTGGCCGCAACTCGCCAAGGCGAAGATCGCGCAAAGGGCGAGAAGCGCACCACCCAAACGCCCGGTAACCCCGCGGTCGCGGGGCGCGGCATCGGTAGTCGGCCGAAACGGTGGCGAGGAAGGAACGCTTGGGCAGTCGGGGGTGGGCATCGGTGACCTGAAAATGGATGGAGGAGAGTTGCGTACGAGTACGTTCGTCCCTCCTGAACACCACAAGTTCAGAGCTGTAACGGGTCGCGTCTGCAATCGCGGGTGGACAAAGTGACCGCGATCGGTCAATTGCTGCCGTAACCGGGCAAAGGCTAGCCGTAAGTCCGAGCGAGACACGGGCGTAGCCGAATAATCCCACCCGGCACGGTCCTTGCGTTTTGTGTTCGAGTGACCGTGCCACACCCGGAAAACGTGCGCGGCACCCTCGCGCGGTGTGCCGAACCGCGGCGCTGCCGGCGATCCCGAACCCATGGAGGCTGAGACGTGCGCCGTAGAGCCCTGGTTTTGCTCGCAGTCCTGATGCTGGCGCTTCCCGCAACGGCTGCACAGGAAGGGACCCGCGAGGAAGCTGTGGCGATGGTGAAGCGCGTGCAGGCCAAGTTAGCCGCCGAAGGGGCCGATGCCACCTTCAAGGCAATTACCCAGACCGACGAATTCCGCGATCGGGATCTCTATCCCTTCGTATACGACCTCGAAGGGTGGAACGTCGCTCACGGCGCGAATGCACGAATGGTCGGCAAGCTGTGGATCTCGACCAAGGATCAGGACGGCAATTTCCTGATCCGGGCGATGGTTGCCATCACCCGCGGACCAGGCAGCGGCTGGGTCGACTACAAATGGCCCAATCCCATCACACACAAGATCCAGGACAAGTCGGCATACATCGAAAAGCTCGGCGACCGCTACTTCGTCGGGGTCGGCGTATACAAGTAGGCGCAAACCGGCAGCGCTTCGCGCCGTCTGCGGTAACCCTGCCATGAACGACTGCGCACCCATCGCCGGATCACGGCGTCGCACCTTCCGAGATCTCCCCCTCGGTGTCAAGGCATCGGCGCTGTCCGCGTTGCTGGTGCTGTGTCTCGGTGCGCTCGGCACCCACGCGTTATTGGTCATGGAAAGCCTGAGCGGCGGCTTGCGCGGCCTTACCGGGAACGGTCTGCCGCTCCAGCACGCTGTGCTCGCCGTGAAGAGCGATGCGTTCAGCACCCACATGAACGTGTACCGCTACGTCGCCTGGGCGAGCAGCGGCGTCAATCCGGTAAACCTGACGAGCCTTGCGGCGGAGATTGGGAGAGATGCGGGCAACGCGAGGGCAGCACTCGCCGATCTCGCTGGGCGCGGCGATCTGCCACCCGACGAGCGGACAAGAATGACGAGTGCACTCGCGAAGTGGGAACGCTACGCGACGGCCGTGGCCGACACTCTGGACATTGCCACAACCGATCCTGCCCTGGGTACCATGATGCTCGGCGGCACGGACGAGGACTACAAGCAGGTCGCGACCGATCTCGACACGATTGCGGCCAACGTTTCCATCGACACGAATGTCGCCGCCAGCAGGCTCGCGCTCGAGGCCGACCATAGCCAACGCCTGATCGCCGCGGGTGGCCTGCTCGCCGTGCTCCTGACGATCGCCGCTACTGCGATGGTCATCCGCTCGGTGGTGCGGCCGATCGAGGCGGTTACCCGGGCCCTGCGTGGCGAGGGCGACACGGTTGCCGCACCCGACCTCCCGGATACGGATCGGCGCGATGAGATCGGGCAGATGGTGAATGCCATCGCCAGGTTCCGGGATCAGATCGCGCAGGACAACCGCCTGCTCGCGGCCCGCGAGCACGAGCTCGTGGTGCAGAACATGCGCTTCGACGCAGCCCTTAACAACATGACCCAGGGCCTCGCGATGTTCGATGGCGAGCGGCGCCTCATCGTGTGTAACGCTCTCTACGCCCAGATCTACGGCGTGCCGCCAGCGCTCGTGAAGCCGGGTACCACCCAGATCGAGATCTTGCGGGAGCGCGTGCGTAGCGGCTTGTATGCGGGGTCGGATGCCGAGGCCTACATCGCGAGCCGGGTTCGGATCGCCGACACCCCGGAGGATTCCAACTCCCTGGTCGAGCTAAGCGATGGACGCACGATTGCAGTGGCGCATCGGGCGATGCCAGGCGGCGGCTGGGTGTCGACCCATGAAGACGCCACCGAGCGACGCAAGGCTGAACAGCGCATCGCCCACATGGCCCGTCACGATGCCTTGACGAGCCTGCCCAATCGCATGCTGTTCCGCGAAGAGATGGAGCGGGTCGTGGCGCAGGCAGGGCGCGGCGAAGCCGTCGCCATCCTTTGCATCGACCTCGACCAGTTCAAGGAGATCAACGATACCCTCGGTCATCCCGCCGGCGATCAGCTCCTGGTCATGGTGGCCGACCGGCTGCGGGGCTGCGTTCGGCAGTCGGACATCATCGCCCGCCTCGGCGGTGACGAGTTCGCGGTGATTCAGCGTGCGATCGGCGACCTCGAGGAGGTCGCGAATAGCGCCAGGAGGATCGTCGCCGCCCTCGGCGAGCCGTACCAGATCGATGGTCACGAGTCAGTGATCGGGGCGAGCATCGGCATCGCCGTCGCGCCCGGCGACAGCACCGATGCCGACCAGTTGCTGCGCAATGCCGATGTCGCGCTCTACCGCGCCAAGAACGACGGCCGCAGGACGTACCGGTTCTTCGAGCCGTCGATGGACATGCGCCTCCAGGCACGCCACAAGCTGGAGATCGAGCTGCGCCGGGCGCTCCAGCATGACGAGCTGGTCGTGTACTACCAGCCGGTGGTCGACCTGCGCACCGGGAGCGTCAACGGCTTCGAGGCGCTGGTGCGCTGGAACCACCCCGAACGGGGGATCGTCCTACCGGGCGAGTTCATCCCCTTCGCCGAGGAGATCGGCCTCATCGGCGCAATCGGCGACTGGGTGCTCCGCCATGCCTGCGCCGATGCTGCACGCTGGCCCGCACAGTTCCGGCTCGCGGTGAACCTCTCCCCCGCCCAGTTCCGGCAGCGCACGATCTTGACGTCGCTCCACGGGGCTCTGGCCGCATCGGGGCTGGATCCACGCCGTCTGGAGCTCGAGATCACGGAGACCGTGCTCCTGCAGGACAACGAGGCAACGACGTTGACCCTGCATGCATTGCGCGAGCTCGGGGCGCGCATATCGCTCGACGACTTCGGCACCGGGTACTCGAGCTTGAGTTACCTCACCCGATTCCCGTTCGACAAGATCAAGATCGACCGCTCGTTCGTCAAGGATGTCGGGCTGCGCGCCGATTGTGACGCCATCGTCCGCGCGGTGGTCACGCTGGCGGCTAGCCTGGGCATGGCGACCACGGCCGAGGGCGTCGAAACACCGCGGCAGCGCGCCCATCTGCGGGGCGAGGGCTGCACGGAGGCCCAGGGCTTCCTGTTCAGCGTCCCTCTTCCCGCCGCCGAACTCGGCCCCTTCTTTGTCGAGCCACGGGTGGGCACGGGTCGCGAGCGGGCGGCCCGGCCGCCACGGATCGAGACCGCGGCCTAGTCTGCCTTGGCAGCCATCGACTGCGGCCGGGCGCAAGGAGCGCACGCCCCTGCGGCGATTCACCTGATGGATCGCCAGCCGTCGCGCGCCGGAATGCGCGGTGCCAACCGCGGGCAAGGCCAGGGCCGCTTGGCCTGGCTCCTGGATCCCGTGCCGCGCCTGCTGGAGGCTGACGGCTCGAGTCGCGGATACCCGGCTCGATCCTGCGCGCGCATGCCACACATCGGGGCGAGAGCTGCGGCTTATCTCCTTTGCGCAGGCGGGTCTCTCCGGCGGCCCAGGGTACACCCCCCCCTTTGAATGTAGTGCGGCATCGGCCTAGAATAGTTGCTCGCCCGTCCACGCGCCCCCCACGCGTGAGCCCGCGTCTATCTCTTGATCCCTACATCATGGAGGCATGACGATGGCCTATACCCTCGAAGGTCGGTTGTTGGAAGTTTGCGACTGCCGCACGCTTTGTCCCTGCTGGGTTGGTGAAGATCCCGACAACGGTACCTGCAAGGGAACCCTCGCCTGGCACTTCGACAAGGGCGATATCGACGGCGTGGATGTCTCCGGCCTGACGTTCGGCGCCTTATGCGACATCCCGGGCAACGTGCTCGACGGTAAGTGGCGGATCGTCGCCTACATGGACGAGCGTGCATCGCCAGAGCAGCAGGAAGCGATTCTCGGGGTGTGGACCGGCAAGAAGGGCGGTCCCGTGGCCGAACTCGCCAAGCTCGTCGGCGAAGTGACCGCGGTCGAGCGGGTCAAGATGGTCTTCGAAGTTCGCGAAGGAAAGGGCCACGTTCGCTTCGGCGACGCGGTCGAGGCGGAGCTCGAGCCGTTCCGCAATGCCGACGGTCGCGCCACGGCGCTCACCGACAGCATCTTCAGCACCATCCCCGGGTCACCAGCGTACGTCGGCAAGGCCAGCACGTACAAGGCCAAGGCATCGCAGATCGGCATCGACCTTTCGCTGAAGGGGCATAACGCCGTCCAAGGGTCGTTCCGCTTCGCGTCCTGAGAGCGCCTGGCCGCGCGGGAGCGGGATGCGAGAGTCGTCCCGCGGCTGCGCGCATGGCCTCGATGAAGCCGGTCGCGCATCGCGACATCCTGCTGCCGTTGGTCGGTGGCATGGCTGTGCTTGCGTGGCTCGCGCTCTTTGCCTGGAGCCATTCCCCCTACGGTCGCTACCTCGACCATTCGCGGCTTGCCGTGGTGTGCACGGTGGGCGAAGGCGCGGACGCGGTGCGCCAAGCCGCGCTGTACGTCGGTGGGTTCCTGCTGATGGTTGCGGCGATGATGCTGCCGACTACGATGCCTCTCATTGGCATTTTCCGGCGGATGACACGGGACCGCACCGACGCCAACCACCTCGTCGCCCTGCTTGTCATCGGCTACATCGGCGTCTGGCTGGGCTTCGGTGTCGTGGCGCACGCTGCGGACTTCGCACTGCACGAAATCGCTGTCGAGAGCTTTTGGCTGCAAACCAACGCGTGGGTAGTCGGCGCCGCTTTGCTGGCGGGCGCAGGTGCGTTCCAGTTCTCCCGGCAGAAATACCACTGCCTCGACCAATGCAGGCAGCCACTCGCGTTCGTGCTGCAGCATTGGCGCGGCGGCGATGCGCGAATCCAGGCGCTAGCCCTGGGCGCGCATCACGGCCTGTTCTGCGTGGGGTGTTGCTGGGCCCTCATGCTGCTCATGTTTGGAGTCGGTAGCGGCAACATCGCGCTGATGCTCGCCCTCGGCGCCGTCATGGCGATCGAGAAGAACGCACCGTGGGGTCGACGCCTGGCGGCACCGCTCGGGGTGGCCTTGCTTGCCGGGGCGGCACTCCTAGTCGTGCAGAATGCAATCCCCAGCGCCTGATGAATGCGTTCCCCCGTAGTCGGTTTGGTGCGCGATGTCCCGTGTCTGCCGCGTAACCGCGATAGGCCCTTCAGCGGGCTGGGCGGTGCAGGTCGGCCTGTGGCGGCCGCGTGGCGACCAGGGATCGCAGCGACGCCTGATTGACCGCAGCCATGAGCTCCGGCCGCGAAAACGGCTTGCGCAGGAACATGTAGTCGCCGTCGATGATTCGACGCACGCGTGATTCGGGCATGGCACTGACGAACAC
>JBDSND010000038.1:0-8109 GCA_039915505.1 Casimicrobiaceae bacterium
GAAATAGAACACGAACATGTGCACCGCGACCAGCGGCACCACCAGTCCCGATTGCGCACCGAGCTCGACCACCACCGGCGCCATTAGGGTCGATACCACGATGTAGCTCGCCGTGGTGGGCATGCCCATGCCGAGCAGCAGGCAGATGAACGCGACCAGCACCAGCATCGCGATGATGTTGCCCGCCGACACGGTTTCCACGAACTCGGTCATCACGAGACCCAGCCCGGTCACGGACACCGTGCCGACGATGATGCCGGCCGCCGCAGTTGCCAGCGCGATGCCGATCATGTTGCGGGCGCCGCGTTCGAGGCCGTCGATGAGGTCGTCCCAGCCGGCGCGGTAGATCGCCGTATCGAGCGGCTGGCCGCGGAACAGCGCGAGCAGCGGCTTCTGGGTGAGCAGGATCACGACCAGCAGCATGGCCGCATAGAAGGCCGACAGACCCGGCGAGAGGTCCTCGACGAGCAGGGCCCACACCAGCAGCACCACCGGCAGCAGGTAGTGCAGCCCCGCAAGCAGGGTGGCACCGAGCGGCGGCAGGGTGAGCACCGGCGCGTTCGGGTCGTCCACGGTGAGATCGGGCTCGCGTGCTACCTGGCGCACGATGAGCACGTAGGCCACGCCCAGCAGCACCAGGATGATCCAGGTCGAGGCCGGACCCGCAGCGCTCTTGATCCAGCCCAGGCCGTAGTAGACGACGTTGGCGAGGATCACCAGGGCGGCGATGGTCATGAGAATGCCGAGGATGCGCTGGCGGGAGGAGACGTGCTCGCTCCGTGGAATGCCTTCGATGCCAGCCTTGCAGGCCTCGAGGTGCACGATGTAGAAGAGCGCGATGTACGAGATGATCGCGGGCAGGAACGCGTTCTTGACGATCTCGGAGTAGGGAACGCCCACGTACTCGGCCATCAGGAAGGCGGCGGCACCCATCACCGGCGGCATGATCTGGCCGTCGACGCCGGCCGCGACCTCGATCGCCCCGGCTTTTTGCGGCGAGTAGCCGACGCGCTTCATGAGGGGGATGGTGAAGGTTCCGCAGGTCACCACGTTGGCCACCGACGAACCCGAGATCATGCCCATCAAGCCCGACGACACCACCGCGGCCTTGGCCGGGCCGCCGCGCATGTGCCCGAGCAAGGCGAAGGCGACCTTGATGAAGTAATTGCCGGCGCCCGCCTTTTCCAGCAGGGCACCGAACAGCACGAACAGGAAGATGTAGCTCGCCGACACGCCGAGGGCGACGCCGAACACACCCTCGGTGGTCAGCCAGTAATGCGATACGGCCTTCACCAGGGAGATGCCCTTGTGGGCCACGACTTCCGGCATGTGCGGGCCGGCGAAGGCGTAGACCAGCATGATGATCGCGATGATGGCGAGCGGGGGCCCCACAACGCGGCGTGTCGCCTCCAGCAGGAGCAGCATGCCGACGATCGCGACCACGATGTCTAGGGTGGTGGGCAACCCGGGGCGGGTCGAGATCTCGCGGTAGAAGAGAAAGAGGTAGGCGCCGCAGAACGCCGCGACCGCGGCCAGCACCCAGTCCTGCACGGGGATGCGGTCACGCGGCGAGCGCTTGGCGAACGGGAAAGCGAGATAGGCGAGGAACAGCCCCAGGCCGAGATGCAGCGAGCGCATCTCGGTGGAGTTCAGGACGAAGACGTTGAGGATGAACGGCAGCGGCGAGGCGTACCACAACTGCAACAGCGACCATCCGAGGCACGTCCACGCCAGGACGCGTTGTGGGACCCAACCCGAGGGCATGCGCCCCCCGAGATCGGACTCCTGGACAAGCGTCCCGGCGTCGACGTCGCGGCTCACTTGATCAGTCCCTTTTCCTTGAAGTAGCGGACTGCGCCTTCATGCAGCGGCGCCGACAGCCCATCCTGCGCCATGTGCTCCGCCGACAGGTGAGCGAACGCCGGGTGCAGCTTCTTGAACTCGTCCAGGTTCTCGAACACCGCCTTGGTAATCGTGTACACCACGTCGGCCGGCACCTTGGCCGATGTGACCATCGTGGCCGCTACGCCATAGGTGGGCGTGGGCTGGGGATTGCCCGAGTACAGACCGCCCGGGATCGCGACCTTGGCGTAGTACGCGTTCTTCTTGACCAGGGCGTCGATGTTCGGGTCGGACAGCGGGACGAGCTTCGCGCCGCAGGTCGTGGTCGGGTCCTGGATGTTCGCCGAGGGATGGCCGACACCGTAGAAGAACGCATCGATCTTGTTGTCGCACAGGGCCGGGCCGTGCTCGTCGGCCTTGAGCTCGGAGGCGAGTGCGAAGTCGCTCATCTTCATGTTCTCGGCAGCGAGGAGCTCTTCCATGGCCGCGCGCGTGCCCGACCCGGGGTTGCCGACGTTGACCCGTTTGCCCTTGAGGTCGGCGAAGTTCTTGATGTTCGACTCCTTGCGGGCGACCAAGGTGAACGGCTCCGGATGCACCGAGAAGACCGCGCGCAAGTCCTTGTCCGCCTCCTTCATCGACCCCGTGCCTTTCGACGCGTTGTACTGCACGTCGGACTGCGCCATGCCGAAGTCGAGTTCGCCGCTCTTGATGGCGTTGACGTTGTAGACCGAGCCGCCGGTGGATTCCACGGAGCAGCGAAGCCCCGTCTTGGCGCGGTCCTTGTTGACCAGCCGGCAGACCGAGCCGCCCACGGCGTAGTACACGCCGGTGACGCCGCCCGTGCCGATGGTGACGAACTTCTGTTGGGCAACCGCCGTGCCGGGCGCCGCCAGCGCCGTCGCGAGCAGGACAACGGCGGTTGCTGCGAAACTGCCCGTAAAGCGCGGGCTCGGGTTACATGTTTGCATGGCACTTCTCCTGGTCTGGTGGTCTACGTCGATTTGCTACCGTGTTGCTTGACTACGTTGTACTTCCCCATCGCCGCGCGCTGCCGTGGCGCGGCAAACGTGTAGTGGTGCCTCCCACGAGCGCTCGCATGGATTGGCAGCCGTGCGCGGGCCGACCCGCCCCTGATCACGGACGAGGTTCGCAATCCTACCCGGATGTCTCGGCATGGGCGACCTCCGGCACGCCGGCCAGCGCCGCGTCGACCGCCTCCGCAAGGCGGCTGACGATCGTGTCGATATCTTTTGGTGTCACGATGAACGGTGGCGCCACCAGGACATGGTCCCCCTGCTTGCCGTCAATCGTCCCGCCCATCGGGTAGCACAGGAGTCCGCGCCGCATCGCCTCCGCCTTGATGCGTGCGTGCAGCCGCAATGCGGGATCGAACGGCGCCTTGGTCGCGCGATCGGCAACGAGCTCGATGCCGCAGAACAGCCCCCGACCACGGACGTCGCCGACATGAGGATGGCGGTCGAATGCGTCGTGCAGCCGCGCCGCGAGCAATGCACCCATGCGCACCACGTTGTCGAGGATACCGTCGCGGGCCAGGATCTTTTGCACCGCGAGCGCCGCAGCGCACGCCACCGGGTGACCGATGTAGGTGTGCCCGTGCTGGAAGAAGCCGCTGCCCTGGGAGATCGCATCGACGACGCGACCCTGGACCAGCACGGCGCCGATGGGCTGGTAGCCGCCACCGAGTCCCTTGGCGATCGTCAGCAGGTCCGGGACCACGTTCTCCTGGGTGAGCGCATGCAGCGTGCCGGTGCGGCCCATGCCGCACATTATTTCGTCGGCGAGCAGCAGGATGCCGTGGCGATCACAGATCTCGCGAATGTGTTTCCAGTAGCCCGCCACCGGCGGGACGGCTCCGAGGGTCGCCCCCACCACCGGCTCGGCGACGAAGGCGATCACGTTCTCGCCACCGAGCTCGTCGATCGTCGCTTCAAGCTCGGCCGCGAGTCGCGCGCCGTACGCCTCGGGCGTCTCGTCCGGGCGCTGGTCACGATAGGCGTAGCACGGGGCGACATGGGTCACGTCGATCAGGAGCGGTGCGAACTGCGTGCGTCGCCAGGCGTTGCCGCCGACGGCGAGCGCACCGAGGGTGTTGCCGTGATAGCTCTGCCGGCGGGCGATGAAGTGGCGGCGCTCCGGCTGGCCGAGCTCGACAAAGTATTGGCGGGCGAGCTTCAGGGCTGCCTCGACCGCCTCGGACCCGCCTGAGACGAGATAGGCGCGGGTCGTGCCCGGTGGCGCGTGCCGCACCAAATGGACACCGAGCTCCTCGGCCACTTCGGTGGTAAAGAAGCTGGTGTGGGCATATGCGACCCGGTCGATCTGGGCGTGCATCGCCTGCAGCACTTCGGGATGGCCGTGACCGAGGCAGGATACCGCGGCGCCCGACGACGCATCGATATAGGTCTTGCCCTGGGCGTCGGTGATGGTGATGCCCTGGGCGGTCACCGCGACGGGCAGTTCGCCGCGCATCTGGCGGTGCAGAATGTGGGTCATGGCAGCCTGATGCCTTGCAAGGTCCGGGGGCAACGCCCCAGAGATTACAACGGTTTGGTGTCGCCCGGTTGTCAGGATCGACGCGCGTTTTCGACGGGGGGCGTGCACCTCGTCGAAGGTGCGCGATTGAATGAGGAGATCACCATGTCGACCCTAGGTTTTACCGTCAGCCATGCCCGCGACGCCCGTTTTACGCGTGGCCTCCGCGCCTTTTTCGTGTACCGCGATCTCGGCATTGCCACGGCGACCGATGGCGCCGTGGTGGCGCACGTAATCCGCGCTGTCCCGGGGGCGGCTCCGGCGGGTGGCCCCCACCGTCACGGAACGACGTTCCAGCTGGTCTACGTGCTGGCCGGGTGGATCGAGTTCGAGTACGAAGGACAGGGCGTAGTGCGTCTGGGGCGCGGTTCATGTGTCTACCAGCCGCCCCAAATTCGCCACTGGGAGGTCGGCCATAGCGACGACCTGGAGCTCCTGGAGATCGTGATGCCGGCGGACTTCAGCACCGATGAGGTGGAAGGCGTCGAGAGCGCGGCGGCATCACCCTCTGGGGCGCCAATTGCCCGTGCGGCCAGGAACGCGGCGAGGAAGGCGGCTGGGAAATTCGCTGGGAGGGCACCCCAAAGGACGACCACGGATACCACCAGGAAGACGGCAAGGAAGACGGCCGGGAAGACGGCCGGGAAGACGGCGGGCGGCGGGGACGTTAGCGAGGGGTCCGCACCTTCGGTGAGGTCCCGCGTGAAGGCGCACACGAGGTCCGGTGCAAAAGGCGTCAAGCCGGCCGCCGGGACCAATCGTTACCGATGATGCAGCGCGATCCGGCCATCATGTCCGCGCCGGTTCCCAGCGACGCGGCCACCCTTTCCGAGCCGGATCCCGGCGACGCTTCGGCGCCGTCCCCGGAACTCCCGGAAGACGCAGACCCGGCGGATGATTCCGATTCCTTCCCCGCCCCGTTGCCGCGTGCGTTCTACGACCGCGACGCCGTCACCGTGGCGCAGGCGTTGCTTGGGAAGATCATCGTGCACCGTTCGGGCGGGGTAGCCCGCGCTGGACGCATCGTCGAGGTCGAGGCATACCTGGGCCCGCACGATCTGGCCGCGCATTCCGCCCGGGGCCGGACCGCGCGCACCGAAGTGATGTTCGGTCCACCCGGCCACGCCTACGTCTATCTCATCTACGGCATGCATCACTGCATGAACGTCGTGGTCGAGCCCGAGGGCCGCGCCGCCGCCGTGCTGCTGCGGGCCATCGAGCCCGTGGCGGGCATCGACGGCCGCACCCAGGGCCCCGGCCTGCTGTGTCGCGCGCTGCACATCGAACGTCGCCACAACGGGCTCGATCTGCTCGGCGACGTGGTATTCGTGACGGACATGGAAGCACCACCGTTTCGTGTAGTGCGCCGGCCCCGGATCGGTGTCGACTACGCCGGGCACTGGGCGCGGCGGCTGCTGCGCTTCTATGTCAAGGGGAGCCGCTGCATATCGCGGCCCTGATGCGCGGCCCTGATGCGCGGCCATGATGCGCCGGCCGCGTCGTTTTGATTCGCGCTGCTCAGAGCCGGTGGAGCCACTGATCGCGCGTGCAGTCGTCGATCCGGCGCCTCGGCAATGATCGTCGCGCAGGCTTCGATGCATGATTGACGGCGGTGTCGGTCGCGCCAAAACGGTGAGCGGGGGGGCGACGTTGGTAGTCACGCTTGACGTTAATCACGCGGAACGTTATGATTTTACTCGTGGCGATCAAGACGTTCAAGTGTGCCGACACGGAAGCCTTGTTCGGGCTGCGCCGCGTGGCCCGCTTCGCGAACATCGAGCGCCCGGCGCTGCGCGAGTTGAAGCAGCTCGACCTGTCGCGACGCATCGAGGATCTGCGCGCACCACCGGCGAATCGCCTGGAGCAACTGAAAGGCGATCGCGCCGGCCAGTGGAGCATCCGCGTGAACGATCAGTTCCGCGTCTGCTTTCGCTGGACAGGCACCGATGCCGAAGACGTGGAGATCGTGGATTACCACTGACGGAGACGGACATGAGCAGGAAACTGAAACCCGTGTCGCCCGGCGAGATGCTGGCCGAGGAGTTTCTCAAGCCGCTGGGCATGAGCAACTACCGGCTGGCAAAGGAGATCGGCGTGCCGGCGCAGCGCATTGGCGAGATCCTCGCTGGCAGGCGAGCCATCACCGCGGACACCGATCTGCGGCTGTGCCGGTTCTTTGGACTCTCGGACGGCTGGTGGCTGCGTCTGCAGGCCGACTACGATACCGAGGTCGCGAAGGCGACGCTCGCGAAGACGCTTGCCAAGATCAAGCCGTGGCAGGCAACTGCTGAGTACACGGCGGATGCGCACTGAGCCGTAGGCGAGGTCTGGATGACGTCGTCAGGAGCGATGCCGACGCGGACGCAATGCAGTCATCAAGACCCGGAAGCCTTGTCCGGGTGCCTGGCAGGCCAGCTTGCCGGCATGCTTCTCGAGCAACGCCCAAGCCTCCGTAAGGACATCCAACGCCGCGAGGAAGGGGTATTTCTGCCCGCTGGCGGCGGCGGTCGCTCGGAGGCGGGTGTCGAAGGCCAGGTTGAGACTGTCAGAGTGACTCCGACGCGACTTGGGAAACAGCGGGTCGGCCGCGGTGCCCCAGTCGACCGCGCGGTGGCCCCAGGCACGAACGCGTGCCTGTCGCGGCGCTAACCGTCCGGCGGTAACATAAATGGCGATGACCTCACGCGACGCACCCATGCCACCCCCCACGCCAAGCCCAGGTGAGCGCGCGCCCGGTCACGCCCCCGCCGACGCGGTGAGCGCGGAGAGCGCCGGCACCCTCGCGCACTACGAGGCGGGCGCCGAAGCATTCTGGGAGGGCACGCGCGACCACGACGTCCAGCAGAATGTCGACAGCCTGCTGCGGCACATCGACGGCACGCCGCCGTTCCAGATCCTCGACCTCGGCTGCGGTCCCGGCCGTGACCTTCGTACCTTCACCGAGCGCGGCCACGTCGCGGTCGGGATCGATGGTTCGGAACGGTTCGTGGCGATGGCGCGTGCCTGGAGCGGCTGCGAGGTGTGGCAGCAGGACTTCCTTCGCCTCGCCCTGCCGACGGCGCGCTTCGACGGCATCTTCGCCAATGCATCGCTGTTCCATGTACCGGGCGCCGAACTGCCGCGGGTGCTCGGCGAGTTGCGCGAGACCCTCAAAAACGGCGGCGTGCTGTTCAGCTCGAATCCCCGCGGGCAGGGGGAGGAAGGCTGGAACCGTGGCCGCTACGGGGCCTATCACGACCTCGACACCTGGCGGCGGTTCGTCTCGGCCGCGGGCTTCGTCGAGCTCGAGCACTACTACCGGCCGCCCGGCCTGCCCCGCGCGCAGCAGCCGTGGCTTGCCACCGTGTGGCGGGCGATCGAAGCGGCGCGACCATGACCGCTGCAGCAACCGACCACGAGACGCGTGGCCGCGCCGACGAGCGGCCGCTGCGTATCCGTGGCATCGACCACGTCGTATTGCGCGTGGTCGAGGTGGAGCGAATGGAACGCTTCTATTGCGACGTGCTGGGCTGCGCGGTGGAACGGCGGATCGCCGAACTCGGGCTGGTGCAACTGCGCGCCGGGCGCTCGCTGATCGATCTGGTGACGGTCGACGGCAAGCTCGGGCGTGTGGGAGGTGCGGCTCCGGGTGCGGAGGGTCGCAATCTCGATCACGTGTGCCTGCGCATCGAGGCCTTCGATCTGGGTGCGTTGTGCGACTTCCTGGCCGCG
>JBDSND010000039.1:0-34894 GCA_039915505.1 Casimicrobiaceae bacterium
ATGGCAAACGTCGTTACGGTAGTGGCACGGCTGCGGGCCGCCGCAGGCAAGGGCGACGCACTCGCCGCACTCCTGACCGAGCAGGCGGCGGTGGTCCGCAAGGCGGAGCCCGGCTGTCTCGTCTATCGACCGCATCGGTCGAGCCAGGATCCCGATCTCTTCCTGTTCTACGAGACCTACGTCGACCAGGCCGCGTTCGATGCCCACCGCCACGCGCCGCATCTCGCCGCCTACCGGGAGCGACGGGAGAAGGAGGGACTCCTCGACGGCACGGTCGACGTCGAGATCTTCGAAGCGCTCACCGCCTGAACAGGCGTTGCGCGCCCGGTGTCTGCGTCCTCGAGCGACGCCAGGACCGTCGCGCCGCGGGGGCACCAGCATCGGAGGTTTCCTGGTGCACATGCCGCGGCGCTCGCGTACTTGTCGAGGCCCTACGCAGCCGGCATGCCGTTGCTGATCGGATGGTCGCCGTCTCTGCACGGAATCGGCGGTTCGGGTCGTTGCAATCGCTGCCACGGGTCTGCTGCCTGGTCGGAGCCTTGCGCAAGGGCCGGGCGGTCAGCGGACCTTTACCACCGACCACGCGGTCATTGCGGCCATCACGGCCGCTCCAGCAAGAACTCGACCATCAAGTCGCATACCGCCGCGAACATGTCGTTGCCGGTCGCGGATCGGCAACCGCGCATGCGGGCGATGGCGAGGAGCGGCGTGACCGCGGGTACCGCGATCACGTCCGCTACGAACATGGCGCCCGACAGCTTGTCGGCCTGCACGGGGTACGGGTCGCTTTCACGCATGCCCGCAGGCGTCGCGTTCACCACCACCGCGTATCCGGTGGGATCGGCGCCAGCCATGGCAACGCGATCCGGATAGCGGGTCGACAGCCGCCCCACCAGAGCATCGCGGCGGGCTGCATCGTCGTCGTGAATGCCCAGCGCGGCGACCCCGGCATCGAGTAGGGCGAGACCGATGGCCGAGCCCGCCCCGCCGGCACCGGCCAGGAGGGCGCGCTGGCCGCGGGGCTCGCAGCCTCCATGGCGCATCGCCGCGACCAAGCCTTGCCCATCGAGATGATCGCCATGCCAGCGGCCGTCGAGGTTGCGCCGCAGGGTGTTGGCCGCCTGCAGGAGGTTGGCGCGGCTGGTCGCGGTGGCGCAATGCGCATACGCGGCGAACTTGTGCGGCACGGTGGCGATGATGCCGTCGAGATTGCGGACGAGCGCGGCAGCACGCAGGAAGGCGTCCACGTCGCCAGCGGACACGTGGACCGGCACGACGATCGCGTTACAGCCCTGCGCCTGCAGCGCGCGGGTCACCCCTCCCGGTGACTTCACCTGGGCGATGGGGTCGCCGATGATCGCGACCAGCCGGGTGGTGCCGTCGAGCCGCAACACAGAGTCGACGCTATCGGCGCCCACTGGCGGCATCCGACGTGCTCAGCGCTGATCGCCGCGCGCCGCCGACACGGCCGCCCGCAGGGCGAGCAGGTAGCTGTCGACGCCGAAGCCGCTGATCTGACCCTTGACGATCTCGGCGAACACCGACACGTGGCGGAACGGTTCGCGGGCATGGATGTTGGACATGTGCACCTCCACCACCGGCACGGTCAGGATCGCCAAGGCATCACGAATGCCGTAGCTGTAGTGCGTCCAGGCACCCGCGTTGATCAGCACCCCTGCGACCCCGTCCTGGTAGGCCTGGTGAATGCGCTCGCACATAGCGCCTTCGTGATTGGTCTGGAATGTGTCGACCTCGACGCCCAGTTCCTTGGCGACGTCGCTCAGGCGCCGGTCGATCTCGGCGAGGGTGATGGTGCCGTACTGCGCCGGATCGCGCTTGCCGAACATGTCGTGGTTGATGCCGTGGAGCATGAGGAATTTCATGGTTCTCGCTTTCATTCAGGAGCCCGGAGCTCGACCGTGCCGCCATGTCGTGCGGCCGCGGCAATGGCCTCGGTGACCCTCAGGTTGGCGAGGCCATCTGCGGCGGTCACCAAAGGCTCGGCTTCGCCGCGCACGACGGCGCCGAAGTGCTCGATCTGGCGCTGAATCGGATCGTCCCGCACCAGGTCCACGACCCCGATCGTGAAGGGCTTCCACCAGGACCGGTCCGCAGGTCGCGGATAGGTCTTGAGACGCATGGTCGGCACCGACAGGCTGCCGCTGGTGCCGATGATGACATAGCAGTCCTCGTCGGCGTAGGTGGCGTACGCCGGGTTTTCCCGGGATGTCTGCTCCCAGCTGCGAGCGCACGCAGCGGTGTCCGACAACAGAAACGTGCCGAGCGCACCGCCGGCGAACCGGAGATTGATCGCGACCGTGTCCTCCACCGGGAAGCGCCGCACGGCGTGGGACGCGAACGCCTGCACGGCGATGATCTCGCCGCACAGCGTGCGCAGGTTGTGCACCTCGTGGATCATGTTGAGCAGGATCGGGCCTCCGCCTACCTCCCGCCGCCACGGCCCCTCGGCGAAGTACTGGTCGGGCTTGAAGAACGTCGCGCTGCCTGTCACGGCCACGAGCGCACCCAGCACGCCGCTCTCGACCGTGGCTTTCGCCTTGGCCATGATCGGACTGTGGGCACGGTGATGGCCGATCAGGATCCGGCCCCCGCCGCGCTGCGCCGCCGCCGCCAGCAATTCCGCTTCCGCCACCGTGGGCGCGATGGGCTTTTCCAGAAGCATCGGCAGGCTCGCGCCGAGGCAAGTCATGGCGTGCTCCACGTGCAACTGGTTCGGCGTCGCCAGCACGACGCCATCGGGCCGATCAGCGGCGATGAGCTCGGCAAGCGAGGCGTAGAGCGGCACGCCCGCACGTTGCGCGTGGGGCCGCGCCGCGGGAGCGGGATCGACGATCGCCGACAAGCCGCAGGTTCGGCTTGCCTGCACAGCGCCGATGTGGGCGAGCCCAATATAACCGGCGCCGACCACGGCGATGCGCGTGGGTTTCATGACTTATCGTGGGGAGGCGTCACGTCCTGGAGGCGGCGAATGCGATCGCATGCGTACCGTGCGGATCGGCAGTTTAGACGATCGGCACGACGAACCAGCCAATCTGCGCCGCACCGTAGCGTCGCGCAGGCGCGACCGACGCGTGGCTTTGGGTGCCCGGCGCCCCGCCGTACTATGATCGACGGAATCTACCCTGTCCCGACGCAAGTCACGCCGTCCGTGCTCTCCCTCTCCCACCTGCGCCGCTACGCCGTCGCGCGCTCGCTCTT
This sequence comes from Casimicrobiaceae bacterium, assembly GCA_039915505.1. GTDB lineage: Bacteria > Pseudomonadota > Gammaproteobacteria > Burkholderiales > Casimicrobiaceae > CAIWHR01. The sequence goes on from JBDSND010000039.1 coordinate 3,220, forward strand.
TCGGCCCACCACGTTGCAGCGGGCCATCGAGCGACTCGGTTTCGTTCAGGCCGATCCGATCCGCTCGCCGGCACGCGCGCAGGACCTCACCTTGCGCCATCGGGTGCGCAATTATCGCGCCGGCGATCTGGAGCGGCGTTATGCGCGGCTCTCGGTCGATGAGGATTTTTTCATCAACTACGGCTTCCTGCCCAGTAGCCACCTGGCCTTGATGCATCCGCGCACGGTCGAGACGGCATGGGATGCCGCAACCGCCCGGCGCGCCCGGGCGATCCTGGCGTTCGTCCGTGATCAGGGAAGCGCGCATCCGCGTGCGATCGAGTTCCATTTTGCGCACGGCACGGTGCGCAACGCCTGGGGCGGCGCATCGAATGCCTCCACCCACCTGCTGCTGGCGATGCATTACCGCGGCCTGCTGCGGGTGGCGCGGCGCGACAGTGGCGTGCGGGTCTACGCGGCACCCGCGCACGCACCGCCGACGATGGCCGTACATGCGCGGCTCGACGCGCTAGTCGACATCCTCGTGCAGACGTACGCGCCGTTGCCGTCGACCACCTTGACGCATCTCATCCGCCGACTCCGGTATGCCGCGCCCCAGTGGCGCAGCGGGCTGCCGGAAGCCATCCGGCGGGCCAAAGGGCGCCTCGGCCGGGCACGCGTCGGAGGCACTGATTGGTGGTGGCCCGCGGAGGAGAACCCGGCAATGGCACAGGGCGCGGCGGCGGAGCCACGGGTGCGATTACTTGCACCGTTCGACCCGATCGTCTGGGACCGGGAGCGCTTTGCGCGCTTCTGGCAGTGGGACTACCGTTTCGAAGCCTATACGCCAGCGGCCAAGCGCGAGCGGGGCTACTATGCCTTGCCGCTGCTGTGGCGCGACGCGATCGTCGGATGGGCCAACCTGGCGGTTCGCGAGGGCAAACTGCGGTGCGAAGCGGGCTACATCGCGGGTCGCCCGCCGCTCGATCAGCGGTTTCGCAGCGCGCTTTTGGGCGAGCTCGCCAGCATGCGTACGTTCCTCGGGTTGCCGTGATGTCCGTGGCAGCGGGGAACGTCGCTGCGCGGCCGGGTCGGAACACCGGTGGACGCAGACTTCGGTCGAACTCCGCCTAGCCCTGTGTGCGCAGTATCCCCTTGCCACCGCCCGCCCGCTTGCCATTCCGCCATCCGCCATCCGCCAGCCGCCAGCCGCACCGTCGGCCGCGCGTCCCCTACGTGAAAGGAAGATCACCATGAATACCAGGAAGCTCGGTTCCGGACTGGAAGTGTCGGCCCTCGGTCTTGGCTGCATGGGCATGTCCGAGTTCTACGGTGGCCGCGACGAGAATGAAGCCATCGCTACGATCCACCGTGCCCTCGACCTGGGCGTGACTCTGCTCGATACCGCCGACATCTACGGCATGGGCAGCAACGAGACGCTGGTCGGACAGGCGTTGCGCGGCCGGCGCGAAGGCGTCGTCGTCGCGACCAAGTTCGGGATCGCGCGCGATGCTGCCGGCAAGAATATCGGGGTCAATGGCAGGCCCGACTACGTCCGCCGCTGCTGTGACGCGAGTCTCAAGCGCCTGAGACTCGAGACTATCGATCTCTACTACCAGCATCGCGTCGATCCGGACACGCCGATTGAGGAAACGGTGGGCGCGATGGCTGATCTGGTGCGCGCTGGCAAGGTGCGGTGGTTGGGGCTGTCGGAGGCGGCGCCTGGCTCGATCCGGCGGGCGAACGCGGTGCACCCCATCGCGGCGCTGCAGACCGAGTATTCGCTGTGGAGCCGCGATCCCGAGGACGAGGTCCTGCCGACAGTGCGCGAGCTCGGGATCGGCTTCGTTCCCTACAGTCCCCTCGGTCGGGGCTTTCTCACCGGCGTGATTAGGAGCATCGACGATCTCGACGCCGACGATTACCGGCGCTCGTCACCGCGCTTCCAGGGCGACAATTTTCAGCAGAACCTGCGTCTTGCCGACGCCATCGATGACCTTGCGGCGCAGAAAGGCTGCACCGCAGCACAGCTGGCGCTCGCGTGGGTGCTGGCACAGGGTGATGACATCGTGCCGATACCGGGCACCAAACGACGCACCTTTCTCGAAGAGAACCTCGGTGCGCTCGAGGTCGTGCTCACGGGCGCGGAGTGCGCGCACATCGCGGCGCTACTGCCGGCGGGAACTGCGTCCGGTGAACGCTATATGGCGCAGTCGATGCGCACGCTCAACCGCTGACCGCCAGCGGATCAGGCGTCGTCGGCCTTGATCTCGACGTAGGCACGGTCGCGCATCTGTTGCACCCATTCCTGGAAGGCCTCGTCGGACTTGCGCTGGCGCAACGCCGCGCGCGCCTGCTCGCGGGACCGCTCTGCCGTGATGTCCTGGCTGCGGCGCTCGAGCACTTCGATGAGGTGCCAGCCGAAGGGCGAGCGCACCGGGACCGACACCACGCCGGGCTTGAGCGCATTCATCGCCTGATCGAAGTCGGGGACGGTGTCGCCGGGAGAGATCCAGCCGAGGTCGCCGCCTTTACCGGCGCTCGCGTCCTCGGAATTGAGTCGCGCGATGTCCTCGAACTTGCCACCATTGTCGAGGCGCTCCTTCAGGCGGTCGATGCGCGCCTTCGCATCCGTCTCGGAAGTCACCTCGTTGACCTTGATCAGGATATGCCGGGCGTGTGTCTGCTCGACCACCGTAGGCTGGTTGCGATCGCGCCGGTCGACGAGCTTGACAATGTGGAAGCCGCTCGCTGAGCGTAGGATGTCGGACACGTCGCCGGGCTTCATGGTGCGCACCGGCTGGTCGAACACCGACGGCAGCCGCGCCGGTGGCCGCCAGCCGAGACTCCCGCCCTGGAGCGCGTCCGGAGCGTCCGAAAAACCGGCCGCCACCTGCGCGAAGTCGGCACCGCCGCGCACCTGGGCGAGCGCCGCCTCGGCGCGTTGACGTCGGGCCTCGACCTGCTCCGGGGTCGCCTGCTCCGGCACCAGTACCAGGATGTGTGAAAGCTCATACTCGGTGTCGCCCCCAGCCTGCGACGCGATCGTCGCGAGGAAGTTATCGACCTCGGCATCGCTCACCTGGATCCGCGAATCCACTTCGCGCTCGCGCATCCGTTGCACCAGGATCTGCTTGCGCAGGTCTTCGCGATACTTGGCGAACGGGATGTTCTCCCGCGCCAGCGCCTCGCGGAACTGCGCTGGCGTGAGCTTGTTCTCCTGCGCGATGCGCTCGATGGTGCGCTCGACCTGGACGTCGTCGATTTTCACTCCAGACAACTTCGCGACCTGCGCGATCACCCGCTCGGTGATGAGCCGCTCGAGCACCTGCTTCTCGAGCACGTCGGGCGCCGGGGGCGTCACCTTCTGGGCGCGCAACTGGTCGAGCACGAGCTTCTTTTGGTCGTCGACCTCTCGCTGGGTCAGTGCCTCGTCGTTGACGATCGCCACTACGCGGTCGAGCAGCACCGGCTTCGACGCCGCGCTGCGAACAGAGGATGGAGGAGGCGGGGATTGCCCCGTCGACGGCCCCTGCGCCAATGCCGGCACGGTCAAGGTCGAGAGGAGTAGGAGAACGGCCGCGCCAAGGCCGCCGGGACCACGTGCGGAGGAGAGCGATGCTGCCATGCGGGTACCTCAGAATTCCGGGAATATGTCGGCGCGGTCGCGAGGCGACAGCGCCGATTCGTTCGTGGTGCGATACCCCGGCACCGTGCGTCGCAGGAGCTCCAGGGGATTGGTGCCGAACCGTGCAAGCCCGGTGAGCTCGAGCTGCAGGAACACCGATGTCGTCGTGGTCTGGGTGGTCGTGGTAAGACGCTGCCCGACGAGCCGCACCACCCAGCAGTCGGCATTGTACTCGATGCCAACCACCCCCTCCAGGGTCTTGCGGTCGACGAGGGAGTAGTTCCAGCGCCCGAGAAACGTCAGGTTCTGGGTCACCGGCCACTGGGTTGCGAAGTCGAGCTGGCGCAGCTCGAGATTGAGCCCCGAGAGCGGATCGACGAGCTGCCGGGTGTAGCGATAGCTCGCGCTGATGATCTTGCCGGGCGCGGGCGTGTACCGCGCGCCGAGATCGAAGCGCTCGGAGCGCGCCTGATCGAAGTTGTATTGCATGAGACCGGCAAGCGCCCACGCCTCGGAGAGTCGTCCTTCGGCGAGTAGCAGCACGTCGGAAGTCGATGCCGCGCGCCGCGGCTCGGAAAGCGTGACCCGCTGGTTCTCGAAATAGAAGCGCTGGCCGAGCGAAACCCGCAGCCTTTCGGCGCCGGTACCGGGATCGATCAGGCGCGAGGTGAGCGCCAGTGTGAGCTGGTTGGCGTCGCCGATACGATCATTGCCGAGATAGCGGTTCTCACTAAAAAGCTGGGTGAAGTTGTAATCGTCGATCGCGGTGTCGAAGGCGGGAATCTTGCTCTGGTCGCGATACGGAATGAAGGCGTAGAACGCCCGTGGCTCCAGGGTCTGCACCATCCGTTCACCAAACGCCTGCCAGTCACGCTCGAACACCAGGCCGCCGTCGAGCGAAGTGATCGGGATGAGGTAGTTGAAGGTGCTCTCGCCCTGCACCGTCCGATCGAGATCGTAGTGCCGCGCGTGCACACCCGTGCGGGCGGTGAGGAACCACCACGGCCCCTGTCGCTGCCATGCCATCGTCGGGTAGACGTACGTGCGCTGGCCGGTCGGCAGGGTGGGATTGCTAAAGCGCACGTACTCGCCCGTGCCTGCAAAGGTAAGTCCCGCCCACTCGGTATCACGCAGCGACGCCAGGACTTGCGGCCTGCGGTTGTAGGGCGTCGTGACCGGCGGCGCAGTAGGATCCTGGAGGGTCTGGAAGGCCTGCTCCCGGGCCAGGAACTGCCACGGTCCGCGCGTATAGGCGAATCCGCCCTCGCGCGGCAGGGTGGTTTGCGACGTGATGGCGATGCGATCGGCGAGATCGGAAAAGTAGGTGTCGTCGGAGACCTTGTTGAGGTTCCAGAATGCCGCGAGACCCGGGGTGATCGGGGCGAGATTGTGGTTGTGCTTCCACGCCAGGAGGTACCGGTTGGTGCCGGTCACCCGGTCGTTGGGCAAGTCCTCGATATTCGCCTCGCCCGCCGAATTGCTGAACAGGTAGCGGAACTGCGCGCCGAGCTGCACGCCTCGCTTGGTCATGATCCGCGGGGTGAGCGTGGCATCGTAGTTGGGCGCGAGGTTGAAGTAATACGGCGCGGCGATCTCGAAGCCGCGCGTGCCTGTGGAACCCAGCACCGGGGGGAGGAACCCCGACTTGCGTTCGTCAGATAGCGGGAACGTGAGCCACGGCGTATAGGCGATCGGCGCACCGAAGAAATACACGAAGGCGTTGTGCGCGGTGCCGACCTTGCGCGACTCGTCCACCTCGAGTTCGCTCATGCGAACGTACCAGTCGTTGCGCGGCGCGACACAGGTGGTGAACTGCGCGTCGGTCGCGGCAAACCGGTCCGGTCCGACGAACTCGATGTTGCGCGCCGTGCCCCGGCCCCCGATCTCGCCGAGGTAGTAGGTCGGGGCGACGAAAAACCCGGTTTCGCTCTCCGGCCGGTAGCGCGTCTCAGGGCCGGTGATCCAGTCGATGCCGCGCCGCAGGAGCACGTCGCCCTTGCCCCAGATATCTCCCGCCACGAAGTCGTAGCGCAACCAGTCGGCCAGCACCGTCTCGCTGCGGGTACGCAACTCGACGTGACCGGATCCGTCGAGACGCTCGCCGCCGCGGCCCTCGAGGGTATCGGCGCGCAGGAAGATCGCACGGTCCTGCATGGTGCCGGTGGGACGCGGCATGCCGAGAGGCCCCGGGCGCACGCGCCCGGGCGGCGTGAGATCGGGCGCGAGTTTGAGCGTCGGCAGCGGGTCTCCCAATGATGACTCGACGCCGGCCTCGCCTGCGTGCGCCGCCGACGCGAGCACGCACGCAGCGACGACCAATGCGAGGCAGATACGGGGAGTGGCGGAACGGTGAGAACGCATTTTCGGCCTGCTACAATCGGCGCATTCTAGCTTGGCGGCCCGGCTCTGCGCCGCGCGCGCATCCGCAAGCCCGCCTGGTGGCCGCGCGAGGGTCGCAGGGCACGCCCAGGCGCCGTCGAGCCCTGGCACCTCGCAGAACTCTCGTGGACTATTCCGTTTCGATCGAACCGTGTTCTCCCTCCAGCGGCCACGGCACGCGTGTCGATGCGCGCCTGCAACTGCTCGAGGACTGGGCGGCCGATGTGCTCGAGACGCGCGACTTCGCCGTCGCGCCGGCCTCGGCCGACGCCAGCTTCCGACGCTACTTCCGCATCACCCCTCGCGCGCCGTGGCAAGGCCGGGATTCGCTCATCGCCATGGACGCACCGCCGCCCATGGAGGATTGCCGACCGTTCGTGCAAGTCGCCGCGCTGCTGCGCGATGCAGGCGTCCATGCACCGCAGGTGCTCGCCCAGGACCTCGAGCGCGGGCTACTCATGCTGACCGATCTTGGCAACACCACCTATCTCGCCGCCCTGGGTGGCGGCGGTGAACGTGCGCTCTACCTCGATGCCCTGGACACCCTGGTGCGTTGGCAGGTCGCGTCCCAGGCGGGAATTTTGCCTACCTACGACGAGGCGCTTCTCGACCGCGAGCTGCAGCTGTTCCCGGACTGGTACATCGCGCGCCACCTCGGCGTCACCCTCAGCAACGCGCAACGGGCGTGCCTCGACGACGCATTCCGGACCGTTCTCGCCAACAATCTCGCCCAGCCGCAGGTGTATGTCCACCGGGATTACCACTCCCGCAATCTGATGGTCTGCGTGCCGAACCCGGGCGTGCTCGATTTCCAGGATGCCGTATTCGGTCCGATCACCTACGATCTGGTCTCGCTGCTGCGTGATGCGTATGTCGCGTGGGACGAGGCGCAGCAGATCGACTATGCAGTGCGTTGGTGGGAGCGCGCCCGCGCTGCGCATCTGCCGGTCGATCCGGACTTCGGCGCGGTCTGGCGCGACTTCGAGTGGATGGGCGTGCAGCGCCAGCTCAAGGTGCTGGGCATCTTCGCCCGCCTCAACCATAGGGACGGTAAGTCCCAGTATCTCGACGACATGCCGCAAGTGATGGCCTACCTGCGCGGCGCGTGCAGCCGCTATCGCGCACTCACCCCCCTGCTGCGCCTGCTCGACGAGCTCGAAGGCACCGCACCTGCCGTCGGCCCTACCTTCTAATGGCCCCCGCCCCACCCGCGGCGCGGCTCGCCGCCATGATCCTGGCCGCCGGACGCGGCGAGCGCATGCGTCCCCTGACCGACCACACGCCCAAGCCCCTGCTGACGGCCGGCGGCAAGCCGCTGATCGTGCACCAGATCGAGGCGCTACGCCGCGCCGGCATCATCGACATCGTGATCAACGCGGCGCATCGCGCCGAGCGTCTGGTGACGTCCCTCGGTGACGGCCACGCATTCGGTGTGCGCATCACGTGGTCGATCGAGTCGGAGCCGCTGGAAACGGCAGGCGGCATCGCCACCGCCTACCCGCTGCTCGGCTCGGGCATCGTGGCGGTCCTCAGCGGCGACATCCACACCGATTTTGATTACGCCTCGCTGCTGCCGCGCGCGGCGCGCATGGCCGCGGACCCCGCCTCGCCACGCGTCCACCTGGTCATGGTGCCGAACCCTCCGTATCACCCGACCGGCGATTTCGCGCTGATCGACGGCCGCATCCGCGACGATGAGGCGGCGCCGCGCCTGACCTTCGGCAACATCGCCCTCTACGACCGCGTACTCTTCGCCGAACTTCCACGAGGGGTGAAGCTCAAACTGCTGCCATTTTTCAAGACGTGGATCGCCGCCGGCATCGTCAGTGGCGAGCTCCATTCCGGACGCTGGGCCAACGTCGGCACCCCCGCCGACCTCGCCCTGCTCGATGCAGCGCTCGGCGCCACGCCGGGTCCGTCGGGGGGCACCATCGCCCCGCCCTCCACCCTTTCCTAGCCAGGCTGCCGCATGGACACCAACGTGATGACCAATCCCCTGCTCGATTTCTCGAACCTGCCGCGTTTCGATTGCATCGCGCCAGCCCACGTCACCCCGGCAGTGGATGCCCTGCTCGAGCGGGCCACGGCGGCAGTCGAGACGGTGGCCACCGACCGCCGCGCCGCGACTTGGGATACGGTGGTCGAGCCCCTCGCCGCCCCGCTCGATCACCTCGAGCGCGCCTGGGGTGCGGTAGGACATCTCAACGCCGTGGTCAGCACGCCGGAGCTGCGCGACGCGTTCAACGCCAACCTGCCGCGCATCACCACGTTCCACGCTGGCCTCGCCCAGGACCTGCGGCTGTTCGAGCGCTACCGCACTCTGCGTGAATCCGCGGGGTTCGCCGGCCTCGACCAGGCCCGGAGTCGGATGATCGACAACGAGGTGCGGGATTTCCGCCTGGGGGGCGCCGAACTGCCGGCGGACCGCAAGGCGCGCTTCAAGGAAGTCCAGGAGAACCTCGCCCAGCTATCGGCGCGATTCGACGACAACGTGCTCGATGCGACCAACGATTGGGAGCGCATCGTCACCGACGCGAAGGAGCTCGAAGGCGTGCCGCACGATGTCCTTGCCGAGGCGCGCGCCGCCGCCGCCGCCGAAGGCAAGGATGGCTGGAAGCTCACGCTGCGGATGCCCTGCTACCTGCCGGTGATGCTGTACGCCGAGCATCGCCCGCTGCGGGAAGCGCTCTACCGCGGCTACATGACCCGCGCCTCCGACGTGGGGGACAACCCCGAATGGGACAACACCACGCTCATCGACGAAATTCTGCGCCTGCGGCACGAGGCGGCGTCGCTGCTCGACTACCGCAATTACGCTGAGGTGTCCCTGGTGCCGAAGATGGCGACCAGCGCCGACGAGGTGCTCGCCTTCCTGCGCGATCTGGGCCGGCGGGCGAAACCATTCGCCGAACAGGACTTTGCGGAGCTCGCCGCGTTCGCCAAGGCCGAGCTCGGGCTCGAGCGCCTCGAGGCGTGGGACGTCGGCTTTGCCTCCGAGCGCCTCAAGGCCGAGCGCTACGAGTTCTCCGAGCAGGAGGTACGGCAGTACTTTCCGGAGCCCAAGGTACTCGAAGGTCTGTTTCGGGTGATCGAGAGCATCTACGGCATCCACATCCGTCCAGGCGATGCCCCGACCTGGCATCCTACCGTGCGCTTCTTCGATATCTTCGACCGTGACGAGGTGCTCGTCGGGCAGTTCTATCTCGACAACTACGCCCGTCCCGGCAAGCAGGGCGGCGCGTGGATGGACGACGCCATCAACCGGCGGCGCATCGGCGGGCACCTGCAGCATCCCGTCGCCTACGTGACATGCAATCTGTCTGCCCCAGTCGGGGGCAACCCCGCCACCTTCACCCACGACGAGGTGATCACCATCTTCCACGAGTTCGGCCATGCGTTGCACCAGCTGCTGACCAAGGTGGAAGTGGCCGGCGTCTCCGGCATCCAGGGCGTGGAGTGGGACGCCGTCGAGTTGCCGAGCCAGTTCATGGAAAACTTCTGTTGGGAGTGGGACGTCGTCGCCCACATGACTGCGCACGTCGAGACCGGCGAGCCCCTCCCGCGCGTACTGTTCGAGCGCATGCTTGCCGCCCGGAATTTCCAGAGCGGGCTCGCCACCGTGCGCCAGCTCGAGTTCTCGATCTTCGACATGCTGCTGCACTCCGCGTACGATCCCACGCAAGGTGGCCAGTGGGCCACGCCCCGGGCGCTGCTCGAGACCGTGCGTGACGAGATCGCGGTGGTGCCGAGGCCGTCCTTCGATCGCTTCATGCATGCATTCGGCCACATCTTCGCGGGCGGCTATGCGGCGGGCTACTACAGCTACAAATGGGCCGAGGTGCTTTCCGCAGATGCGTACAGCCTCTTCGAGGAGGCAGGGGTGTTGTCGGCGACAGCCGGCGCGCGGTTCCGGGACGAGGTGCTCGCCCGAGGCGGCAGCCGACCGGCCATCGAGTCTTTCATAGCGTTCCGCGGCCGGCCACCGCAGATCGACGCCCTGCTGCGCCATAATGGGATGGTGACCCCGCCATAAGTTGATCCAGGAGGACCGATGGCACGCTCCGCACGCCGCACCACCCAGGGCTCGCTCGCCATTGCGCTCGCTGCACTGACGGCGCTTGCGGCGACCTGCATCGCGCCCGGCGCGTTGGCTCAGGGGCAGCAGGTCTATCGGTACACGGATCCGGACGGCCGGATCGTCTATTCGGACCGCCCTCCCCCAGGAGCCGCCAAGGACGTGCAGCCCAAGCGGCTCGGCGCCAATTTCATCGAGAATGACATTCTGCCGCTCGCGGCCCGCAACGCTTCCGACAACTATCCGGTCACCCTGTATACCTTTGCGTGCGGCGAGATCTGTCAGATGGCGGAGGCTCTCCTCAATCGCCGCGGCATTCCGTTCACACCGATCAACGTCGAGGAGGTCAAGGGCGCCGAGCGGCTCAAGGCCCTCACCGGCGACATGACCGCCCCCGTGCTCCAGGTCGGCGACAAGCTCGTCGCCAAGGGTTACAACGAAGTCCGCTGGCAAGCCCTCCTCGACGAGGCCGGCTACCCCAAGACGATCCCCCAGAAGCAGCGGCCGCTTCCGCAGAAGCCCGCGCCGATGGCGGGGCCAGCCAAGCCCGCGGCCGCGCCCGCCGCGCCGGTTCCGGGAAGCGGCTACCCGACGAGCAACTGAAAGCACCAGGCGCGCCACCGCCACCGCCTTCCGCCTTCCGCCTTTCGCCTTCCGCCTTCCGCGCCGATGCTCCAGGGCGCGACGGTCCGGGGCCGCCTGTTGCGGGCGATGCGTGAGCCCGGGGCACGGGCGGAAGCCGATGCCGCCGGCGTAGCGGGGCGTGATTCGGTCGTCATCCCCAAGGCACCGACCGCCCCGAACGGCTAGCAATGCAAACGGCGACGGGCGGGCGAGGTCGGGAGTTGGCAGTCCCACCCCTCTCCCGGGGCTGGCCACGACATCACCGGGCCGCGTGCCTGCTAGACTCGCGCGCGCTCGTCTGCCAACGCCGCCGTGGTCTTCGCCTCCCCGCTTTTTCTTTTCGCGTTCCTACCGCTGGTGCTCGCGGCGTACTTCGCTGCGCCGGGACGGGCGCGCAACGGCGTGCTGCTGGCGGCGAGCCTCGTGTTCTATGTCTGGGGCGAAGGCGCGATGGTCGCGCTCGTGGCGGCGTCGGTGCTCGTCAACTGGCGATTCGGCATTGCCATTGCAGCAATCGAAGGCGAACGGCGCCGGCGCAGGCTTGCCGCGGCCGTCGTCGCCAACCTCGGCCTGCTCGCGGTATTCAAGTACGCCGGCTTCGTAACCGAGAACGTCGACATCCTGCTGCGCAACTTCACCGGCCACGGTATCACCGCCGCGGCGATCCCGCTGCCGCTCGGCATCTCGTTCTTCACCTTCCACGCCATCTCGTACGTGGTCGATGTGCACAAGCGCAATGCGCGCGCCGAGCATCGGTTGCCCGATTTCGCGCTGTACATCCTGCTCTTTCCGCAGCTCATCGCTGGCCCAATCATCCGCTGGCGCGACATCGCCACGCAGATTCCCCGGCGCGACGCGCGTCTCGCCGACTTCGCGTGGGGCGTGCGCCGCTTCGTGATCGGCTTGGCGAAGAAGGTGCTCGTCGCCAACACCCTCGGCGGCGTCGCCGACCAGGTGTTCACCCTGCCGGTCGGGGAACTCACCACGCCCGTCGCGTGGCTCGGGCTTGCCTGCTATACGCTGCAGATCTACTTCGATTTTTCCGGGTATTCGGACATGGCCGTCGGCCTCATGCGCCTGTTCGGCTTCCGCATTCTCGAGAACTTCGACTATCCGTACATCTCGCGCTCGATCCGCGAGTTCTGGCGCCGCTGGCATATCTCGCTGTCGAACTGGTTCCGGGACTACGTCTACATCCCGCTCGGCGGCAATCGCCGCGGCGCGGCTCGCGCCTACCTCAACCTGGTGATCGTGTTCCTGCTCTGCGGGCTGTGGCACGGTGCAAGCTGGAATTTCATCCTGTGGGGCACATGGCACGGAATATTTCTGGTGATCGAGCGTGCCGGACTGACCCGCGCGCTCGATAGCTCGCGCCTCCTCGGTCACGTCTATGCACTCCTCGTGGTGATGGCCGGGTGGGTGCTGTTCCGCAGCGATACCCTCGACCACGCAAGCGGATACTTCCTGGCCCTCGCCGGCCAGGCATTTGGCAATGAGGCACGCACGCCACTGGCGCAATACGTCGATCCGCTGGTGGCGCTCGCGCTCGGCGCCGGCATCATCGGCTCGATGCCGGTCGCGCGCAGCATCGCGCAGTGGCGCGCACGCATGTTGGTCCGCGGCGCGACGGCCCGTGTGGCCCTGACGCTCGACACGGCGTGGCTCGTGCTGCTCGGCTGGAGTGCAGCGGCGTGGCTTGCGGCCGGGACCTACAACCCATTCATCTACTTCCGGTTCTGACGCCATGGACCGCGTGTTGGCGACTGCCTCGAGCGTTCCCCCGCCTGCCGCCGCGGACCACCCATGGCGCGATGCGATGGTCGCCGCATTGTTCGTGCTCGCGCTGGTGATCCCGCTCATCGGCGGGGTGCTGAAACGCGACCTCGCCCACACCCGTTTCGAGAACCGGCCGACTGCACCCTGGCCGAGCGTGGCGTTCGGGGCCCCGGTCGCTGATGGCCCGCGCGAAGGCCAGGCCACCGCCGGCTGGCGCAGAGCCTTCGAGGCGGCGTTCAACGATCGTTTCGGCGGTCGCGATCGCCTGATCGCCTATCACCACCTGGCGCTCGCGGTCGGCCTCGGCGTAGCGCCGGTTCCGAAGGTCATGATCGGTCGCAATGGATGGCTGTTTTTCAAGGGCGAGGACCAGCGCGCCATCGATCGAGACTTTCGCGGCGTGGTGCCCTACCCGGCCGACGAAGGCGTTCGCATCGCCGCGGAACTCCAGCGCCGCCACGACCTACTGGCGGCGCGCGGCATACCCTACGTCGTGCTGGTCGCCCCCGACAAGGCGACCATCTATCCGGAGTATTTGCCGCGCTGGGTGAAGCGTGCGCCGCACACCCGTCTCGACCGGCTGTTCGCCGCGCTGGCGGATCATCCGGAACTGCACGTGATCGACCCGCGCGCGAAGCTACGCGCCGCCAAGCCAGGCGGGCAGGTTTATTACCGCACCGATTCGCACTGGAATTACGGCGGCACGACGATCGCTTACGATCTCCTCATGTCGGCAGTGCGTTCCGTCGTCCCGCGGGTACCGCACGTCCCCGCGGAGCCCGCGCCCTACGAGCCAGGCGACACCTATAGCGGCGATCTCGCCAACCTGCTCGGCCTGCCTCGCTGGTTCGAGGAGATCGATCGGCTGCCGTTCCGGAAGATCCTGGGCGATGCGACCCGGCGCTGCGCACGGCCGATCCGCGATCCGGTCGAACCTGTGGTGCAGGGCTGCCCGCGCGATGGACTGCCCCGCGCACTCGTTTATCGCGATTCGATGTTCGATGCGATGATCCCGGCCGTATCGGAAAACTTCAGCCGGGTCGTTTACTTCGCGGGCCACCACATGACCATGGCCGACATCGACCGTGAGCGCCCCGATGTGGTGATCGAGGAGTTCGTCGAGCGCACCATGCATGCCCTGCTGGTCGACCCGGTGGTGCGATGACCCAGGCCGCGCCGCCGTCCGATCCAGCGTATCTCGCGCTCGACGAAGGACGTGCCGCCCGTCACGCTACCGTTTCCTCCGGGACATTTCTATTCGGCGATCGTCGATCCGGTGAGCCTCGACGGCGGTGCGCTGTGGCCCCGCATCCGCAGGTCGTCGGCATCGACTGCAACGACGCGTCGCATCTCGACTTCATGACGCGTGCCTTCCCCGCGCTTCCTGCCGCTCTACAACGCGCCCGACATCGGCGCACGCTCGTCCGGTTGCGAGGCGCGGCATCGCGCCGCCCCCGAGATCGCCTCCGCGTCGCAACCCGGACGGATGCATCGCGGCCGGCGCGATTTCAGCCCACGCGTGCCGCGCCTTTGCGCAGCTCGGGCTCGAGGCCCAGCTCCTGAATCTTGCGGGTGAGGGTATTGCGGCCCCAACCCAGCCACTGGGCGGCTTCCATCCGATGACCGCCCGTGTGGGTGAGGGCGCGCAGGATCAGGGTTTTTTCGAACTCCTTCTCGAGCCGGTTGCCGACGGCGCGCTCGCCACGCGCAAGCGCCTGGGCGAGTTCGCGGTCCAGGGCCTGGCGCCAGCTGCCGTCGCCGGACTCCTCGTCGCGTCCACTCTCGCGCAATTCGGGAGGCAGGTCCGCCGGCTCGATGCGCTGACCCGGCGCCATCACCGTCAGCCAGTGACAAACGTTCTCGAGCTGGCGCACGTTGCCTGGAAAGGGGAATGCTTGTAGCGCCTTGAGGGCTGCGTCCGACAGGAGCTTCGTTTCAACCGCCAGCTCGCGCGCGCTCTTCTGGAGGAAATGCCGCGTCAGGAGCGGAATGTCATCCTGCCGTTCGCGCATCGGCGGAAGGCGCAGCCGCACCACGTTCAGGCGATGCATCAGGTCCTCGCGGAACAATCCCTGGCGGACCCGCTCCTCGAGGTTCTGGTGGGTCGCGGCAATGACCCGCACGTTGGCCTTCTGCGGCGCGTGGCCACCGACGCGGTAGTACTCGCCGTCGGCCAGCACTCGCAACAGGCGCACCTGCAGGTCGGCCGGCATGTCGCCGATCTCGTCCAGGAACAGCGTGCCGCCCTCGGCCTGCTCGAACCTTCCCCGGCGTGCGGCCTGCGCGCCGGTGAACGCGCCGCGCTCGTGGCCGAAGAGCTCGGACTCGAGCAGGTCCTTGGGGATTGCCGCCGTGTTGATCGCGATGAACGGTCCTGCCGCCCGCGGGCTGTGCCGGTGCAGGGCCAGGGCGACCAGTTCCTTGCCCGTGCCGGACTCCCCGGTGATGAGCACCGTGGCGTTGGATTGCGACAATCGGCCGATCGCGCGAAACACCTCCTGCATCGCCGGCGCCTGGCCGAGCATCTCGGCGGTATCCGACGGCATGGCGGCAACCGGGCTCTCGACTCGCGCCTCCGCCGTGGCGCGACGAATCAGCGCGACGGCATGATCGACGTCGAACGGCTTGGGCAGGTATTCGAACGCCCCGCCCTGGAAGGCGGCGACCGCGCTGTCGAGATCGGAGTACGCGGTCATGATGATGACCGGGATGGTGGGGAAGCGCTCCTTCACCTTGTTGAGCAGCACCAGGCCCGACTCGCCGGGCATCCGGATGTCGGAAACGATGACTTGCGGCTGTCCGTGGGGAAGCGATTGCAGCGCCTCGTACACCGAGGCGAAGCTCTTGTACGGGATAGACTCGCGCGCCAGCGCCTTCTCCAGCACCCAGCGTATCGAACGGTCGTCATCGACGATCCACACCGGTCCGCCTGAGGCGACGCGGCTTGCTTCGTACTCGATGGCATTCATGCGCTACTCCCTCGCTCCGCACTCTCGGCGCGCGACTCGAGCGGCAGCAGGATGGTGAACACGGTGTTGCCGGGAATACTCTTGCATTCGATGGTCCCGTTATGTTGCGCGATGAAGGTCTGCGCGATGGTGAGGCCGAGGCCGCTGCCGCCTTCACGCCCCGACACCAGGGGATAGAAGATGCGGTCGCGGATCGACTCGGCGATGCCGGGTCCGTTGTCACTGATGGCAAGTGACATCGCCAGACGATGCCGCTTGCGCGCGAGGGTTACGTAGCGGGCCACGCGCGTCGTCATGCGGATCTGCGGGCCGGCCGTCGTGCCACTCACGGCCTGCGCGGCATTGCGCACGACATTGAGCAACGCCTGCATGATCTGTTCCGGATCGATCTCGACCTCGGGGAGGCTGATATCGAAATCCGACAGCACGTTCACCTGCGGGAACTCTGCCTGCACGAGTCCCTTTGCCCGGACCAGCACTTCGTGGATGTTCATGCGCCGGTAGCGCGGCAGACGATGCGGTGTCAGCAGGCGGTTGAGCAACGACTGCAGACGATCCGACTCGCCGATGATCACCTGGGTGTATTCGATGAGCTGCGGGCGATCGAGCTCCCTTTCGAGGAGCTGTGCTGCGCCGCGGATCCCTCCGAGTGGATTCTTGATCTCGTGGGCCAAGCTTCGGATCAGCTCGCGATTCGCCTGCTGCTGTTCGCGCAAGCGCTCCTCGCGCGCGATCTTGAGCTGCTGATCGATGTGCCGGAATTCGATTACAAGCTCGGAACCGGCCACGTCGACGGGCGAAACCGTGCAGCTCAGATGCAGCGCCTGGCGCGACATGACGAACTCGAGTTCCTGCTCGGTGTAGGAAGTCCCCGTCGAGAGCGCCTTGTCGATGGCGGCGGCGAGTGCGTTCGACACCCCGAAAAGCTCGGTTGGGTCGCGGTGGAGCAGTTGCTTGCGCGACAGCTCGAATAGGTTCTCGGCCGCCGGGTTGGCGTAGACAACGCGATAACGTGCACCGAGCACGAGCACGGCTGTCGCCAGGAGGTCCAGGCCGCGAAAGGCGCTGGCGCTCTCCTCACGGAGGAGGTCGGAAGCGTCGCCGAAGTTCACGGTAGGTGGCCAGGCGCGTACCTGGCGGGTCGGGATGGAGTGCACCCGCGAACATTTAGCAATATCCGCGCCCGCGCCGGCAAATGCAACGCACCGCACCCGGCGAGTCTACTTCAAGCCACCGATCTCCTTCTTGAGCGCCACGACGTTGCGCTCGTGCAGCACCACTGCCTGACGCAGTCTGGCGATGCGATCGCGGTATTTGTCGGCATTGGCGCGCTCCTCCGGAAGCGGCGCGGGTGCGCCTTCCGCATACGCCAACCGCGACTCGGCGAGGAGCTTCTCCTCGGCGGCGAGCTCGTCCTGGAGCACGCGGCGGCGCACGTCGTCGCGACCCTTCTGCGTCTCGGCATCGACCCGCGGGAATCCGGTGCGCGGCGGAGCCGCGCCTCCCGGGGCGCCGTTGGCAGCGCCCGGCGCGGAGGGAGCCTTCGCCGCAGGCGCAGGCGCAGCCGCAGGTCCGGTTACGTCCGGAACGTTGAAATACGAGGAGGCGCCGGAAGTGGTGTCGCACTTGTACATCGTGCCCTCGACCTGCTTGGGCTTGCCGACGCAGCCCGATTCCTTCGCTTTTTCGGCGAGGGTGGCAGCACCGGCGTGAACCCCGATGCACAGGAACGCGGCGCCGAGCGTCGCGCGCCCGAAGAATCTGAAGGCCGTATCGAGTGGATGCATGCAGCGAGTGTAGTGGAAAACAAGGGGTCAGCCAGCGCGAGCCCCCAATCCGGTCGAACGCGCCGACCACGACAAAAGGGGCAGACCGCAGGGCCTGCCCCTTCAATCTACCTCCTGCAACGGCCTCCGGTCCGGGGGGGTTGACCCGCCGGCGTGCGGCGGCCCCAACAACCGTGGTAACCGCCCGGGGGCTCCTACAGGCTGAAATACATCTCGTACTCGACCGGGTGAGTCGTCATGCGGAAGCGCGTGACCTCTTCCATCTTGAGGGCGATGTAGGCATCGATCATGTCGTTGGTGAACACTCCGCCGCGGGTCAGAAACTCGCGGTCGCTGTCGAGGGCCGCCAGCGCTTCGTCGAGCGACGCGCAGGGGTGCGGCACCTTCGCAGCTTCCTCGGGCTCGAGGTCGTACAGGTTCTTGTCCATCGGGTCGCCCGGGTGAATCTTGTTTTGAATGCCGTCGAGGCCCGCCATCAGCATCGCCGAGAAGGCGAGGTAGGGGTTGGCGGTGGGATCGGGGAAGCGCACCTCGATGCGGCGTCCCTTGGGGCTCGAGACGTAGGGAATGCGGATCGCGGCAGAACGGTTGCGCGCCGAATAAGCGAGGTTGATCGGGGCCTCGAAGCCCGGTACCAGCCGCTTGTACGAGTTGGTGCCGGGGTTGGTGATCGCGTTGAGCGACTTGGCGTGCTTGATGATCCCGCCGATGTAGTACACCGCGAGCTCCGAAAGGCCCGCATAGCCTTCGCCCGCGAACAGGTTCTTGCCGTCCTTCCAGATCGATTGGTGGACATGCATTCCCGAACCGTTGTCGCCGACGATCGGCTTCGGCATGAACGTCGCAGTCTTGCCATAGGCGTGCGCGGTGTTGTGCACGGCGTACTTCAGGATCTGCAGCCAGTCGGCGCGCTTGACCAGCTTCTCGAACTTGGTGCCGATCTCGCATTGACCCGCATTGGCCACCTCGTGGTGGTGCACTTCCACCTCGACGCCCATCTGCTCGAGGGCGAGACAGATCGCCGAGCGCACGTCCTGCAGGTGGTCGACCGGCGGCACCGGGAAGTAGCCCCCCTTGACCGAGGGACGATGGCCCATGTTGCCGCCTTCGAATTTCTCGGCCGACGACCACGACGCTTCGCTCGAGAACACCTTGCAGTAACTGCCCGACATGTCGACCGACCACTCGACCGCGTCGAAGATGAAGAACTCGGGCTCCGGCCCGAAGTAGGCGACGTCGCCCACCCCCGACGACTTGAGGTAGGCCTCGGCCCGCTTGGCGAGCGACCGCGGATCGCGCTCGTAACCCTTGCCGTCGGAAGGCTCGACCACGTCGCACGTGATGTTGAGCGTGGTCTCGTCCAAGAAGGGGTCGATGTAGGCCGTGTCCGAATCCGGCATCAGCAGCATGTCGGAAGCCTGGATGCCCTTCCAACCGGCGATCGACGAGCCATCAAAAGCATGGCCATTGTCGAACTTGTCCATGTCGAACATCTTGGTCGGAACCGAGACGTGCTGCTCCTTGCCTCGGGTATCGGTGAAGCGAAGGTCGACGAATTTGACCTCCTTGTTCTTCAGCATCGCGAGCACGTCGGCGGGGGTGTTCATTGCAATCTCCTGAGTTGGTGCTGATTCATCTGGGGTTGAATAGTCGGGCGCCTTGGTATAGCGAGAAGCATGCCGGTAGAAACGTCCGGAAACCGCGAACGGGGGCAGGGGGTTACATAGCCGTCAGGCGGCAGCCGGGCCGACGATGCCCCAATTGGGAGCAGACTGGGCATGGTCCGTTCCATCGTGGTGCGGTGGATGGGCGGACCCGATCGGCCACACACGGATCGGGCGGCCGAAACCGCGTCGGGAATCCGCCAAGAGGGTCGTCAGATGAGCCAAGTGATTGAACCATGGCGATAAGACTCCGTGGGTACTGAGGTCCATCATGGTGCGTTCACGGATAGAAAACGTACAGGCGATAGCCGGCCTGGGAGGTCGCGCTGGCATCGATGTACGCCTTGACGGGCACTTCGCCGTTGGCCGGGATGCCCTGGTCGACGGCCGCGGTTCCCCCTGCATAGTCGGTCGGTGCGAGTGCACGCCGGGCGACCGCCTGGTCCCGGGCATCGGTGAGCGTGAGTTCGAGATACGGGTAACCCAGCGCCCAGGTGGCACGGTTCCGCAGGGTGGCGGTGAGCACCAGCAGGCCACGGTGGGCCGGGTCGGCTTGCAGATCCGACGCCTCGATGGACAACCCGCTGACGTCACGCATGGGCGCCAGCTCGCAACCCGCGAGAGCGCAGAGCTGCACCAATGCCGGTTCGGCCAAGGGCCAACGGGCCGCGATGAGATCGCGAAAGTGATAGAGGGCCTGCCCCGCAAGCAACAGCAGCAGCAGGGGCACCCCGAGGCCATAGGCGAGGTTCGACCGGCGCCGACGGTGGGCGACGTGCTCGGCCGAGAAGCGCTCCTGGTAGTCGAGCGGCTGAATGCGGCCGATCGGCGCATCGCCAGCGACCGTCTCGCCCTGGGGCGTGCGCAAGGTCATGGTGGCAGGACCCATCATTGCCTCGTCGTACACCGGCGCCTGCGCCACCCTGGGCGAATCGGTCTGGGACTCCACCGTGGCCGGGGACTCGGCTGCGACCGGGGCCGGCGCAGGGAGCAAGGCGGCCTGGCCATCGAACACCGTGCGGCAATGGCCGCAACGCACCTGGCCGGAGCGCACGGCGAGCTGTTGCGACGTGACCCGGAAGACAGTCTTGCAGGCCGGGCAGCGCGTGTATTGTTCTTCGGGCATCCGGCTGGACCTGTTCACGCATGCGGGGGCGCGACGATGGAGCGCGTCAGCCGAGCCGGTCGCCTGCGAGTGCGACCCAGCCGTCATCCTCGTTCCAGGCCGTCATTCTAAACCAGGGGGTGTACGCGGCCACCACCTCGGCCGCCTGGCCGACGAGCACGCCCGAGAGTAGCAGCGCCCCCCCGGGGCGCACCCGCCGCGCGAGCACCGGGGCAAGCAGCACCAGGGGATTGGCGAGGATGTTAGCCAGCACCACATCGAACGCGGCGCCCTTGGGGAGTGCACCGGGGGTTGCGAAGGTCGCGTCCGGCACCCCATTGCGGGCAGCATTGGCCTGGCTCGAGAGAACGGCCTGGGGATCGATGTCGATGCCCGTCACCGCGGTCGCGCCGAGCCGCGCCGCAGCAATGGCCAGGATCCCGGAGCCGCAGCCATAGTCGAGGACGGCGCAACCGGCAAGTCGCGCCGCGACCAGCCAGCGCAGGCACAACCGCGTGGTCGGATGGGAGCCGGTGCCGAAGGCAAGACCCGGGTCGAGGACGAGATTGACGGCGCTCAGGTCCACCGGTTCGGCCCACGATGGCACGATCCACAACGGACCCTCGACATGGATGGGCGTGAACTGCGCCTGCGTGGCGCGCACCCAATCCTGGTCGGGAACCTCGAACACCGCGTGCGCGGGAAAGGGCACGCCAAGTTGCATCGCGCTCGCCACGGTCGCGGCCGCAACGCTGCCCGCATCGGCGAACAACGCCGTGACGCGGGTCATCGGCCATGCGGCCGAGGCCTCGAGGCCAGGCTCGCCGTAGATCGCCTGCTCGCGCGCGGTGCCGAGATCCGGGTCGGCAAGGTCGACCGACAGCGCACCCGCTTCGAGGAGGGCGTCGCTCCACGCCTCGGCGGCGGGCGCGTCGGCGTCGAAGCGCAGCGCCGCGAAGCCGATTGCGGTCAGGATGCGCCCTTGCGCTTGGCCAGCCGCTCCTCGAGGTAATGGATCGAGGTGCCGCCGCGCAGGAATTTCTCGTCCGTGCACAAGTCCTGGTGCAGCGGGATGTTGGTCTTGATGCCTTCCACCACCATCTCCGACAGCGCCACGCGCATGCGCGCGATCGCCTGCTCGCGGGTGTCGCCGTACGCGATCACCTTGGCGATCAGGGAGTCGTAGTTCGGCGGGACGAAGTAGTTGTGATACGCGTGCGAGTCGACACGGATGCCCGGACCGCCAGGCGCATGCCAGGACGTGATCCGCCCCGGCGAGGGGACGAAGGTGTATGGATCCTCGGCGTTGATCCGGCACTCGATGGCGTGGCCGCGGCGCACGACGTCGCGCTGTCGGAAGCGCAACTTCTGCCCGGCGGCCACCCGGATCTGCTCCTGCACGATGTCGATGCCGGTGATGAGCTCGGTCACCGGGTGCTCGACCTGCACGCGGGTGTTCATCTCGATAAAAAAGAACTCGTCGTTCTCGTACAGGAACTCGAAGGTCCCAGCCCCGCGATAGCCGATCTTGCGGCAGGCTTCGGCACACCGCTCGCCGATGCGGGTGAGGGCACGCGTCGGCACGCCCGGTGCCGGCGCCTCCTCGATGATTTTTTGATGGCGGCGCTGCATCGAGCAGTCGCGCTCGAAGAGGTACACCGCATCTTTGTGCGAGTCGGCCAGCACCTGGATCTCGATGTGCCGCGGATTGGTGAGGAATTTCTCCATGTAGAGCGTCGGGTTGCCAAAGGCCGCGCCCGCTTCCGCCCGGGTCAGGGCCACCGCCGAGAGCAATGCCGCTTCGGTGTGCACGACGCGCATGCCGCGCCCCCCTCCGCCGCCCGCGGCCTTGATGATCACCGGGTAGCCGATGGCGCGGGCAATACGCACGATTTCCTTGGGATCCTCGGGAAGCACCCCTTCCGAGCCCGGCACGCAGGGCACCCCGGCCTTCAGCATTGCCACCTTGGCGCTCACCTTGTCGCCCATCAGCCGAATCGTCTCGGGCTTGGGACCGATGAACACGAATCCGGAGCGCTCGACCTTTTCGGCGAAGTCGGCGTTTTCGGAGAGAAACCCGTAACCGGGATGGATGGCCTGGGCGTCCGTCACCTCCGCTGCGGCGATGATCGCCGGGATGTTGAGGTAGCTCTGCGCGGAGGCCGGCGGGCCGATGCAGACCGATTCGTCGGCGAGCCGGACGTATTTGGCATCGCGGTCGGCCTCGGAATACACCATGACTGTGCGGATGCCGAGCTCGCGGCACGCGCGCTGCACGCGCAGGGCAATCTCGCCGCGGTTGGCGATCAGGATCTTGCCGAAGAGCTGGTCGGGGTTGCGGGTTGCCACGTGACGGGGGGAGAGCAGGGAGGGAATCGCCCCGGCCGGCGGCCGGGTCCGGGCGGCGCGGCGGGCGGCTTCGGAAGCCGGTCAGCCGATCAGCACCAGCGGCTGCCCGAACTCCACGGGTTGGCCGTTCTCGGCCAAGATCTCCTTGACGGTCCCGGAGGCATCGGCCTCGATCTCGTTCATGAGCTTCATCGCTTCGATGATGCACAGCGTGTCGCCGACCTGGACGGTGTCACCAACGTCAACGAACGGCTTCGCTCCCGGGGTGGCGGCGCGATAGAACGTGCCGACCATCGGACTCTTGACCACGTGGCCCTGGGGGACTACGGGCGCCGGCAACTCCACCGGCGCGACGGCCACCAACGGGGCGGCCGCTCCAGGCGCCTGGACCATGACGGTGGAGGGCGGCGGCGGGGTTGCCCGGGTAATGCGGACACGCTCCTCGCCTTCTTGAATCTCCAGCTCGCCGATGCCGGAGCTTTCGACGAGCTCGATGAGGGTCTTCAGCTTGCGCAGATCCATAGGCGGTTGCGCTAGCGCGCGGCGGGCCACAGGCGCATTGCCCGCGCGCGGATCCCGGCACGCGCGCAACGTTGAGTGACCAGCAGGGTGACCAGCATGGGGGACTTCGGGCCGTGTGGCATACACCCTCGCGTAGCTCAATTGCGGGAGTTTGCCGCAAATCGCCACAGGATGTCCAGTAATGACTGGAGATCGCGAATGAGACCTAGAGGAGACGCTCGGCCAGGCTATGGAGTTTGGCCGGGGGAAGTACCCCGAGCTGGGTGTGGGCTACGCGGCCCTGACGGTCGATGATCACCGTAAACGGCAAGGCGGCGACCGTGTTGCCGTAGGTCTTGGACAGCTCCATGGCGCCAAAGCCGCCGATCAGCAGCGGATAGTTGACGCCGATCTCGTCCGCGAATCGCGCGACCTTGACCGGCTCGTCGACCGCCACGCCGACGAGCTGCAAGCCGCGGCCGCCGAGGTCCTTCTGGGCCTTGACGAACTCCGGCATCTCCTCGCGACAGGGGCCGCACCAGGTCGCCCAGAAGTTGACCACGACCACTTTCCCGCGCCATTGCCCCAAGGACTGCTGCTGGCCTTCGCGGTCGGGCAAGCTGACGGCAAAGAGGCTTTCCGCCGTGGCCGGAGCCGAGCCGACACCGGACTGACCCACGTACCAACCCAGCGCCAACGCGATTATCGCGGCCAGCGCGAAGCCGGCGTACACCACGGCTCGACGTCCACCCGCGGACGGCCCCGGCCGCGGAACCGGATCGACACTCATCAGCGATCCGCCGAAAGGCGGCTGCGTTCACCCCGGATCGTGACCGGCGCGCGCGCGCCGCATGCACCCTTCACTGGAACCACCGCCGGGGCGCAGGCGCTGCCTCGACGAATGCACCGGCCTTGCCCCCCGCACGCGGTAGGGCGACGGCGACCTTCTGGCGTTGCGGTGGGTAGCACACGCCGACATCCGCACAGCCTTGGGAATCGGCAAGTACGGTCACCGTCCCGCCAGGCAGAGGCTTGGCGAGCCGCAGCCGAACGACCATGCCGCCGCGATAGGTCTCGCTGGCGCCGAAGAACTCGTCATGCTTCGTCTCCCCAGGGGGGAGCGCGGGTGGTCCGGCGAGCGTCGCGGGCGCGAGCTCGAAACGGAGCTTGTCGCGATACAGGTAATACCCGGGCGCAACCACGAACCGCGCCTCGAGGGTCTGCGTGTCCACCGCCCGAACGGAGAACGCGAAGGCCCGCTCGTTGGGGAGAAGGTCGGGCGCATCGGCACGCGCGGCGCCAACTGCCAGGCTGGCAACGACGGTGAGGAGCAGCCCCGAGAACCACCGCATACGGCTCGCAACGGGGCTGAACCGCTCGAACATGACGCCCGCGGGAACTGCTTCAGTTTGCGGAGGTCTCGGCCGTAATCCAGTCAAGATAGGGATGGAAGGCATCAGTGATCGGGACCGCGACGATCTCGGGAAGTTCGTAGGGATGGTGCGCGCGGATGGCAGTTTCGACGTCGGCGTAGCGCGCGCGTTGGGTCTTGACCATCACCGGCACCTCGGTCGCCGTTTCGATTTGCCCGCGCCAGTGATAGAGTGATTCCACCGGTGCGCCAATGCTGACGCAGGCGGCGATCTTCGCCTCGACCAGCGCGCGCGCCAGCGCCTTAGCCGTGGCGTGATCGGGAAGCTGTGTCAGGACCAGGATCGGCTCGGCAGCCAAGGAGTGTTCGATGCGTGTTTACGTGGTGCTCGCGATTGTAATTGGATTCCCAGTAGCGGACCTGTATTCCACGCTCCGGTTGGCCAGCTGGTCTGGCATCCCGGTCTGGGTATGGCTTGCATGCTCGACGCTCGCGGGCTTCTCCTTGCTGCGCTGGGAGCGGCTCGCCTTCCGGGCGGCCACCGTGGCAGCGATGCACGGTGAGCAGCCGATGCTGCGCGTGCTGGTCGACAGCGGTCGCAAGGTCCTGGCGGGCATCCTGTTCATCCTGCCCGGCGTCGTGAGCGACGTCATGGCCCTGCTCTTGCTCGCCTTGCCGCTCAACATCGGTCGGGACTACAGTCCACAGGGTGCTACCGGCGCGGCGGCGCGGTCCCCGCGTTACCTCGAAGGCGACTTCCGCCGCACCGAATAGGCACGGCCGGCACCGGGCCCGCGCGCCTTTCACTAGGGGTGCGCCTTTGATTCGCGTGCGCTATCTCGGCTCACGCGTTCATATCGCACGCCTTAACTCAGGTTGCGCCTCACTTCATATGGTCGATCACCGTCGGCTCGTCCTTGCCGGCGCGACGGTACGCCCAGGCCATCATCATCGCGCCGGCGATGATCATCGGCATGGACAGCCACTGACCCATCGAGAAGCCCAGCGCCAGCAGGCCCAGGAACTGGTCCGGCTCGCGCCCGAACTCGGCGATGAATCGGCTCGTCCCATAGCCGACCAGGAAGAGCCCTGACGCAGCGCCTAGCGGCCGTCGCCGCTTGGTGTAGATCCACATGACCGCGAACAACACGAGCCCTTCGAGGAAGAACTCGTAGAGCTGGGAGGGATGCCGCGGTTCCGGCCCTACCTGGGGAAACACCATGCCCCAGGGCACGTCGCTGACCCGTCCCCACAACTCGCCGTTGATGAAATTGCCGATACGCCCGGCACCGAGCCCGAGGGGAATGAGCGGTGCGACGAAATCGGTCACCGCGAGCCAGCGCTTGTTGCGGCGACGCGCGAATACCCACAGGGCGATGAGAACGCCGATGAAGCCGCCGTGGAAGCTCATGCCGCCGGTCCAGACCTGGAAGATTTCCAGCGGGTGTTCCAGGTAGTAGAACGGTTTGTAGAACAGGACGTAGCCCAGGCGGCCGCCGAGGATGACCCCGAAGATGCCGTACCAGAGCATGTCGTCCACCTCGGTCGGGCGCCAGCCCGTGAGCATGTTCTGCCGGGCGCGCAGCTTGCCGAGCAGCACGAACAGGACGAAGCCCACGAGGTACATGAGCCCATACCAGCGAACCGGCAGTGCCAGGGTGAACGTCCCCAGCTGCAACGGACCGATGGTGAAGGCAATGGGATCGAATTGCGGATGGACCAGCATGCGCCTCGCGCGACTCGCGTCGTGATGGTGGGCTAAAATCAGCCGCAGCGATTATGACACCTCGGGCTCGCTGCCCGGATGGCGCGTCCGCGCCTTTCCCCCGTTGCCGGAGCCTCTCATGCCATTCAACCGTCGTTCTCATCTCATCACCGGTGGCGTCGCCCGCTCACCGAATCGCGCCATGCTGCGCGCCGTCGGCTTCGGTGACGACGACTTCGAGAAGCCGATCATCGGCGTTGCCAACGGTCACAGCACCATGAATCCGTGCAATGCTGGGATCCAGCCGCTGGTCGACCGTGCAATGGTGGCGCTGCGGGACGCGGGTGCCATGCCGCAGGTGTTCGGCTTCCCAACCGTGACCGACGGCATCGGCATGGGGACCGAAGGCATGAAGTACTCGCTGGTGTCGCGCGAGGTCATCGCCGATGCGATCGAAGTCGCGGTGAACGGCCAGATGATGGACGGAGTGTTGACCATCGGCGGCTGCGACAAGAACATGCCGGGCTGCATGATGGCGATGGCGCGGATCAACCAACCCGGCATCTTCGTCTACGCCGGCACCATCAAGCCGGGCTTCTGGAAAGGCCAGGCGCTCACCATCGTCTCGCCCTTCGAAGCCGTCGGTGCGTTCACTGCCGGCAAGATGAGCAAGGAAGACTACGACGGCATCGAGCGCAACGCCTGTCCGACCGTGGGGGCGTGCGGCGGCCAGTACACCGCCAATACCATGTCCTCCTCCTTCGAGGCGCTGGGGATGAGCCTGCTCGGTTCGTCGCAACTCGCCTCGCCCGACCCGGAAAAGGCCGACTCGGCGTTCGCCTCGGCGAAGGTGCTGGTCGAAGCCGTCAAGCAGAACATCCGGCCCCGCGACATCATCACCCGGAAGTCGATCGAGAATGCGATCGCGGTGGTGATGGCGACCGGCGGCTCGACCAACGCCGTGCTGCACTACCTCGCCATCGCCTCCGCGGCCGGGGTGGAATGGACCATCGACGACTTCGAGCGGGTGCGACGGCGCGTTCCCGTGCTGTGCGATCTCAAGCCATCGGGCCGATTCGTGGCGGTGGACTTCCACAAGGCCGGGGGCGTGCCGCAGGTCCTGCGCCTGCTCCTCGACCACGATCTCCTGCATGGCGACTGCCTCACCATCACCGGACGCACGATTGCCGAGGAGCTCGCCGACGTCCCTTCGGAGCCGCGCGCCGACCAGGAGGTGATCCGGCCGTTCGCCAAGCCGATGTATGCCGAGGGTCATCTCGCCATCCTCAAGGGTAACCTCGCCCCCGAGGGTTGCGTCGCCAAGATCTCCGGGCTCAAGAATCCTTCGATCACCGGCCCGGCCCGCGTGTTCGATTCCGAGCCGCAGTGCATGGAAGCGATCATGAGCCGCACGATCAACGCCGGTGACGTGATCGTCATCCGCTACGAAGGGCCCAAGGGCGGCCCGGGCATGCAGGAGATGCTGGCACCCACGTCGGCGCTCATCGGCCAGGGCCTCGGCGAATCGGTTGGACTCATCACCGACGGCCGCTTCAGCGGCGGCACCTGGGGCATGGTGGTGGGTCATGTCGCGCCGGAGGCCTACGTCGGCGGGCTGATCGCGCTGGTGGAGGAGGGGGACTCGGTGACCATCGACGCCCACAAGCTGCTGATTCAGCTCAACGTCGACGATGACGTGATCGCGAAACGTCGGGCCAAGTGGCAAGCGCCGCCGCCGCGCTACGACCGCGGCGTGCTGGCCAAGTACATGCGGCTGGTGTCCACGGCGAGTCGCGGCGCCATCACGGACGACGCGGCATGAGGTGCCGGCAACAGCACAGTAGCCTGCGACAGGGACTGGCCGCCGCGCTGTGCGTCGGACTCGCCGCAGCCCTGCTGCGTCCGGCGCTTGCCGTCGCCGCGGACACCCCGCGCGCGCCGGGCGTACGGGCGGACGCGCCAGCCGAGCGCGCGGTGACGGCCGCGCCCCACGGCACCGCCACCGATGCCGTCAGCACCCATCAAGCGGGCGTGGCATCGCCTCCAGTGGGACGATCCGTGACCTTGAAGAACGCCGGGTTCGAGGAAGGGCTGCAGGCGGATGGTGAACCCGCCGGCTGGATCACCGGCCAGCACGCCGGCGTGCCGTCGTATGCGTTCATCGTCGACGACAAGGAGCGTCACGGCGGCAAGCGCAGTCTGCGCATCGACAACACCGGCCCGGAGCCTTTCGGCGCGATCGTCCAGAAAGTCCCGGTCACCGGATTACTGGGCAAGAGCATCCGCATGAAAGGATGGGTGAAGACCCGCGATGCGGGTGGCAAGCGCAAGGGCTGGGGCGCGGCGCTGCAGCTTCAGGCCAAGAAGGCCGGATATCCCATCGCCTACAACGCCCTGGCCGATCACGTGATCAGCGGCACGCACGACTGGATGCTCCGTGAGGTCGTGATCGACGTGCCGTCGGACGTGGACATCATCGAGATCGGCGTGCTGCTGCGCGGCCAGGGCTCGGTGTGGCTCGACGACGTCGTGCTCGAGGTGATGCCACCGAAGTGAGTGCTCCGCGCCGACGGGTTGCATCGCGGGGGATCGTCACGGTGTCGTCAAGAAATCGGCGTAAGGTAGGGACCATGCAATCCGTTCACCGACGCGCCCCGCCTCGGCGGCGCGCGTCGCTTCTAAAGCCCGCCACGCTTCTCGGCCTCGCCACATCGCTCCGACACCTCGTCAGCACCGGCGCCGCCCTGCTGCTGGCGGGCTGCATGGGCCTGCCGGTCGCGAACCTCCCGGCGGGGACGCGCGCCGAAACCCCGCGCTATGAGGTCGGCGAGCGATGGGTCTATCGCGCCCAGGATGGCTACTTGAGCCCGGTTACTTGGGAAGAGATCCACGAGGTCATACGCGCCGACGCCGACGGCATCGAGATCCGGGTGACCCAGCGCGGCCCCGGCGTCGATGCGAACCGCATCGAACGGCTGCGCGCCCCCGGCGAGGTGAAGGTGGGTGCGGTGTTCGACGCCGAATCCCGCACCTTCGAACCGATACTCGTGCGCTACGACTTTCCGCTCGCACCCGGCAAGACTTGGAACCAGTGGCTGCACAGCGTCGATCCGACCACAGGCCGCGCCGGCGACATCAATCGTTATGTCCGGGTAGGGGGCTGGCGCCGGATCGCCACGCCCGCAGGCACGTTCGACGCGATTGCGCTCACGGTCGTGATGCGTCTCGACGACGGCGAATTCTGGCGCGATCCCACGGACTGCACGTACCAGCTGTGGTACGCCCCGGCGGTCGGCGCGGTGGTGCGGGCCGACAAGGACGCGCTGTACTACGAGAAGTCCGGCAAGCTGGATTCAGGTCCGATCTTGAGCCAGCACGCGCGGCTCGAGCTCGTGGCCCACAGGGCCGCACGCTGAGCGGCGCGATTCCGGCTGTCCGCTGCAACGTCCCGGTGGGGCAGCCAGGCGCTGCGGGCGATGGCGCAATCTGACTGCGCTGTACCGTTAATTGATGGCATATGTTTACCATCGGATTGGGCATCTTTCATGCTGGAGATACCGCCATGCTGATGGGTCGACTCAAGACGGAACTGGAATTGAGCGCTGATCAGCACCCGGGGTAAGGCGCTGCGCGATGGCCCACCGGGTCGACTCGACGGGGCACGTCAATCACCCCGACTCGGTGCCTGTCCGGCCTGCGAGGCCCGTTGAACCCATGCGGGCCCTGGGAGGTCGCGGGCGATCACGGTCGCCGGGGCCTCAACCCAGGTCACTACCCGGTCTGAGGATTTCGGAGGAGATGCTGCGCTTGGCCAGCTCGGAGCCGAGCTGATGACGCAGGAATGCGCCGCTGGTGTAGCGCTTGACGCTCAGGTAGTAGGTTTGCTCGACGCGCTTGACCAAGTCAATGTACTCGTCGAAGACGTCCTCGTCGCAGCTGAAGCGCTCGTAGTTCACCACTGAGTGCACACGACGGGAGAGCGGGCCAAGCAGCGCATCGACCGCATCGCCAATGGCCTTCAGGTCAGCCGCGTTGCGTACCCGCAGGCCGGCGTAGTTCATGTAGACGGTGTTGCTCGGCTCGTCGTAGCGCAGGCGGTCTTCCATACGAGTGTCCAGCATCCGTTCGCGCAGCCGCATCGGCTCGTTGCGGAAGATGCTCGGGTCCATCGGCCGCGGCCCATCGACCACGGGCCGGAAGGGAAGGTGCAGGAGGATGTCTCGCTCGATGTCGATGCCCGGTGCGACCTCGATCAGCGCCAGCCCGCGGGCCGTCAACCTGAACACGCAACGCTCCGTGACGTACAACACCTCTTGGTGCCGCCGCAACGCGTAGTCGGCGCTGAAGGTGGTTTGGCCGATGCGCTCGACAAACTTCTTCTGGCGGCCTTCGCAGACGATGCGCACCGTGCCGTCCTGGATTTGGACCTCGAGCCCGCTCGAGCTAAAGGTGCCGACGAACACCAGCTTGCGAGCGTTCTGGCTGATGTCGATGAACCCACCGCAGCCGGGGATGCGCTGGCCGAACTTGCTGGCGTTCACGTTGCCCCGCTCGTCACATTCGCCGAAGCCGAGGAATGCGGCGTCCAGACCGCCTCCGTCGATGAAGTCGAACGCGCAGGCGTGCCCGATCACCGCTTCGTAGTTGGATGCTGCGCCGAAGTCGAGTCCGCTCTGGGGCACGCCGCCGATGACGCCGGAATCCACCACCAGCGACAGCAGATCCTGAACGCGCTCTTCGCCGGCGACGAGCGGGACTTGATCCGGAATTGATCCGACACCGATGTTGATGACGCTGTTTGGCGTCAGCTCGAGCACCGCGCGGCGGGCGATTAGCTTGCGCTCGGTGAGGGCCTGCGGGCGCACCCGCGACGGAGGCTCGCGCAGCTCACCCGAATACGACGGGTTGAACCGCGTTCCGTAGGTCTGCATGTGGTGCTCGGGATCGGCTAGTACGACGCAGTCGACGAGGTTGCCCGGCAGACGGATGCTGCGCGGATCGAGTGAGCCCTCGGCCGCCACGCGCTCCACCTGGGCGATGACGATGCCGCCAGAGTTACGCGCCGCAATTGCTAGGGCCAGGTTCTCGAGTTCGAGGGCTTCGCGCTCGGTGCTGATGTTACCGTTGGGGTCTGCGGTGGTGCCACGGATGAGGGCGACGTGGATCGGAAAGGCCTGGTAGAACAGCGTTTCCTGGCCCGCGATTTGGACCAGGCTCACCAGTTCCTCGGTGGTCCGCGCGTTCATCTTGCCGCCGCCGTGGCGCGGGTCGACGTAGGTGCCGAGCCCCACGTGCGACAACAGCCCGAGCTTGCCGGCACCGATGTCACGATAGAGTTGCGTGAGTACACCCTCCGGCAGGTTGTAGGCCTCGATGCGGTCTTCGACGATCATCCGTTCCAGCTTCGGCGAGAGTCCGAAGTAGCCGCCGATGACGCGCCGCACCAGGCCCTCGTGCGCGAGCCGGTTCAAGCCCTTTTCCTTCAGATCGCCCTGGCCCGTCGAGAACACCAGCGTCAGATCGCGCGGCGCGTGCGTCTCGAGGAAGCGCTGCTCGAGCGACGTGAACAGCTGATCAGGTGTGCCGCTGCCGGCGTAACCGGCGGAGGCGACGGTGTCACCGCTGTGAATGACGGCCACTGCATCGGCGGCTTCGATGACCTTTTTCAGGCGCATGGTCTCTCCTCCTTGTGCAGCGGAGATCAGGCTCACCTGAATCCGTCCTTGGCTTGTACTTGATTGCGCTTGCGCTGTCGACCGCCA
>JBDSND010000059.1:0-48538 GCA_039915505.1 Casimicrobiaceae bacterium
GGGGTCGGTGTAAGTTATCAGCGACAGTGGCGACGCCACCGGCCGAGCAACGCATTGGTGCTCCCCTTTCCGCGCGCTGATAACTTACACCGACCCCATTACGATTAGGCCACCAGCCGCGCGAGTAGGCTTCCGTCCTGACGAAGATCGTCGAACGCCCCCTGCTCGACCACCTGGCCGTCCTCGAGCACCAGCACCCGGTCGAATTCGCGGGCCAGCTCGGCGCGGCCAAGCGCCCACAGCACCGTGCGGCCCTTGGCCCAGGCGAGCACGGCCCGCAATACGCGCAGCTCGGTCGACGGGTCCAGGCCGGAGGTGGGTTCGTTAAAGACCAGGATGTCGGCGTTTTTCATGAGCCCCCGGGCGATGGCCAGCCTCTGCCGCTCCGAATAGGACAGCCGCGACCCGCCCGACCCCACTTCGAAGGCGAGGCCGACGCGCACGAGCTCCGCCTCCATGCCTACTGCGATGGCGACCTCGCGCACCAGCGCGCTGATGCGTTGGTTGGCGTTGGCCTGCTCGAGTGAAACCCGACCGAAGAGGATGTTGTCCTGGATGGACAGCGCCGAGATGAACCGGTCGGGCTCGAGGAACTCGACCACCCCGCGGTCCGCGTGGCGACGCCGGAACTCGGCGCGCGCCGCGACAATCTTCGCCTGCATCCCTTCGTCGACGACCCCGAGGCGGTGCTGCGTGACGACCAGCCGAAAGGTGAGGGCCAAGAGCCGGGCCTTGTCGCGTTCGGGGATCGCGTCGAGGCCGCCCTTGGCGAGCTTCGCGACCAATGCCTGGAACTCGGGCAGGTCCTCCGGGCCGATGAAGCTGTATTGCTCGAAGAGCTCGCTGTCGGGCGAGACATCGGCGAAGAGCTCGACCATCAGGCTCGCGACCCGCGCCCCGGCCGCGTGCAACTCGGCGAGCAGGCCGACCTCGCGGAGCAGGGCGACGACCTCGGCGTTGGCCGCGAGACGGGCCGGCTGGTAGTCGGGATGGCGTGACACCCCGAACACCAGATTCTCGCCTACGGTCATGTTGGCGAGGTACGCCTGCGGCTCGAACAGCTCCACGTAGTTGGCGAGCTTCTCGGTCTGCACGCGTTCGCGGACCCGCGCGCGCGCTTCCAGCGCCTTGGCAGCGAGCTCGGGATGGGCGGCGAGCTCGGCGGCGCTGGCGAGTCCGTAGCTCGTCAACTCACGCTGCATGTCGACGAGCTTGAGGATCTCGACTGCGCGCTCGGTCAGGGCGTCCATGTCCGGGACCCCGGCAGCGGTGTAGTCGATCCAGTCGGCGCGCGGATCGTGCGGACTGTTGCCCGCGGCCAGCGCGTCGTGCACGCGCCGTTCCTGCAGCTTCTGGCCCGCCTCGTCGTAGACCGCGGGATGCACCGGTAGATGCTTCAAGCCATAGTAGAGGTTATGGGCGATGCTGCCCGAGAAGATGTGGGCGTTCTGCGCGGCGTACGCGATGCGCCGGCCCGGCACCGCCTGCGACACCTCGGCGAAATTGAGTCCGCCGACGTGCAGTCTCCCCCCGGTCGGTAGGTTGAGGCGTGCCACCAGCTGGATGACGTCGTCCTTGCCGCTGTGGCCGTTGCCGACCAGGGCGACGTGCTCGCCCGGCTCGATCTGGAAACTCACCCGGTCAAGGCGGTTGGTGATGCCGTTCTCACTGTAGGCGAGCCCGGCAGCGGCGATCGGCCCGGCCAGCTGCGGCACTTCTGCCGTCGCCTCCTGCAGCAGCCTGGGATCGAACAGCCCGGCCGGCTCGAACTGGGTGACGATCTGCTCGTACTTGATGCGCACGTCCTCCTTGGTTGAATACCAAGTGAGGATTTCCTTCCACGGACTCAGGATGTCCTTGTAGGCGGCGAGCACCGCCACCAGCGCCCCCAGCGACAGGCTGCCCTTGATCACCAGGTAGCCGCCGACCGAGTAGAAGAAGAACGGCGTGATCTGGGCCAGGAAGTTGTTCAGGAATTTGACGAAGAACTTGCGCTTGTAGATATCGAACCGGATCGCGTAGATCTTGCCCAGGCGATCGCTGATGTCGGCGCGCTCGAGGTGGGCGGTATCGTTGCCGCGGATCTCGGCGAAGCCCGCCACCGATTCGCCGATGCGGTCGGAGAGTTGCCGCGCGGTTTGTACGCGCTCCTTGGCGAGCAGGTTGATCCTTTTCTGCAGGCGCGGGATGAGCCAGATCTGGGGCGGGTACAGGGCGATGGCGGCGAGCCCCAGCCACATGTCCTGATTGAAGATGAACACGATGTAGGTGAGCAACAGGCCGCCCTGGAACACCGGCACGACGAAGGCGTCGCCGATGAATCCACCCACCGGTTCGGTCTCGGCCACGATCATGGGAATAATTTCCCCGGCCGACATGGTCTTGAACTGGGGCAGGGGAAAGCGCATCACCAGCTGGTACAGGTCGTGGCGCATCCGCCGAGTCGTGCGCTCGCCCACCACGCCGGCATAGACGTTGACCCAATACTTGAGGCCGCCGTTGATCGTGATGAGCAGGAGCAGCAGCAGCGACAACGCCATCAGGTACGAGATCTGGGTGACGTCGAACCCGAGGAAGGTCTCGGGAATCTTCTTGCCCTGGATTGCGTTGTTGACGATCCGCTTGGGCAGCTCCAGGTTGACGTAGATCAGCGGGAAGCTGATGCAGGTGAGGACGAGCAGCGCCGCCTGGTCGCGCCAGGTGTGCTGCAGGACGTACTTGAAGAAGGATCGGCCCATAGGGACAGGTTCGCGGAGAGCTCCGGACCAACGCGATTGCGGCGGGCGAGAGGCCGTCCGGCAATGCGTTCGCACGCGATGTTAGCATTGCCTCCGCGCCTGCCGGGCGAGCGGTCGCCCCGGGCCGTATCACGCCGGATCGGGCCGAGACGAATGAGCGATGGAAGCGCGGCGGGCAAAGTCGCGGTGGTGCTGAAAGGCTACCCCCGTCTCTCGGAGACGTTCATCGCCCAGGAGCTCCTCGCGTTGGAAGCGCGCGGCGTCGCGCTCACCCTCTTTGCCCTACGCCGCCCCACGGACTCGGCCGTGCATCCCATTCATGCGGCCATCGCGGCGCCGGTTGGGTACCTCCCCGAGTATCTACACCACGACATGCGCCGCGTGCTCAAGGCGTGGTGGAAGATGCGCGGCACCGACGGGTATCGTGCGGCGCGCGCGCTGTGGTGGCGCGACTTCCGCCGTGACCGTACCCGCAATCGCCTGCGCCGCTTCGGCCAGGCGCTGGTGCTCGCTTCGGAACTCCCAGATGATGTCGTGCACCTGCACGCGCATTTCCTGCATACCCCGGCCTCGGTGACGCGCTACGCTGCCCACCTTTCCGGCCGGGCGTGGAGCTGTTCGGCGCACGCCAAGGACATCTTCACGATTCCCGATTGGGAGGTCCGCGAGAAGCTCGCCGATTGCGTCTGGCTGGCGACGTGCACCGCGAGCAACGTTGTCCACCTTCGCGCGATCGCCGGCCCCGATGCCGCGATCGATCTCGTCTACCACGGCATCGATACGCATCGCTTTCCCGCACCACCGCCGCGCGGCGACCACGTGGCGACAACGGCGCGCGAGCCGGTACGCATGCTCACCATCGGACGCGCGGTCGACAAGAAGGGCTTCGACGACCTGCTGCACGCCCTAGCGCTGCTGCCGCCGACCCTGCACTGGCACCTCGTGCACGTCGGTGGCGGCCCGCTCATCGGCGAGCTGCAGGCACTCGCCGGGACGCTCGGTATTGCCGCACGCATCACCTGGCGCGGTGCCCAGGCGCACGAGGCCGTGCTCGCGGCCTACCGAGAAGCCGATCTGTTCGTGCTGCCCTGTCGGGTCAGCAGCGACGGCGATCGTGACGGCCTTCCCAACGTGCTAATGGAGGCGCAGAGCCAGCGGCTGGCGTGCGTATCGACCCGCATCTCGGGCATACCGGAGCTGATCGAGGACGGTGTCACCGGCATGCTCGTCGCGCCGCGCGATCCGGTGGCGCTGGCGCGTACCCTTGCGGAGCTCGTGGCCGATGCCGATTTGCGCACGCGGCTAGGTGCCGCCGGCTTCGCGCGCGTGACGCAACATTTCGCGCTGGATGCAGGTGCCGACCGGCTCAAGGCGCGCTTTGCCGCGGCGCTGTCGAACTGATGCGGATTGCGTTCTACGCCCCGCTCAAGGCGCCTGATCACCCGGTGCCGTCGGGTGACCGGCGGCTCGGTGCGTTGCTGATGCAGGCGCTGCGCGCCGGCGGCCACGACGTGCAGCTGGTGTCGCGCTTTCGCAGCTTCGATGGCGCGGGCGACGCCGTGCGACAGGCGCGGATCGGCCATGCCGGCCGCCTGATGGCGGCGC
Organism: Casimicrobiaceae bacterium; assembly: GCA_039915505.1. Lineage (GTDB taxonomy): Bacteria > Pseudomonadota > Gammaproteobacteria > Burkholderiales > Casimicrobiaceae > CAIWHR01. Next base: position 4,344 of record JBDSND010000059.1, read on the forward strand.
GGCTCGTGCGGCGGCTACGGCGGACAGCAGCGGTTCCCGACGCCTGGTTCACCTATCACGTCTACCACAAGGCGCCCGACTGGCTCGGCCCGACCGTGAGCCGCGCCCTTGACGTTCCGTACATCGTCGCCGAGGCGTCGATCGCGCCGCGGCAGCACGACGGACCGTGGGCCATCGGCCACGAACAGGCTCGCATCGCCATCACGGCAGCCGATGCCGTAGTGTTCGTGAACCCCGTGGACGTCGCCGCCGTGATGCGGGTTCGCGGCGACACCGGCGTGACCCGTATGATCCGGCCCTTCATCGACGTCGCCGCGTTCGCCGGTCCAATTGCGCCTCCCCCGGGTATTCGGCCCGAAGGTCCGTTGCGGCTCGTCGCCGTGGGCATGCTGCGGCACGGCGCCAAGCTCGCGTCCTATCGCGGGCTCGCCGCGGCGCTGGCGCGCTTGCCGGCAGGGTCGTGGTTGCTCGACATCGTCGGCGAGGGGCCGGCACGCGCCGAGGTCGCCGCGCTGTTCGGAGCGTTTGCCGCGGGCCAGGTGAGGGTGCGCGGCGCCGGCTCGGCATCGGAGGTTGCCGAGCGGCTGCGCGCGAGTGACGTTTGCGTGTGGCCGGCCATCGACGAAGCCTTCGGCATGGCATTGCTCGAAGCCCAGGCATGTGGCCTGCCGGTGGTGGCCGGCGACGGCCCGGGAATCGCCAACGTGGTGGCTGACGGGCGCACCGGCTGCCTGGTACCAGCGGGTGACGTGGCGGCGTTTGCCGCGGCGGTGGCGCGGCTCGGCGCCGATCCGTCGCTACGTGTGCAGATGGGCCACGCGGCGCGCGCGTACGTGTGCGCGTACCACGACATCGCCGCGGCCGCTGAGGAACTCGACCAGGTGCTGGCGGCGGTCAGGGGCGCGGCGCCGCCCACGTCCGCGCCAGGATCGGCGGCGGCCTGATCGTGGCCGCGCTGTATGTCCTGCGCCACGCCACCACCAGCTGGAACGAGCTCGGCCGTATGCAGGGCCGGCGCGACATCCCGCTGTCCGCGGCCGGTCGGGCCGAGATCGCCCAATGGCGGATGCCCGAGGATTTGACGGGCGGGGCAACGTGGTTCTCGAGCCCCCTTGCCCGCGCGGTCGACACCGCCACGGTGCTCGCAGGTGCGGCGCCGCGAGTCGAGCGCGCCCTGGTCGAAATGGACTGGGGCGGCTGGGAGGGCGCCACGCTCGCCGCCTTGCGCGCCCGCCACGGCAATGCGTTCACCGCCAACGCCGATCGCGGACTCGATTTTCGCCCGCCGGGGGGTGAGAGCCCGCGCGAGGTGCTGGACCGGGTCGAGGCGTGGCTGCGCCGCCAGGCGGCGGACGACCAGCCGGCGATCGCCGTCACCCACAAGGGCGTGATGCGCGCGCTGCTCGTCGCCGCAACGGGTTGGAACATGCTCGGCCCTCCGCCGGCGCGTTTCGAGCACGGCTGCCTGCAGCACTTCACGATCGGCGCCGACGGACGCGTCGCGATCGTGCGTTGCAACGTCCCCTTGAATGCTGATCCGGTGCGAAAACCACGGTAAGCTCTGCGGTGCGCCGGCGTTTGCGTCAAGCCCCGGCTCGGCGAAGGGATGCGATGCGTCGGCCGCAAGTGTTGCCGTGGAAGGATCGACTGTTCCGGGCGAACGGGAGCTCGGCGCTGCCCGCTCGCATTGCGGAGCGCATCAATGCGCAGGAAGCGGCCAGCGAGATCCTGGTCGGCTGGATCCAGCTTGCCGTCGTGGTGGGCTTCGGGGTGGTCTACATGCTGGCGCCCAAGACGTTCCACGTCGATGCGCCGTTCCGGCCGGTGCCGTGGGTGCTGGCGGCTTACCTGCTATTCACGTTCCTGCGACTCTACCTCGCCTACCGCAACCGCCTGTTGGAGGTGTTGCGCTATGCGTCGATCGTGGTGGACATATGCCTCCTGATGGGCCTCATCTGGAGCTTCCACCTGCAGTACATGCAGCCGCCGTCGTTCTATCTCAAGTCGCCGACGCTGCTCTACGTCTTCATCTTCATCGCCCTGCGTGCACTCCTCTTCGACTCGCGCAAGGTGATCACCGCCGGCCTGCTGGCCGCCGCCGGATGGGTGTTCATGGTGCTGTACGTCGTCGAGGTCGATTCCGCCAAGACCATGGTGACCCGAGACTACGTGCACTACATGACCTCGAACAGCCTGCTCGTGGGCGCCGAGGTGGACAAGATCATCGCCATCCTGGTGGTCACCGGCATTCTCGGTCTCGCCATCCGCCGCAATCGCCGGCTGCTCACCTTCGCCGTGACCGAGAGCGACGCCAGCCGGGAGCTCGCGCGTTTCGTGCCCGCCGAGATCGCGGCCTTCATCAAAACCGCGGACGTGCGCGCGGGAACGGCCGAGCCGGTCGAGGCCACGGTCCTGTTCCTCGACCTGCAGGATTTCTCGACCCTGTCGGAGCGCATCGAGCCCGAGCTCCTGGTGGCGACCCTCAACGACTTCTATGCCGCCGTGGCCGAGCCGCTCGGCCGCTTTGAAGGCGTCATCACCCAGTTCCAGGGCGACGCCATACTCGCCACCTTCAACGCGCCTCGCGCGAACGAGAAGCACGCGGCCAATGCGCTGTGCGCCGCCATTGCGATTCAGGACCTGCTAGCGCGGCGTACCTTCGCCGACGGCCTCCGCCTGCGGGCGCGCATCGGCATCAATACCGGCACGGTGGTCCACGGCATGATGGGTACGCCCGACCGGCTGGGCTATACCGTCATTGGCGACGAGGTGAACATCGCCGCCCGACTCGAGACCCTCAACAAGGACTACGGCACGCCGGTGCTGGTGACGGAGCAGACGCGGGAGCGCGCCGGCGAGATGCAGTTCGCGTTCACCCTGGTCGACGAGGTTCAGCTCCGCGGTCGGTCGACGACCACCCGCATCTACAGCGTCCAGCCGCGCGCAGCGGCGCCCATGGTGCTGCCAGGGCCCGTCTAGGTGTCATAGCCCTGGGTCGCGCGCAGCGCGAGCAGGCGCTGCAAATTGGCGCGCGCCGCGGCCTCGCAACGATCCCGGAAGTGGGCCGTGGCGAACAGCGTGCGCCGCGCCAGCAAGCTCTTCAGGAAGCGGACCTGACTGCGGTAATAGGCTTCGTCGCTTTGTTGCGCGAACTCCTGGCGCAGCAGGTCGCCGGTGTGCATGAACTCGTCCCAGGGTGCCGCGAGACCGGCGAGATCGATGTCGACGATGAAGGCGCGGTCGCCGTACTGGGGCCGATGGTGGCGCGTGGCGAGGATCATGCGGGCTACAGTTCCACGCAACGCATTGCGCGCCCCGGCGGCGAACGAGACGAACAGCACTGCACTCCGGCGCTCGTTGTCCATCGCGCCGGGCGTGAGCAGCACGTCGTGGAACCACAGACCCAGCTCCACCGAGTCCGGCTGGGCGATCAACGGGCGCACGGCGTCGAGGCGCTGCAGGCAATCGCGGATGTGGCCGAGGTTGTGGTAATGGCGGCCCGGGGCGGACAGCTCGCCGGCCAGCCGGGCGTAGACCTCATGGGCCTCTGGCGACGGCGGCGAGTCGACGCAGCGCTGCCATAGCGCGATGAAACGTTCCGCGCCGAACGATCCGGCGTGCGGAGGATGCGCGTCGGCTGGCCGGGTCGCCACGCCGTTCAGCCCGGCCGGCAGCCACGGTTCATCAATGGCCTCCCTTGGCGGCGGCCTTGATCTGCCGCAACTCCTCCCGCAACGCCGCGTGGGCGATGTTCTCTGCCGCGAGGCGGGTGCTGAGCTGGCGCATCACGTACAGCGCGCGCTGCGGGTTCTCGCACGCGAGCCGCAGGAACATCTCGCCCGAAATGCACAGCGCGCGGGCCGGTGTCTTCGCCCGGACCGTGGCCGAGCGCGGCGCGTCGCAGATGATGCCCATCTCGCCGACCAGCGCATTTTTACCCTGGACCGCGATCAGGAACGAGCCGCCCGCCGCCTCTCCCATGATCTCGACCTCGCCCTCGAGAATGACGTACGCGCAGTCGGCGCGCTCGCCCTGGCGCATCAGCGTCTCGCCGGGCTCGAAGCGCAGCACCCGGCCGGTGAAGGCGAGCAGCTTCAACTCCGAATCGGAGAGGCCGCTGAACAGCGGCACGTTGCGCAGCATTTGCGCTTCCTGGAATACGTCCAAGGTAACTCTCCGCTAACTCTGCGTGGCGCCCATTGCGCGCCGGAAGGACCTATGGCCGCCGGAATGGAAGGGCGCCGGCGCCGGAGGTCAGAATACGGCATCGTCAAAAGGGAGGAAAGGGCAGCCGGCAAGGGAGCCGCCCGGCGGCAGTCCTCTGCTATCCTTGCCAGCGGTCATCGTTCCATCCCTCCATCGTCCCAAGGATCGCCATGGCCACGACCTACGGTGACGAGTTCTATCGCGACATGCTCGAAGGGCTCGCGATCTACCACGGCAGCGCCTTCCAGCGCGACGTGCTCGCGACGCTGTCGACGTGGCAGTTGCCAGGCATCGGCGTCGCCCTCAACAAGAACCAGATCGCGAGCAAGATGTGGCTCGCCGATGTGCTGCTCGACGCGGTCGGCCGGCGCATCGGGATGGTGACGGTGCTCGGCGGGTGGGTGGGGGTGCTCGCCGCCGTGCTCCTCCACGATCCACGCTTCACGATCGGGCGCGTCCTGTCCACCGATCTCGACCCGGCGTGCGCGGCCGTTGCCGAGGCCTTGAACGCGACGCACGTCCGCGCCGGACGCTTCGCCGCCGAAACCGCCGACATGCTGCAAATCGATTATGCGGCCCTGCCTGTCGAGGTCGAAGGTGCGCCGTGCGTGATCGTCAACACGAGTGCGGAGCACCTTCCGGACGTGGCCGGGTGGTACGCGAGGATTCCCGCCGGACGCCTGCTGGTGCTCCAGTCCAACGATTACTTCGCGTGCGCCGAGCACGTGAGCTCGGTGCCCGACCTGGCGTCGTTCCGGGCCCAGGTGCCGATGGCCGAAGTGCTCTTTGCCGGCGAACGCCGCATGCGCCACTACACCCGGTTCATGCTCATCGGGCGGAAGTGACCGGCGGCGGCTTGAGCGCCGCCGCGGCGAACACCTCGGGCGCGGCCTCCCACGCGACCGCCGGATGCCCGCCGGTGCGCCGGAACAGTTCACCCAGGAACGTCCAGGCGGAATCGTCGAGGTCGAGATGGTGGGTGAGGATGCCAGTCGCCTCGGCGCGATCGTCGCGGCCCGTGCGCCGGCCAGCGAGGTGGTCGACGAGACGTGCCAGCGCGCGTTCCTCGCCAATGAAGCCTCGCCCGCTGCGCCAGGCGACAAGATCCACGTGGGTGTTCGCCTGCAGCAAACCCGGCGCGGGGTACGGGTCGGTGCGCGGACCGAAGGTGGAGAGGGCGACATAGCCAACCGTCGGTAAGGCCTGCACGACCGTGCGATCGATCCGGTTCCACGGCGGGACCAGCGCCGGGAAAAACCGGTTGCCGAACGCTGCCGCGAGACGGGCGCGCCCGGTGCGCAATCCCGCCAGGGTTTGCTCGAGCGGGCGATGCGCACCGAGCTCGGCGCTACGCTCGCTTGCTGGCGCGTGATTGTGATGGCCGCAGCCATGCTGCACGATGGTCGCCAGCGGCGCGCGCTCGACGGCTGCGATCAGCCCGGGTGCCAGGCGCTCGGGGATGGCGGCAAGGGTCAGCGGCACGGCCACCTCGGCGTTACCGGCGGTGTCGAGGAGACGCTGCAGAGCCGGCGAGGCGTCGCTGGCGTCGTCGTCCCGGCACCACAGCCGCGCGCGCATGCCCGTCGCGGCCCAGGCGTCGAGCTCGGTCTCGAGAATTTCCCAGCCGCTCACGATGCGGCGCGTGGGTGCGCCGGCGCGCCGTCTCGCGCGAGGCCGATCACGATCTCGGCGGTCTGTGCCGCGCCATCGGAGTCGAAGGTCCAGCGACTCCATTGCGTCCGTGCTGCGGCTGCATCGACCGCCTGCGCGAGCGTGGCCGGCGAGAGCGTGCGATCGTCGACCACGATCGCGAGTCCGAGGTCCTGCAGCCGTGCAGCCCGGGCCGCCTGCTCGGTCTCGCCGCGTCCCGTGAACGGCACGAGCACCGGCCGCGCGCCGCTGGTAAGGACGTCGAGGCAGGTGTTGTAGCCACCTTGCGAAACCGACACGCGCGCTGTGCGCAGCAGGGCCGGGAAGTCCACCCGGGCCCGTTCGACCACCGCCCCCGGTCCGGCAGCGCGCGCGAGCCGTTCCATGCCCGCGGCAGGAACGTTCGGTCCGGCCAGAACCCGCCAGGTGAGCGCGGCGAGCTGCGATTCCTGTTGCGCGGCGAGGGCGGTGGCGAGGAGCTCGACACCGACAGCGCCACCGCCCGCCGAGACCACGACTTCCTGGCGCGCGGCGTCGTCCGCCGGCGACTCGGCGACATGATCGTCGAGCACGAATCCGGTGTAGTGCACCGCCGGGACGAGGGCTGCGGCGAGGGTGAAGGTGTCCTCGAAGCGCGCGAAGCGTGGATCACCGTGCACCAGGATGCCGTCGAACCAGCGATTCGCCCAGTCGAGCATCTCCCGTTCGCGGTCGGCCCTGTCCTGGAGCTGCAGGATCTCCCGGATCGAGGAGAGCACCACCGGGCGCGGCCGCTTCGCGGCAATGCGCTCGAGCAGCGGCACCAGCTCGAAGCGCAAGGCCCGGCGTCCGAAGGGAAAGGTCTCGAACAGCACGACATCCGGGGCAGCCGCCGCGTAGGCCGCGAGCAGCGCCGTGCGGCGCCGGTCGCGATACGCATCGTCGATCGGCTCGAACTCTGCGTCGCGCAACGGCGTGAAGCTCGCGTCGACGACCCTGATCGGCGGCAGCTGCACGGTCGTGACCCCCGTAGGCAGCCGTCCGCCGACGGGCATGCCACCGCTCACGAGGTGGACCGCGCAGCCGCGGTCGGCGAGCGCCTGGGCGATGTTGCGGGCGCGCATGAGATGACCGATGCCGAGCAGATGCTGCACGTACACCATGACCGCGGGCATGGCCCGCGGGGGCAGGGAGGAAGCCAAGGTGAGGGACGAGGGCTAGTACCGCGCCCCGGCGCGCAGGCGACGGGGCATGACCCTGCCGACATGGTCGGCGATGAGCCCGGTGATGACGTCGAGACCGTTCAGCATGCGGTCGGCACCCGCCGACGACGGCGCCTGCTGCCGGTCGAGATCGCGCAACGCCGCCGCCATGGCGGCCGCAGGCTGGTCGCCTTCGGGGTCCAGCATGCGCACCAGGCCGAGTTCGTCGGCGCGCTGGGCGCGCATCACTTGCTCGCGCCGCGGCAACACCCGCGGAATCAGGATGGCGCGCTTGTCGAACGACAGAATCTCGCAGAACGTGTTGTAACCGGCCATCGCGACCACGCCCACCGCGCCCTGCATGAGCCGCTCGAGGTGGGTGTCGAAGGTCAGCACCTCGATGCGGCCGATGCGCTCGGCCCGTTCGCGGAAGGCACGCTGCTCTTCCGGGGCCATGAACGGCCCAGTGATAATCACGGCTGCATGGGGGATGCCCGGGTCGTGCTCGTAGGCCCTCAGGACCCAGTCGATCGCGGCCATGCCATCGTCGCCGCCGCCGACCGTAACCAGCACGTACGGATCACGCCGGGCTGGAGAATCGGGTGCCTTGGCCTGAGGCACGGTGCGGCGCAGGTAGCCGGTGTAAGTCATCTTGGCGCGCACGGCCGCGGGGCACGCGACGCCAGCTAGGGGATCGGCGAACTCGGCGAGGCCGTAGACCCAGATCTCGTCGTAGAGATGCTCCAACGCCGGAAGTGCGCGCTTGCGCTTCCACTCGGTGAGGAGCAGCTTGGGGTCGTCCATGATGTCGCGTAGCCCGAGCACCAGGGTGCAGCCCTTGGCCTTGAGCATGCGCAGGGTAGGGGCCACCTCGCCCCTCAACCCCAGGGGCTCCTTGTCGACCAGGCATACGTCGGGCTGGAAGCTCTCCGCGGTCTGCTTGATGATGGCGGCGCGCATGGCCATCGTCTGGTCGAGCTCGATGTGCAGCCCGAGGGACTGGTATTCGCCATCGTGCAACTTGATCACCCCGGGAATTCGGACAAAGTCGACCCGGGGACGGAAATCGAAACTGCCGATGATGGGCGAGCCGGACAGGATCAGCACCGACACGCCCTTGAACCGGTCGACGATCGCGTGCGCCACGGCACGGCAGCGGCGCAAGTGGCCGAGGCCGAAGCTATCGTGGCTGTAGATCAGGATGCGGGCGTTGTCCAGTCGTTCCACGATGCCTCCTCGATGATTGACCATCCGGAGTGTTGTGTGGTGGTGCCGCGCCTTGCCTGCGCTGCGGTCGGCGGGACAGGAAGTCGGCCCGGGGTGTTTGCCACCGCCTGCGCGAGGTTCGTAGCATACTGGACAAAACCGGGGCGCAACCGTCACGTGGCACCGGCGGGGCCGGCCCCGGTCTCAAGGGCGGCGTGGCACGGCCCAGGGTGCTGCCCGGTACCGGCGGGGGCGCGCCGCTCGAAAAGCGCGGCGAGCGCGAGCGCCGGTAGGTCCACCGCCGCGCGTTTGGCGCCGCGTGTTCCGGTCCCGACTTGCAGCCGACCCCGACCCCGACCCCTCCCTAACCCCATGCCCGCGACCGGAGTCGATGTGATCCGAGACGAGACCTACCGCCGGAAGCTTGCCTGGAGGGGGCGCGGCACGACCGACCTCGATCGGCATGTCGGCGGACTCGATGCCGAGATCGAGTCGAGGCTTGCTCACCGCGAGACGGTCCGCATCCTCGAGCTCGGCTGTGGCTACGGCGCAGCTCTGGCCGACCTGCGCGCACGCTACGGCCCACGCGTCGAGTTGCACGGGCTGAACCGGGTGCGTCACGATGGCGATGCCGAGGTGATGGTGCGTAACGCCCGCGAGCGCGGTCTCTTGCCCGTGGACGGCCGGCCGCCCGCCGACTGGCTGCCGACCTTGCACTACGGCGATGTCGCGCAGGGTCTGACGTTTGCCGACCGCAGCTTCGATCTCGTCTTCAGCCAGGTTGCCTGGCTCTATTTCGGCGACAAGGTCAACGTCTTGCGGCACGTCATGCGGGTGCTCGACGACGGCGGCGTGGCCAAGATCGACGCCGACGAGCTGCGTCCCGGATTGCCCGCGGAATACGCCCGGCTGGTCGAGATCTGGGACGGTGCCGAGCTGCGAGCGTTGGGCGATTACGCCGGTGACTTTGGTGTGGCGTTCATGCCCGCCCCGGAAGGTGAGTATTTGCGATTCGGCAAGGCACCTGGATTCGGGGCCGATCTCGACCTGGCGCTGCAGATCGACCTCGCGCAGCTCAACGATCAGTGGGATGGCATCAAGTGCATCTATCGCCTCCGTCCCGACCGGGTGGCGCCGTGAATAGCGATCCCTCACGTGAACGAGGCGCGGACACAAGGGCGGTACGACCTATCGGCCCGCCGAGCACGCCGGCAGTCCGGATGCGAGCGCATGGCCATACCGCGCCCCGCTGCGCTCGCGAGCTCGGCATGATCGCGATCCCCGCCGTGCACTACCGCCGCGTCATCTTGACCCCGCTGACCGGGCTGAGCGGGCTGAACGGGCTGAACGGGCTGAACGGGCTGAGCGTTCTGGCCGGGCACAAGCGCGCGCGACGACAGCCTTGACTACCGATGATCAGTCGGGCGCGCAGCCCATCACCCGGGCCCTAAGCGTCCTGTTTGCCGACGTGAGCGGCAGCACCCATCTGTTCGAGGTGCTCGGCGATGCGCGCGCCCATGCCGCCGTGGAGCTCTGCCTCGAGACCGTGCGCACCAGCACCACGCATTACGGCGGGCGCGTGGTGAAGGCCATCGGTGACGAGTTGCTGTGCGTGTTCGACAACGCCGACGCCGCGATCAGCGCAGCGAGCGACATTCAGGTCCGGCTGGAAGGCCGCCGGAGCGCGGACGCGACCGTGCCGGCGATGCGTGTTGGGGTTGCCTTCGGTCCGGTTCTCGAGGATCGCGGTGACGTGTTCGGCGACACGGTGAATCTGGCGGCGAGGATTGCGGCTCTGGCAATGCCCGGCCAGGTACTCACCAACCGCGCGACGGTCGATGTCTTGTTGCCGTTGCTGCGCGCCTGCTCCCGGGAGCTCTACCCGATCGAGCTCAAGGGCATCGCGCACAAGGTCACCGTGCACGAAATCCTCTGGGGTCGGCGCGGCGATCTCACCCTGGTGAGCGGCGGCGCGCCGGCGGCGCCGGCCGAAGCTCCCGCGGTGCGGACCTTGCGGCTGGAGTATCGCGGCCGGACCCTGTCGATCCCGATCAACGGCGCCGAAGCGCACATGGGCCGCGATGCCCAGAACGAACTCGTCGTGGCGAGCCCCACAACGTCGCGCCGTCATGCACGGGTGCACGCGTCGGCAGGCAACTTCGTGCTGGTCGATGAATCGGCCAATGGAACCTTCGTGCGCTTCGAAGGCCAGCCGGAGGTCCACCTCCGGCGCGAGGGAACCGTGCTGGTGGGGCGCGGCGCCATCGGCCTAGGCGAGGCGGCCAGTGCCGACAGCCCGGCGCGGGTGGAATTCAGCGTCGAGGGTTGAAGGTCCCATCGGCCGTGGGCGGCGAGCCCCGGGGACGCCCGCGTACGTCGCCCTTGGGACGGGTCGGGTCCGGCGGCTCGAGCGTCCGACCACGCAGCGCTCGGCATTCGCCGGCGCCGGCGGGGCCCTGCGATAATCCCCGGCTTCAACCCCGTTATTCAACCCCGTTATTCAACCCCGTTCTGCAATCTCTCCCGCCTCCTCGCCTTGAAACCGCCCGCCCGCCATGCCGCGCCGCGCCTCTCGCGCGGCCTCATGGGACTTCTGGCCATCACGGTATTCACCACCGCTTCGGCGATGCACTTCCAGACGCCGATGCTGGAGCGCATTCGCGCCGAGTTCGGCGCCACGGCCGCGGCGGTCGGCTGGATCCCGACGCTTTCGTTCGCCGGCTTCCTGGCAGGCACCGTGCTCCTGGTCCCGCTCGGCGATCGCTACGACAAGCGGGTGCTGATCCTGGCCAAGCTCGCCACCCTCGTCGTCGCGGTGGTGACGATGGCCGCTGCGCCGTCCCTGCCCATGCTCTGGGCGGCGAGCTTCGTGCTGGGCATCGCCACCAGCCTGTCGCAGCACGTCGTGCCGCTGGTGGCCGAACTCGCGCCACCCGATGCGCGGGGCGGGGCGGTTGGGACCGTGCTGTCGGGACTCTTCCTCGGCATCCTCTTCGCGCGCGTGGCCGGTGGCGTGGTGGCGGCGACGCTCGGCTGGCGCTGGATGTACGCCATCTCGGTGGTGATGCTCGTCACGGTCGGGGTCGCGCTGATCGCCTGGCTGCCGCATACGCCCGTCAGTACGAACCATCGCTACCGGGCATTGATCGCATCGCTGCTCGCGCTCCTGCTTCACAACGCGCCGCTGCGCCGCGCCTCGGTGACGCAGTTCCTGCTCGGCATGGGCTACGGCGGATTCTGGGCGACCATCGCGCCGATGCTCCATAACTTGCATGGCCTCGGCCCGACCGCGGCCGGGCTGATCGGCATTCCAGGGGCGGCGGGCATCTTGATCGCGCGTGCATCGGGGCGCTGGACGGACCGGCAAGGCGTGAACCTCGTGGTGGCGGTCGGGATCGCGCTTGTCATGACTGCGTTCGCGGTGTTCGCCCTCGGCGCGTGGTGGGTAGTGGCTTTGGTGGTGGGCGCCGTGCTGCTCGACTGCGGCCTGCGCGCCGCGATGGTGGCCAACCAGACGCTCGTCACGTCGGTGGATCCGAGCGCACGCAGTCGCCTCAACACCGTGTTCGCGGCACATATCTGGGGTGGCAACGCGGCCGGCGCTCTCGTCGCCAGCACGGCGTTCACCCATCTCGGCTGGTGGGCGGTATGTGCATTCGCGTTCGCGGCCGCGTCGCTCGCGCTCGCGCTGCATCGGCGCGGCGCGGGCTGATGTCGGGGTTTGACCGCGATTGCGCGCGCCGCTTAGACTCGCCGGGGCCATGACACCCGCCCGCATCGCGTGCATCGCACCCCTCGCGCTGCCGGCGCGTCCCGATCGCTTAGACCCCCGGCCATGACCATCGGTACCCGGCTCATCCTGCTCGTTGTGGCGGTGTGCACCGCCGATCGCGATCGGCGGTGGTCATCGGCATCGTCATGCGGTACGCGCGCGAGCGCACCGTCGAGCAGTCGATGCGCGAGACCACCCGGGCCCTGGCGCTGGTCGTGGATCGCGCGATCGGCAAGCGTGTGGTGTTCGCGCGCATGCTGTCATCAACCCATGAGCCAACATCGTCCCGAGCCGCCATGATCGTACGCAACTACATGACGCCGCGCCCCGCCATCCTGCGCATCGATGCCGATGCCCATGCCGCATTGCGGCTGATGCACGAGTGCGGCTTGCGTCACATCCCGGTGCTCGATCACGACGATCGCATCGCCGGCATGCTGGCCGAGCGCGATCTGCTGCGGGCCGTGCTCGAGACCGTCGGCGTTGTGCGCCTCGCAGCGGTCATGCAGCACAACGTCGTCAGTGTTCGTGATGACGCTCCAGTGACCCACGCGGCGAGTGTGATGGCGCGTCGAGGCGTCGGCGGTCTGCCGGTGGTGGACCGTGGCGGGCGGGTGGTCGGCGTCATTACCGAAGCGGAAATCTTTCGCGCATTCGTGACCGTGCTCGAAGCCCGGACGGCCCGCCCTGGCGACGCTGTGGCGGACGGATCCTGTTTGCCCAGTGTGCCCTCATCCGTCCCCGCAGTCGGCTACCTGGTCGGCGTCGGGAGGTTTCACCGAGCCGAAGAAGGCTCGACGTCCGGGTACCAGCCCGCGGCGAAAAACCCATCCCAACGCTCGCGAAAACCCAAACCTCAGACGCCGTCGCGCGTGCCGACAAAATCCGGCGCGCGGAGCACGGGACGCTGAATGCCTGCGACGGGGCTAATCGGAGGGTAAGGGCCAGGATGATGGTCGGCGCCGATTGCCCGGAACCCACTTCCTGCGGCGGCGTCCAAAGGTCATCGTGCCGGGTCATTGGTCCCGGCAAGCCTTACTTCACCCTATCTAAGGAGGTTTCATGGACGAGCCCATGCTTCGGGCCGCAGCGCCCAGGCTCGCCGTACCCACGCTCGCGGCACCCATCCTCTTGTTCGGCGCCTTCGTTTGGTCGGCAGTCGCGCTCGCGCAAAGCGCGCCGTCGGCAGACGTTGCAGCCGCGGCCGCGGCGGCCAGCGCGAGTGCCCCGATCGCCATGCCCCACGGCATCATGCCCAACAAGTCGGAACTGCCGGCGTCGGCCTTCGCGAAGCTCGATAGCGCCAACAAGGGCTTCGTGACCCGCGAGGACAGCGCGCAACTCGATGGTTTCGGCAAGATCTTTGACCAGTCCGACCAGAATCATGACGGCCGGCTGAATGAATCCGAGTTCAACGCCGCGTGGATCCTGTTCACACGCCAAAACACCGGCCAACGTCCCTGACGGACGCATCGGAGTGGCGCCGGCTGCCTGGGAACGCCGGTCGCCCCTCGGGCGAGGCGAGGCTTCGTCGGACCGGTTGGCAGCTTCGCCCGACCGCCATGGCGCGGCATCTAGTGATGGGCGCGTGGCATGCGCCTTGCTATACGGCGCATGATCGGCTGCAACGGTGCGCCAGGATCGCGTGATACGCGCTTACCGTGGCGTTTTTTTCTGAATCGAAGGAGTAAAGAAGACCATGGGACACCATCGCTCGCACGGATTCCAACGGCTCGTTCAGGGACTCGCGGTTGGCGCCGCGGCGATGTACCTGCTCGATCCTGACAAGGGGCGCAGGCGCCGGGCCATCGTTTCCGATCGGCTGCAGCGAGTGGCGCACGACGCCACCCATCTCGCCCATCAGGCCGCTCGCGATGCGGGCAATCGTTTGCACGGCGTCAATGCCCGGTTGGCCCATCGGCACGAGCGCGGCAACGGAAGCCTCGACGAGTTGCGGCTGATCGAGCGAGTCCGGAGCGCGATGGGCCACATCGTGACGCATCCCCACGCCATTCAGGTCGGTGTGCGTGGCGATACGGTGGTGCTGAGCGGACCGATCCTCGTGTCGGAAGTGCGTGAACTGCTCGATTGCGTACACGACGTGCCGGGTGTGGAGGCTATAGAGAACCATCTCGACCTGCACGAGGACGGCAACGGTGTTCCTAGCCTGCAGGGCGAAGGGCGCAGGCGGCGCAGCGCGGGCGACGCTTGGTCACCGGCGGCACGCATGGCCGCGCTCCTGGCCGGCGGCATGTTCGCGCTGTACGGGGTCGCGCGGCGCGGCCTCACCGGCTGGCTCCTCGCGGGTGCGGCGAGCGCGCTCGCCCGCCGGGCGCTCGCCCAGGACGGCCCCGCTCAGAGCATGGCCACGCGCGAATCAGGACGGGGCTGGGCACTCGAGACGCGCCCAGGGGCACCGCGCATCGGTGACGATGGCACGCCGTCGCGCGGTCCGGCGCACAGTGCGTCTTTCCCGAATGCGGAAGTGCCGGGCAACCGGCCCCTTGAGCCGTATTCCGAGATTCCGCCTATCGGCAACGATGGCACACCCTCTACGTCGGCTGCGAAGCCGTGGCGTAGCAATGGCACCCTGAGCTGACTGGGACTGCGCAGTAGGGTTCGATAAGACTTCCGGTGCACGATGGCGTCGCATTTATTGTGAGCAGCATCGGGAGACACGAAGCGCCGCGCCTTGCGCGTTTGCGTCGCTCGGCTCCGCCGGACACATGAGCGCGCGGGTGTATTGCCGAGCGGAATCGGAGGCACGAGTACCCCGTGCCAGCCATCCGGCCTCATTCGCCTCGTGGACCAGGGGAACGTTCCCTGACCGAAACAGCAATAATGGGTGCTGGAAGAGCGGAGCGGTACACGCTCGAGCGCAAGCGTTACTCCTCGCGGCGATCATACGTCGCGTCAGCGCCGCCTCTTCAGGCCACTCGAGTTTGGATCCCAGATATCGGCGGAACACCCCTGTCGGTGTAGGAGGTACACGAACTGGGATGCGGCGCCCGCCAGCCCTCCCGTCGTTGCCGCCGTATAATTCCCCGGCTCACACGGACCGCTCCCATGAATCCCGCCGTCAAGGCCCGAATCCTCGCCGAGGCACTGCCTTACATTCGCGCCTATCATGGCAAGGTTTTGGTGATCCGCTTTGGCGGCGCGGCGATGACCGATCCCGAGCTCAAGGCCGGGTTCGCGCGCGACGTGGCCCTGCTGCGGCTGGTGGGCATGCAGCCGATCGTGGTCCATGGCGGCGGATGGCAGATCGATCGCCTGTTGCTGCAGATGGGCACACCGCCGGCGAAGCACGACGGTTTGCGGGTCACCGATGAGACGACCTTGAATGTCGTCGAGATGGTGCTTGGAGAGCTCAACCAGGAGCTCACCGGACTGCTGAACAAGCACGGCAGTCCGGCGGTGGGCCTGGATGGCCAGGACGGGGGTTTCATCCGTGCGCGCAAGCTCGCGCTGCCGACTCAGGTAGGTGCAGCTACCCCGGACCCGGGGTTCGTTGGCGACGTCGAAAGCATCGATCTCAGTCTTATCCGACTGCTGCTCTCGCGTCACTTCGTGCCAGTGATCATGCCCATCGGGGTGGGCGCAGACGGCAGTGCGTACCACATCAACTCGGATCGTCTTGCCGGGCGGCTTGCGCGCGAACTCGGTGCGGAGAAGCTCGTGCTCATGACCAACGTCGCAGGCGTACCAGGTGCCGACGGCAAGCTGGCCTATATCCTCACGGCCCGCGAGACCGAAGCACTGCTCGCCGGCCATCGGCTCGAGCCCGCCCTGGAGCGGCGGGTGCGCGCCGCACTCACTGCCGTGCGGGAAGGCGTGCAGTCGGTACACATCATCGACGGCGGCGTGCCGCACGCGCTCCTGCTCGAGGTGCTGACCGCGGAAGGCGTCGGCACCGCCGTGCGTTCCGATGCCGGCCCGCATTTCCTGGAGGACAGCAAGAGCTATCTGCTCGACGTTTGACGGCACAGTCAAAGCACAGCGAACAGCGCCCAGCGGAGAAGGCCATGCACCTCGAGATCATTATCGTCAGCACGCGTGAAGGACGTTCCGGCGACCACGTCGCCCGTTGGTTTGAAGCGATCGCCCGCGCTCACGACGCCTTCACTGTCGAGGTGGTGGACCTCGCCGAGGTCGACCTGCCACTGTTCGACGAGCCAGCGCACCCGCGGCTGCGACAATACCGCGGCGATCACACCAAGGCCTGGAGCGTGACGGTCGCGCGTGCCGACGCTTTCGTGTTCGTCACGCCCGAGTACAACCATGGCGCGCCGCCTTCGTTGCTCAATGCCCTTGACTACCTCGTGCACGAATGGGCGTACAAGCCCGTCGGATTCGTGAGCTACGGCGGGGTGGCCGGCGGCACGAGGGCTTTGCAGATGGCCAAGCTCGTGGTGGTGGCATTGCGGATGATGCCTATGCTCGAGGCCGTGAACATCCCGTTCTTTGCCACCCACATGAACAAGGAGACGGGTGTTTTCGAGCCGCCGCCTGCTCAGGCGGACGCGGCGAAGGCGATGTTGACCGAGATGGCCCGATGGGCCAAGGCGCTCGCGGTGCTGCGCACTCCGCAGGTCTAGGGACCCCGTGCCGCGGCCCCGGAACCTGCCCCGAAAATTCCGCCGCAGCCCCACCCGCCTGCTCGAACTTCATCCCGATGGGTTCGCGCGCTGAGGCGAACCAGGATTCTGGGGATTGCGACGAATGGAGGAGCCCATGGCCGTCGAGCTGTCGTTGCATCGTAATGAAACCTGCGGGCGCTGTCTCGGCAGCGACGTTGCCGATAACGGCCGAGGAGGCGCTGGCGCGCGCCTATGTCGCCCGGGCCCGCCATCGGGTGAGGCCGATGAGGCCCGCGACCACGATCAGCCAGTCGACGATCATGCGAGTCGGCAGTAGAGTGCCCGACGTCACACATGCCGCCATTGCGGAAACAATATACGCGGGGCAAGGGTCAGGCCGGCGCGACGCCGGCGTGGTCGTTCGGACAGTGGCGTACGGTCAGCGTGCCGGGCGGTCGCCCCGAACTCCAGCGTCCCGGGGTGCCAACGCCGTACGGCCAGTGACGGAACCACGCCCGCGCGGCACCGACGCGGGGACGAGGCCGGATATCGGCACGTCGACGATGTCGACCGGGGCGCCGGCGGATTCCGGTGACGCATAGCCATAGCGGCTGCTCGGCGCGATCCCTCCGCCGGCATCACGCAGATCGACGTCGTTGTCGGCGAGCTGCGCTCCTGCGCCTGCCGTACGGTTGCCAGTGGTCGGGGTGGTCGCTGCCGGCGGATTCTGACGCGGGTCCAGGGGGTCATACAGCGAACCATCCGGATTGCGACGTAAGCCGAAATCCACGCCATTGCGGGCGCGCGGAGAGGTTCCGGCCTGCCGCCCGGTCGAGGCCGAACCGGAGATCGGAGCTGGCGTGACCACCACCGTGCCGAGCGACTGGCTGCTGATCTCGATCCGCTGCGCTTGAGCGTTCATGGTCAGACCCAGGAGGGCGGCTGCGAAGGCAAGGCGGGTGAAGGGCATTGGGGTTCTCCGGTGCGACGGTGGGGACGGCGAAGGCTCGCCTCCATGGTCGCTACATCATGCAGACCACAGTTGGCGGGCGCCATCAGCCGATCTCCCGGACGGCTGTAGGAGAACCCCGCGTCCGATGGGCCCGAAGCTCCAGCCGCCGGAACGAAGCTCGTATCGAGACGACCTGCTGGCGAGGTGTCGCGCGTTCGGGCCGTGGGGAATCGTTTTGCAACCAAGGCGCAACGAGGACGACGCTCAACGAAAACGGGCTGATCGCCATGACCTTGTCGCGGGCGATCCGTGCAGTGGGACTGGGCTGGATCGATCGCCTCCTGGGCGGTGCCTTCGGGCTCGCCCGGGGGCCTGGCAGGATCATGCGAATCGTGCGTGCGCAGCCGCTGCGGGATCACCCGACCGCGGGTTCACGACTGCCCCGCGCTGGGGCGGCGGTGCGGTCGCCGCGTGCCGGCGGGCGGCGCGGCATCTTTGACGCACGGTGCGGGTGTGCGGTAACGTGCACCTCCTGCGGTGTCGAGGGAATCATCATGAGCGCCAAGACCTACAAGCTCGTCGAACTCGTTGGGTCCTCGCCCAAGGGCACGGACGATGCGATCCGCAACGCCATCAGCAAGGCATCCAAGACGATTAAGCACATCGATTGGTTCGAAGTGATGGAGACCCGGGGTCACGTCGAGAACGACGCGATCGCGCATTTCCAGGTCAAGCTGAAGGTGGGTTTTCGCATCGAGGATTGAGTGCAGCACCGCCCGGCGGGGGTACAACCGGTCTGGCGGCGGCGCGCCATCCGATAGTCCTGACATTGCGCGTTTCGCAACGAACGGCTTGCACCTATGCCCACGCGGGCGCATCATGACAACGTCATGATCGCCGCAGGGCATCAGGCCTTCGTTTCCCCCATCGCCAAAGGAGCTCCCATGCTGAATTTCAACCGCCGCGACGGCGCACCCGATCCCAAGGACGCCGGCAAGTTCGCCCTCAAGCCTGCGTTGTACGAGCCGCCGCAGGCGCCGTCGTCGAGCCCCTCGGCCGCAGCGACGCCGCGTGCGCCGAGCGCGACGAGAGCCGAGCCCGCGAGCGCCGGTCCCTCGACCCCGGCTGCACCCGCGGCGCCCGCGCCGACTGCCGCGCCCACCACCGCAGCGATCCCAAAGGCGGGCCCGGTAGCCGCCGGTACTCAAGCGAACCCCCAGGGAAGCACCCTCTCGGTGGGGCCCAGCATCAAGTTGAAGGGCGTCGAAGTCTCGGACTGCGACAATCTGGTGATCGAGGGCAATGTCGAAGCGACGGTGCACAGCCGGGCGATGCAAATCGAAAAGCAGGGAACCCTGAAGGGTACCGCCCACATCGAGATCGCCGAGGTGCATGGCGAATTCACCGGCGAGCTGACCGCGCGCACCCGGCTGGTGGTGCACGGGTCGGGACGCGTCAGCGGTACGATTCGCTACGGCAGCCTGGTCGTCGCCGAGGGCGGCGTGCTTTCCGGGGACGTGCAGCAGATCGAGCGTGCTGGCGAGGCAGCGGCGGCGACGCGCGGATCGACATCGACCCAGGAGGCGGTCGCCCGCCGCGCCTGACCGGCAGCAGCGCGCGCGTCCGGCTAACGGGCGCCGCGCCCGCGCCCGCGCCTTGGGCGCCGTCCTCTCCAACGCCCGATGCGCCGCTATCGCGTCCTCACCCTCAATCACATCGCGCCGCGCGGCCTCGCGCGTCTGCCTGAGCGGAGCTATGAAGTAGGCAGCAGCGTCGCCGAGCCGGACGCGATCGTACTGCGTTCGGCGGAGCTCGACATAGGGGCCGTGCCGGCGTCCGTCAAGGCCGTAGGACGCGCCGGTGCCGGAACCAACAACATCCCGGTCTTCGAGCTCTCGCGGCGTGGCGTTCCGGTCTTCAATGCGCCCGGTGCGAACGCCAACGCGGTCTGCGAGTTGGTGCTTGCCGCCTTGCTGATGGGCGCTCGCCAGCTCGTGGCGGCAACCCGCTTCGTGGAGGGACTGCAGGCGGACCCCGGCGAATACATGGCGCGGGTCGAATCCGGCAAGCGCGCGTACTCGGGGGTTGAAATCGCGGGTCGCACGCTCGGAGTGGTCGGTCTCGGAGCGGTCGGGGCCCTGGTGGCCCACACGGCAGCGGCGCTCGGGATGCAGGTGGTCGGTTACGATCCGGAAACGAGCGCCGACCCATCGCGCCGGCTGCCGACGCGACTGCAGCGCGTCTCCACCCTCGACGAGCTCCTGCGGCGGGCCGATTTCATCACCCTGCACGTGCCGCTCCTGCCCGCGACGCGCTACCTGATCGATGCCCGGCAGCTCGCAATCTGCAGGGACGGGGCGATCCTGCTCAACTTCGCACGAGACGAAATCGTCGACCCGATCGCCGTACTCGCCGCCGTGCGCGCGGCGCGTCTTGGCGCCTATCTGTGCGACTTTCCCGACCCTCGCTTCCGGGGTGAGCGCAACATCGTCGCTCTGCCCCACCTGGGTGCGTCAACGGCTGAGGCCGAGGAGAACTGTGCGGTGATGGTGGTGGACCAGGTTCGCGATTTCCTGGAGGAAGGCACGATCCGCAACGCGGTGAACTTTCCCGCCGTCGACATGCCGCGCGAGTCACCGCACCGGCTCGCCATCGCCAACGCCAATGTGCCGAACATGCTCGGTCAGATCTCGTCGACGGTGGCGTGCGCCGGGCTGAACATACACGACATGGTGAACCGGTCGCGCGGCGAGATGGCCTATACCCTCGTCGACCTCGACAGTGCGATCCCGGTCGAGGTCATCACCACCCTTGCCGGCATCCACGGCGTGCTTTCGGTGCGCGCCGTGCCGCAACTCCCGGACTTGGCAGCGACGTAACGCGCTGACCACGGCGATCGCCGATGTCCGGGCGACGCACACCTTCGTGGCACAATGGCCGCGAACCACGAGGATCCAATGCACGATCACGTCCTGCCGCGCACCGACCTGCGCGTGTCCAAGATTGCCCTCGGCACCATGACCTGGGGCGAGCAGAACACCGAGCATGATGCCTGCGAGCAACTCGACTATGCCGTCGCCCAGGGCATCAACTTCATCGATACGGCCGAGATGTACCCGATCCCGCCTCGCGCCGAGACGCAGGGCCGCACTGAAGCCTTGCTCGCCAAGGCGTTGGCCCGGCACCGGCGCGATGACTTGGTGATCGCCAGCAAGGTGGCAGGTCCCGGGCGGCGCGACTGGATTCGCGACGGCCGCACCGACCTCACCCGCGCCAACATCGCCGAAGCGTGCGACACGAGTCTCGCGCGCCTCGGGATCGAGCACATCGACCTCTACCAGATTCATTGGCCACAACGCAACGTGCCGATGTTC
The DNA here is from genome assembly GCA_039915505.1 of Casimicrobiaceae bacterium. Taxonomy (GTDB): domain Bacteria; phylum Pseudomonadota; class Gammaproteobacteria; order Burkholderiales; family Casimicrobiaceae; genus CAIWHR01. Next base: position 25,265 of record JBDSND010000059.1, read on the forward strand.
GGGACGAGCGAGTTCGAACCGGCGAAGGAGCGGGCTGGTCCCGCCATCCACGAGCAGGTCGAGGCCATGGGCGCACTCTTGAAAGCGGGGAAGATCCGTCATTACGGGCTTTCCAACGAAACCGCGTGGGGCATCTCAGCGTTCCAGGTTGCTGCGCGTGAGCTGGGCGTGCCCGGTCCGGCGACGGTGCAGAACAGCTGCAGCCTGGTATCGCGCAGTGTCGAGGGCGACCTTGCCGAGGCGCTCTATCGCGAGGGGATGTCGCTGCTGGCCTACAGCCCCCTGGCGGCCGGCATGCTCACCGGTAAATACTGCGGCGGTGCACGCCCGGCAGACGCCCGGCTGGTGCGCTTCGACAATGCCGGCGCCCGGTTCCGCCAGCCGCTCGTGGTGGAGGCCATGGAGGCATACGCGGCGCTCGCGGCGCGCAGCGGGCTCACCCTCGTCGAGCTCGCGATGGGCTACGTGTGCAGCCGCTGGTACCTTGGGGCCGTGATCGTCGGCGCGACCAGCATGGCCCAGCTCGCCGAGGACATTGCCGCTGCGGACGGGACGCTCACACCCGACGTGCAGGCTGCGATCGCCGCCATCCAGTCGCGTTATCCCAACCCGGCGGCGTAGCGCCCGGCACCCTCGACACCAGAGCGTTCAGGCGGTCGACCGCGGCAGTGGCGCCGGCGGCCGACCGCCGCATTAGACTCCCATGGCCATTCTCGGTACCGAGCGCGTCCTCAACGTCCATCACTGGAACGACGCGGTCTTCAGCTTCCGCACCACGCGCGATCCGGCCTTCCGCTTCGAGAACGGCCAGTTCGTGATGCTCGGCCTCGAGGTCGATGGCAAGCCCATGCTGCGCGCCTACAGCATCGCCAGCGCCAACTACGAGGAGCATCTCGAGTTCCTCAGCATCAAGGTGCAAAACGGGCCGTTCACCTCGCGCCTGCAGCACGTGCAGCCCGGCGACGAGGTGCTGGTGAGCCGCAAGCCGACCGGCACGCTCGTACTGCGCGACCTGAAGCCTGGTCGCCGCTTGTACATGCTAAGCACCGGTACCGGGCTGGCGCCGTTCATGAGTCTCATCATGGATCCGGAAACCTACCAGCGTTTCGAGAAGGTCGTACTGGTGCACGGTGTGCGTCGGCGCAGCGAGCTCGCCTATCGCGACTACATCGAGTGGGACCTCGCCGATCACGAGTACCTGGGCGAGCACGTGCGGGAGAAGCTAATCTACTACCCGACGGTCACCCGTGAGCGATTCAAGTTCCAGGGCCGGGTCACGACCCTCATCGAGAGCGGCAAGCTCTGCACGGACATTGGCGAGTCACAACTCACCGTCGCTGACGACCGGGTGATGGTATGCGGCAGCCCGGCGATGTTGAAGGAGCTCTCCGCACTGCTCGACGGACTGGGCTTCGGCATCTCGCCGCACGTGGGCGAGCCCGGCGATTACGTGATCGAGCGGGCCTTCGTGTCGACCTAAACGCTGTAGTGGCATTGGCGCGCGGACGCCTTGCCTCGGGTCCCCACCCAGACGCACGTCATCCGCCGCGGCCGCCTGCTCGTCGTTCGGAGTTGCCGCCGCAGTTTCCGCCGCGTGCGCACCTGCGTGCATCGACGACGACCCCTCGCGGAACCTCGGTCCAGCGCGCGCATTGCCGAGGTGAGCTGAGTGGCAAGCGCGGTAAACTTCAGTCTTTGCCGATCGCGGGTCCTGCCATGAACGATCTCGCCGAGCACGCCCTGGGTACGCTGGACGAGCTGCCCACCGAATACGTGGCGTCGTTGCGCGCCGCCAACCTGGTACCGCTGTGGCCAAGCCTGCGCTCGCTGCTGCCACCCGGGGCCGCCAAGACCCTCACGGCACCCACGCACTGGCGCTGGGAAACGATCCGGCCCCTGCTGCTGCGCGCCGGCGAGTTAACGCCGATGGACAAGGCGGAACGGCGCGTGCTTGTGCTGGCAAATCCGGGACGTGGTCTCGACAACCTGCAGGCGTCGAGTGTGATCTACCTTGGTATGCAGCTCGTGCTGCCTGGCGAGACCGCGCCGACCCATCGGCACACGCCGAATGCCGCGCGCATCGTGGTCGAAGGCTCGGGGGCTTGCACGATCGTCGGCGGAGAGCGATGCCCCATGGAGCCGGGCGACCTCGTGCTGACTCCGACGGGCCTCTGGCACGAGCACCGGCACGACGGAGAGGGCCCGTTCATCTGGCTGGACGTACTGGACCTCCCGGTCATGGTGTATCTCGACGTCTCCTACGTGACGCCCGGCGAATCCCAGCCACACCCGCGCGCACCGGCGGTGTATGGCGCGAGCGTGGTGCGGCGGGTGAAGGGCGAGCGCAGCAATGCGCGCCATCCCCAGCTGCGTTACGACTGGAAGCGCACCCGCGAGACCCTGGAGGCAATCGCCAAGGAGTCGGCGCACGACCAGCTCGTCGAGGTCGCGTACATCAATCCCGAGACCGGCGGCGATTGCCTCGACACGATCGCTTTCTCCGCAGTCATGCTGCGTCCGGGCGAGGAGCAGGCGTTGCGGCGCATGTCCCCTGCCCAGGTTTTTCACGTGGTCGAGGGCCACGGCAGCGCCGAGGTCAATGGCGTCGCGCTCGCCCTCGCGCAGGGCGACACCTTTTGTGCGCCCGGCTTCGCCAGCATCCGCGTGGTCAATGCCTCGGGTGCGAAGGCGATGTTTCTCCTCGGTGCCGACGAGTCTCCCGTGCACCGCAAGCTGGGGGTATTCGAGATCGGCGAGCCCCGCTGTTCGTTCGATTGACCCTGGCGCCCCGCCCCGCGGAAGACGAGGCGCCGCGCAGCGCGTTCCCTTAGCGGTGCGCCAGTGACGTGATCGCCTTCACGACTTCCTCCGCCGATCCGCGGGGCAGGAAGTGCCCGGCGGTTGCGATTACGCGGTGCTCGTATGGATCCCGGATCCGGGTGAGACCGAAGCCTCGCAGCCAGGGCACCAGCGCCCGGAAGCTCTGCGAGGCGAGCGCCGGCGCGACGTCACCCAATCGTGCACGTCCGAGGGCCAGCCATGGAGCAGGACGACAGGCGGTCCCTGTGCGGGACCGCTCTCGAGATACGCGACCTCGAGTACCCCGGCAGCGACCGAGCGCTGCGAGGCGATTCGGCTGATCCCGCGGGGCCGTGCGGCGAATCAGCGACGCTGGCGCAGGCCGATCATCCCGAGGCCTGCAATGAACAGGCCGAGTGCGACGAGTCCGTATTCCGAAAGGGTGGGAATGTTCGCCGCAGGGCTGCTCACCGCGGGCCCGCCGATGGACGGGATCACCAGCCGAAAATTGTCGTAATACTGCGTCAGGGTGGCACTCATGTTGTTGCCGGCGGCGAACCCGTACGTCGTCGCGGTCACACCGTCGAAGCTCGGCGTGGCTGGACCGGCACCCGAGATCCGGGTGAATGCGCCGGCGTTGAAATTTCCGGGGAAGTTGATCGTCGTGAAACTGGCCAGGGGGAACCCGGTAATGCCGACCGACTGCGCATAGATCGAGCCGGCCTGTCCGACCAGAAGCTGGATGCCCTGGCCTTGGCCGAACCCGCCGGCGCCGCTCAGTACGTCGAGGCTCAGGGTAAAGGCCGCGCCAGCCGCGGGCGCTGCCGTCGTGCTGGTCGTGAGCAGCGCCGTGCCGTAGGCGGTGTCGGCTCCAGTCGGCGTGACGGTCGTGATATTGAGCCGCGCTCCGGGGTTGCCGCCCGTGGCTTCCACCGTGGCGCTGGCGGTACCCGCGCCGGCCACGGTATAGGATCCAAACGCCCAGCCACTCGCCCAGTCGCAGCAGTCCGTGATGGTTGCGGCGCGGGCGGAAACGGCGAACAACAGCAGAGCGAAACTGGTAAAGAGCACGGCAGGGCGCTGCATTTGCGACTCTCCTGGTGGGGTGGAAGCGGTAGGCGCGACAATACGCCCGGTCAATGGCATGGGGCCTGCGAGCCCGGCAATTTCGGTCCGCGAGCGATGGGAATGTTGTGCTGTAGCCACAATGCGGGGTCGCGGCGATGAGCTTGCCACGTGGCGCGGCTCGAGCATTGGGGCGTAACCGGTTGCGCGCGCCCGAATGCGCGTCCGGGCCTCTTGGTCCACCGGTACCCGGCACGAACCAAGCGGTACGATCGCAGGTCAATCGATGCCAGGGTCGGCCCCGATGATGGTCCTTCTGAATCCTCCGTGACTGCCGCTGCCTTCCATCCTGCCGTCGATTCCTGGTTTCGCAGCCACTTCCGCGAACCCACGGAAGCCCAGGCACGTGCCTGGCCGCTGATCCAGCGCGGGCGCAATGTGCTGGTCGCGGCGCCGACGGGATCAGGCAAGACCCTCGCGGCGTTCCTCGCGGCCATCGACAGCCTGGTTCAGCAGGGCATCGAGGCGCCGCTGCCCGACGAGACCTTCGTGGTCTACGTCTCGCCGCTCAAGGCCTTGTCCAACGACATCCAGAAGAACCTCGCCGCGCCGATCGCCGGCATTCGCGCTGCGCTCGCCGCGCGCGGCGATCCGGACGTGCCGATCCGCACCCTGGTGCGCACGGGGGATACGCCGCAGGCGGAGCGGGCCAGCATGCGCAAGCGCCCGCCGCACATCGTGGTCACGACGCCCGAATCGCTGTACGTGCTGCTGGGCTCGGAATCGGGCCGGCGGATGCTCGCCACCACGCGCACGGTGATCGTCGACGAGATCCACGCTCTCGCCGGCAACAAGCGTGGCAGCCATCTGGCGCTGTCGCTCGAGCGCCTTGCGGCCATCGCCGCGCGGCCGCCCTCGCGGGTCGGCTTGTCGGCCACGCAAAAGCCGATCGAGGAGGTGGCGCGTTTCCTGGTCGGCACGCGTGCCGCCGAGGACGCCTGCGCGATCGTCGACACCGGCCACGTGCGGCCGCGCGATCTCGCTCTGGACGTTCCGTCCTCGCCGCTGTCGGCGGTCATGTCGACCGACGTGTGGAAGGAGGTCTACGCGCGGCTCGCGCTGCTGGCCCAGGACCACCGGACCACGCTGGTGTTCGTCAATACCCGGCGGATGGCCGAGCGTGCGGCACGGCACCTGTCCGAGCTGCTCGGTCCGGAGCAGGTCACGGCCCACCACGGCAGCATGGCGAAGGAGCTGCGCCTCGCGGCGGAGCAGCGCCTGAAGCGCGGCGAGCTCAAGGTGCTGGTGGCGACCGCATCGCTCGAGCTCGGCATCGACATCGGTGACGTCGAGCTCGTGTGTCAACTCGGCTCGCCACGCGCGATCTCGACTTTCCTGCAGCGCGCCGGCCGCGCCGCGCACCAGGTCGACGGCGTGCCCAAGGCGCGGCTCTTTCCGCTGTCGCGGGACGAGCTGGTGGAATGCACGGCACTGCTCGACGCGGTCGCGCGTGGTGAGCTCGACCGGCTCGCTATTCCCGTCGCGCCGCTCGATGTCCTCGCCCAGCAGATCGTCGCGGAAGTCGCCGCGCAGGACTGGGAGGAGGCGGCGCTCTACGAGCTCGTGCGCCGCGCCTATCCGTATTGCGACCTCACCGTTGAAACCTATCGCGAAGTCGTGCGCATGCTGGCCGACGGCTTCAGCACGCGCCAGGGCCACCGCGGGACGTACGTCCACCGCGATGCGGTGCACGGCAGGCTGCGCGGACGCCGCGGCGCCCGCATGACCGCGCTCACCTCCGGCGGCGCGATCCCGGACAATGCGGACTACGACGTGGTCCTCGAGCCTGCCGGGCAGCTCGTCGGCACGGTCAACGAGGACTTCGCGGTCGAAAGCATTGCCGGCGACATCTTCCAGCTCGGCAACGCGTCTTACCGGATCCAGCGCGTCGAGGCCGGGCGGGTGCGGGTGGAGGACGCGCATGGCCTGCCACCGACGATTCCGTTCTGGCTGGGCGAGGCCCCGGGCCGCAGCGACGAGCTTTCGGCGGCGGTGTCTCGCCTGCGCGCGGATGTCGCGGCGGCGCTGGAACACGGCCCGTCGGGTACAGACGTCGCCCGAGGGCTCGCTGCGACCCGCGACGCCAATCCGGCGGCGACGAGCCAGCTGGTCGAATACCTGGCGACGGCGCGGGCCGCGCTGGGCGTGCTGCCGACCCAGGACACCATCGTACTGGAGCGTTTTTTCGACGAATCCGGCGGGATGCAGCTCGTCATCCACGCGCCGTTCGGCAGTCGCATCAATCGCGCGTGGGGTCTCGCGCTAAGAAAGCGCTTCTGCCTCAAGTTCGATTTCGAACTGCAGGCCGCCGCGACCGAGGACGCGATCGTGCTGTCGCTTTCCACCAGCCACAGCTTTGCGCTGGACGAGGTGCCGCGCTATCTGCATTCGAGCTCGGTGCGCGAGGTCCTCGCCCAGGCGGTACTCACGGCGCCGATGTTCACCGCGCGTTGGCGCTGGATCGCGACCACCTCGCTGGCGCTGCCGCGCTTTCGCGGTGGCAAGAAGGTTCCCGCGCCGCTGCAGCGGATGCGCGCCGAGGACCTGGTCGCCGCGGTATTCCCGGACCAGATCGCCTGCGCGGAAAACGTCGCGGGGGCGCGCGAGGTACCCGATCATCCGCTAGTGCGGCAGGCGCTGCACGACTGCCTGAACGAGGCGATGGACGTCGAGGGCCTCGAGACGCTCCTGCGCCGCATCGAGAGCGGTGCATGTCGCGTAGTCACACGCGAGCTGACCATGCCGTCGCCGCTGGCGATGGAGATTCTCAATGCCCGCCCGTATGCGTATCTCGACGATGCCCCGCTCGAGGAACGCCGTACCCAGGCGGTGATGGCCCGGCGCTGGCTGGACACGGCCAGCGCCGCCGACCTGGGTAGCCTCGACATGGCGGCGATCGAGCGGGTGCGCGCCGACGCGTGGCCCGTTGCAACCAATGCCGACGAGTTGCACGACGCGCTGTGCGGAGCTGGCCTGCTGACCGTGGCGGAAGTACGCGCGGGTCCGGGATGGACGCAATGGCTCGAAGCGCTCGCCGCCGACGGGCGCGCGACGTGCGTCGCGATGCAGGGACCGACGGAAGGCGTGTGGGTTGCCGCGGAACGCCTACCGGTGGTCGGCACCGTTCATTCGGGCGCCGCACGGGTGCCACCGGTGGAGCCACCGCTGGAATATGCCGCACGCGACTGGACCCGCGATTCGGCTCTGGTCGAGCTCGTGCGCAGTCGCATGCAGATCCTCGGACCGGCGACGCCTCAGGACGTCGCCACTGGCCTCGGCGTCGCGGCGGCGGAGGTCGAGGCGGCACTCGCCGTGCTGGCACGTGAAGGCGTGGTGATGGAAGGTCGGTTCACGCCGGGCGCAGGGATCCAATGGTGTGATCGCGCCTTGCTCGCGCGCATCCATCGTGCCACCATCGAGCGCCTGCGCAAGGAGATCGAGCCGGTCGCCACCCAGGATTTCATGCGCTTTCTGATGCACTGGCAGCACGTGTTGCCGGAGACGCGGCGCCAGGGGCCGGATGCACTGGCCGCGGTCATCGCCGACCTGCAGGGCTTCGAGGCGCCCGCCGCGGCGTGGGAGTCCGAGATTCTGCCGGCGCGACTCGAGGACTACGAGTTCACCTGGCTGGATGACCTCTGCCTTTCGGGCCGCGCCGTGTGGACGCGCCTGACCGTTCCCGCGCAGGCGGGCATGAGTGCCGGGCCGATCCGCTCGACGCCGATCGCGCTGTTGCCGCGTCGCAGCGCTCCCGTGTGGATGCGCCTCGCGATAGAGGTCGATCGGCCGGCCCCCATGCTCAGCAGCCGCGGCGAGAGCGTACGGGCCTACCTGGCCGCGCACGGTGCATCGTTTTTCGACGAGATCACCGACGGCGTGCGGATGCTGCGCAGTCACGTCGAGGATGCGCTCGCCGAGCTGGTGGCGACGGGGCTGGTCACGTCCGACAGTTTCGCCGGCCTGCGGGCGTTGCTCACGCCGTCCGAAAAGCGCAAGCCGTTCGGGGGCAAACGGCGGCGCAAGGCGCTCATGGGCGTGGAAGACGCCGGCCGCTGGACGCTGGTGCGGCGTCCGGTACGCGTCTTGCATGCGGATGGCGCCGACGCAACCAGACCTGCCGGCGCCACCGAGACCCTTCATCCTCCCGTCGCGTTACGAGGGCGCGCGCTCGAGTCGCCTCAGTCGCCGGAAGGGCGCGACCCGATCGAGCCGGTGGTCGAAGCATTGCTGCGACGCTACGGGGTGGTGTTCTGGCGGTTGCTCGAACGCGAGTCGACCTGGCTACCGCGGTGGCGCGACCTGCTGCGTGTCCTGCGCAGGCTGGAAGCGCGAGGCGAGGTTCGCGGTGGGCGCTTCGTGGCCGGGATCTCCGGGGAGCAATTCGCGCTCCCCGACGCGGTGACGCGATTGCGCGAGACGCGGCGGTGCGGGCCGACCGGCGTGCTCGTCTCACTGAGCGGCGCCGACCCGCTGAATCTGATCGGCATTGTCCTGCCCGGCGCGCGCGTTCCCGCGCTGGCCGGCAATCGGGTGCTGTTTCGGGATGGCCTGCCGATCGCGGCGCTCGCCGGAGGCGAGGTGCGGTGGCTCACGGAGCTGGATGTGGCGGCGAGGCGCACGGCCGAGGACATCCTCGTTCGCAGGCAGCCGGGATCGCCGCTGCTCGCCTACCTGCGCTGAGGCGGGTCAGTCGTCAGCACCACGTCCCACATCGCCGATCCTCCTCCCGGCCATCCGCGTGCGCCCAGCACGAGTAGCCGGCGACGCGGCAACGCCGACCCAGGCGATTATCGCAGCCGGATCGGCTGCGCGCCCGGGTCGCGTCTACAGGGCAGGCGCACCTCAGGGCAGGCGCACCTCAGGGCAGGCGCGTTTCATGGCAGCCGCACGCCATGGCAGGCGCGTCTCATGGCAGCCGCGCGTGGGCCTTGCATTCGAGATCGCCGGCTGGCGCGCTTGCCGCCCGGCACACGAATACGCTGCGGTCGGCCGGGTCGTAGAACCACGCGAACGAAACGCCGTTCGATGACGAGGTGCCGAGGCTGGTGACCGGCGGGCGCAGGTCGGCGCGCACCTGGGCGAGCGCAAGGGCACCATACGCCGCGGCAACGGCGAGGACGAGCAAGGCAACAGGCTTCAACATGAGAGTTCCTTTTACGATGCGCCGGCGAGGACGGAATTCGTCGCTGGAACGCGCGGCCCCGTTCGAGGATGCGCACGCCGGCGCGCCGCGTCAAGGCACGCGCCCGATCGTCGGCAGCGGTCGGGCAATCGGCCACGGGCGCTGGCCGCCCGGTCAAGTCAGTGGGTGCATGACCAGCTTGCGATAGGCATCGCGCGTACCGAGGTCGGCTATCCAGCGTTGCACGTGGGCAAGTTGAGGGCGCTCGACCGGCAACGCCATCCAGCGCCACACGCCGCATCCCAGCGCAATATCGGCCATGGTGAAGGCCGTACCGGCGGCGAAACGCGAGCGTTCGAGTTGCGCGTCAAGGACGGCGAGCACCTTCGCAGTGGCCAGTCGTGCGGCTTCGAGTACAGCCGCGTCGCGCTGCTCCGGCGGCGTGCGCACCAGCCCCAGAAAAAGCGGCCGCAGCGTCGGCCAGAACGTCGAGACGTGCCAGTCCATCCACTGGTCGGCCCGCGCGCGCTCGTGGATCGAAACCGGGTACAGCGTGCCTTGTGCGTGCCGAGCCGCCAGGTAGCGCACGATCGCGTTCGATTCCCACAACACGAAGCCGTCGTCCTCGATGGTCGGCACGAGGCCGTTGGGGTTGCGCTGCCGATATTCTCGCGAGTCCACCACCCCGAACGAGCCCCCGGCGTCCTTCCGCTCGTAGGCCACGCCGGCCTCCTCGCAGCACCACAGCACTTTTTGCACGTTGACCGAATTGGCCCGGCCCCAGATCAGCAGCATGTCGTTTCCTTTCTTCGATGATGTTGGCGGCGGCACAGGCGGCTTGTAGCGTCGATCGGGGCCCGTACGCCCCACCTGTAGGCCATGCCGGGAGCGCGCGGTGCAATCGCCCTACAGCTACTGCCGATTTCAGCCGACACCGCCGACCCCGCCACTCCGTTAACCTCGGCAAGGATAGCGGGTCCGACCTGTGACTGCTGAATTCGGAGGGATGACATGAAGAAGACACTGACGACTGTGCTAAGTATCGCTGGGCTGCTCGCGGCCTCGCACGCCGCCTCGCAGGTGACGTTTTATGAAAGCGAAGGATTCCGTGGACGCTCCTTCAGCACGGACCAACCGGTCGGCAACTTCGAACGGTTCGGGTTCAACGATCGTGCCGCCTCGGCTATCGTCGAATCCGGTACTTGGGAAGTCTGCGAGGACTCGCGGTTCAGCGGACGCTGCGCGGTCTTGCAACCGGGCCGGTACGACAGCCTGTCGCGGATGGGGCTCAATTATCAGGTTTCCTCGGTGCGTCCGACGGATCACACCGCCGCTCGCGCCGACGATCGGCGGGGCTATGTGAGCCGCGACGCCGAGTACCGCCGCCGCGACGGCGAGCGGCTCTTCCAAGCCGACGTGGTCGACGTCCGGGCCGTGGTCGGCCCGCCCGGGCAGCGCTGCTGGGTCGAGCAGCAACAAGTCGTCGAAGAGCGCCGCGACAACAACGCCAACGTCGGTGGCGCAATCGCCGGTGCCCTGCTGGGCGGGATCCTCGGCCATCAGATCGGCGGCGGACGCGGTAAGGACGTCGCCACCGCGGCTGGCGCGATCGGCGGCGCGGCGCTGGGCTCCAACGTCGGCCGCGGCAGTGACGACGGCGGTCGAGTGGTCTCGACGCAGGAGGTTCAACGCTGCTCTGCTGTGCCGAAGGACCGTCCGGACTACTACGAAGTGACCTATCGCTGGGACGGCCAGGAGCATCGCGTGCAGATGGCGGCGGCTCCCGGAGGTCGCACGATCCCGGTGAATGAGCGCGGCGAACCGCGCATCTAGACCGCATCGGCGTTGCACCAGGGCGGTCCCTCGCGGGCCGCCTTTTTTATCGAGTCCGTAGAATGGACCCGCATGCCCAGGCCAGTCTTGCAGTCGCGGGCTAAACGTCGAGGCCCCACATGGACGCAGACGCCGTCACGCAATCGATCGAGCGGCAATGGGACGAAGACCTCGTCCCCCGGCTGACCGAGTACATCCGCATTCCGGCCAAGTCGCCGCATTTCGACGCGGCGTGGGAGGCGAATGGCCATATCGAACAGGTCGTGCGTCTCGCAGAAGCTTGGGTTCGGCAGCAGGACGTTCCCGGCCTGGAGGTCGAGATCGTCCGCTTGCCGGGACGCACTCCGGTGCTGTATTTCGAAGTGCCCGGCACGGGATCGCATACCGTGCTGCTCTACGGGCACCTCGACAAGCAGCCGGAGATGATCGGCTGGGATCCGAGCTACGGGCCGTGGGAGCCTGTCTATCGCGACGGTAAGCTTTATGGCCGTGGTGGTGCCGACGATGGCTACGCCGTGTTTGCATCGCTCGCCGCCTTGCGGGCTCTGCAGACGCACGGCGGCGCGCATGCGCGCTGCGTCGGACTGATCGAGACGTGCGAGGAGAGCGGCAGTTACGATCTTCCTGCGTATCTCGACGCCCTGGCCCCGCGCATGGGTGACGTCGATTTCGTGATCGGTCTCGATTCCGGATGCGGCGACTACGAGCGCCTGTGGGCGACGACTTCCCTGCGCGGCCTCGCCGGCGGTACGCTCCGCGTAGATGTGCTGACCGAAGGGGTGCACTCGGGGGACGCCAGCGGCGTGGTGCCGTCGTCGTTCCGAATCGCGCGGGCGCTGATCGGGCGCATCGAGGATGCGGCGACCGGGCGGATCCTGCCCGACGCATTCCATACGGACATCCCTGCGGAGCGCATCGCTCAGGCGCGTGCGACCGCCGAGATCCTAGGCGACCTCATCGTCACCAAGTACCCGTTCGCGGGCAAGACGCAGCCCATGGTCGCGGATCATGCCGAGGCCATGCTCAATCGCACGTGGCGACCGGCGCTGTCGGTCGTCGGCGCCGACGGTTTCGCACCGATCGGCAACGCCGGCAACGTGCTGCGGCCCTTCACCGCGTTCAAGCTTTCGCTGCGCCTGCCGCCAACGGTGGACGCAGCTGCGGCGACCGAGGCGCTGAAGTCGCAGCTCGAGCGCGACCCGCCGCTCGGGGCCACCGTCAGCTTCACACCCGACGCCGCGGCGACGGGGTGGAACGCCCCCACCACGGCCCCTTGGCTGTTCGAGGCGATCGACGCGGCCTCGCGGCGGTGCTTCGGCCGCCCGGCGGCGGCGATGGGCGAGGGCGGAACCATCCCCTTCATGGCCATGCTCGGCAAGCATTTTTCACGCGCCCAGTTTCTGATTACCGGAGTGCTGGGGCCGCATTCCAACGCCCATGGTCCCAACGAGTTCCTGCACGTGCCGTGTGCGAAAAAAGTCACGGCAAGCGTGGCCCACATCATCGCCGCGCATGCGGCGCGGGGGGCGTGATGGGACGACGGTGTTCTTTTGCGGCCACCGGTGCGCGCGGTCACGGAACCCGCTGGCGCGTCCTGGGCACGGCCCTCTTCGGCATACTTCTCGCAGCCTGTGCGAATGCGGCAGTAGCGGCGGATGCCGCGAACGCAGAGAATGCGGGCAATGTGCCTACCACGGCCGCGAGCCTGCTCGCTCGGGCCAAGGAAGCGACCGGCGGCAAGGCGTGGGATCACTTCGGCTCGCAGCACAGCCTGGTGAAGTTGGAAGCCGGGACACGCGCCGGGACGGCGGAACGATGGGCGTCGTTGCTGACCGGCCGGTCGCGGATGCGCCTCGAGGTCGACGGCACGATCGCGCTGATCGGGTTCGATGGTTTCGTGGCGTGGTCGCAGCAGGGCGGGCGCGTAGCCGCCGTCGAGGTCGATCCCATCACCGCCCGGCTCGCGGCTAACGGCGCCTACCGCGACCGGCTGGCCTTCTGGTTCCCGGAACGACAGGCGGCCAAGACCGAGCTCGCGGGCTCCCGCACCGCTGACGGCAACGCGTACACGGTCGTCGCCATCACCCCCGAAGGCGGGGAGCGCTACGAGGCCTGGGTCAACGACGCGACGCACCGCATCGAGCGCCTGCGCGAGCCCGAGTACAACGGCAGCCGCACTGAGATCTACGGCGACTTCCGGGAGGTCCAAGGCGTGCAGGTGCCCTTCGAGGTGCGGGTGGTACGCGACGATCCAGTCTTCAACGAGCGTTACAAGGTCGAACGCCTCGAGTACAACGTGCCACTCGACGGCATCGACTTCGCCGTGCCGGGGACCGCACGCTGAGGCCTGCGGGTCGTCGAGGCCGTTTGCCGCGCGGAAAGACACCCATGAACGACCCATCGGAACTTGCTCGGGACGTGGCGCTGGCCAATCGCATCCTGGAGCGGTTGGGGCTCGCCAATGCATTCGGCCACGCCAGTGCACGGATCCCGGGAACCGGGACGTTTCTGTTCCCGCCGAGGCGCTCGCCGGGACTCGCCGACGCGACCCGCCTGCTCACCCTCGATACCGACGGCAACGTGGTGGCCGGCCAAGGCGAGCCCAACACCGAATTTTGGATCCATGCGCGCATCTACGCCGCGCGAAGCGATGTGATGGGTGTGGTGCATGCGCATCCGCCGGCGTGTATCTGTCTCACCCAGATCGGCGAGCCGCATCGCGTGGTGCACAACCAGGGCGTGGCCTTCATCGACGGGGTGCCGGAGTTCGAGCGCATCGGCCTGGTCCGCAGCCGGGCGCTGGGCGACGAGGTCGCGGGCGTGCTCGGCAATGGGCTCGCCGTGATGATGCGTGGCCACGGCATCACCACGGCAGCCACGGACCTGCGCACTGCCACAGTCGCGGCCTGCTTTCTCGAGGAAAGCGCCGAGCTCCAGATGCGAATGCTGGCGGCAACGGGTGGCGACCCCGCGCGCTTGCGGGTGTTCGATCGCGACGAGGCCAGCCGCGGCAGCGTGCTCGTGCCCCCGATCGTGGCGCGCGCCTGGGAGTACTACGCGACCGTAGCCGCGACGCGACCGCTCGGCGGCTGAGGGCTCGTCGCCTCGCTAGCATTGCGCGCGGCTGCGCGCAGAAGGGGCGCGCCGCCGACGGAGTTGAATCCCACAACGGAACCGCTGTTCAGGGGCGGGCTCCGAATGGCATTCCATGTTGCCCCTCATCGTTATCCGGCTTTCCCCTACATCGACCTTGATCCCCGGATGACCGGCATGCTCTGTAGCGCGATGCTAACTTTCGATTGCACCACGACGATGTACAAGCGTGCGTGGTGAACAACTTCTCAAAACTCAACGGGAGCGCGCTATGAATTTTCTGATCTGGATTGTCGTCGGGGGCATCATCGGCTGGCTCGCAAGCATACTCATGCGTACGGACGCGGAGCAGGGGCCCTTTCTCAACATCGTCGTCGGGATCATCGGCTCGGTGCTCGGCGGTTGGCTGATCTCACCGCTACTTGGGTCTGGCACCATCAATCAGGGGGACTTCAGCTTCAGTGGCCTTATTGTCTCGTTCCTAGGCGCAGTGATCCTCCTCGCCATCGTGAATCTATTCCAGCGCAGCCGGGTACGCTAAGCGAATCCCTATGCGCGAGGTGAAACGGCGGGCATTTGCCCGCCGTTTTCTCGTGTCGCCGTTCCATGTTGGGGCGAACGCTAGCGCTGCAGAATCAGGAAAAAGCGCCGGAAGGGGAAGAGCGTGGTGCCGTCGTCCTGGCGTGGGTAGGCCGCACGAACCCGTTCGCGATAGCTCGCCTCGAAGGCCGCCGCATCCTCGGCAGGCAGCGCAGCCAGCCAGTCTCCGACCAGCGAGCCTTTCGTAAACTCGGCAATCGGGTCGTCGCCGGTGAGGACGTGAACGTACTCCGTGAACCAGAGATCAAGGTTCGATGCTAGCGGACGCAGCATGCGGTAGTACGCCGCGGCGTCCAGGATCGGACGGCGGCGTACACGCGGCACGAGTCGGTTGCGATAGGCGGGACTTTCGGCGAGCTCGTAGCCGAGGCGGTGGGACGGGCCGTCATGCTGCGCTGGCATCTGCACGGCGAGCACACCGCCGGAGCCCAGGTACGAGACCAGGCGAGGAAAGAGCGTGCCATGATCGTCTAGCCAGTGCAGCGCCGCGTTGGAGACCAGGAGGTCGAGCGGTGCGCTAGGCTGCCAACCACCGATGTCGGCATTGACGAACACTACGTCCGGGAGCGCGGCTTGGGCGCGTTCGAGCATGGCTCGCGAATTGTCCACACCGGTCAGCGTCGCCCTGGGCCAACGCGCACGGATAAGGGCGGTCACCGTGCCCGAGCCGCAGCCCAGATCGGCTATCGCGGTCGGCGTGTCGAGCGACACCCGCGCGAGCAGGTCACGCCCCGGACGCAGACGCTCGGTGCCGAACTTCAAATACTGTTGGGGGTTCCACGCCATGGCTCACTCGACCGGAAGCATACCGCGCGCGGGCCGGTCATACTCGGGTTCGGGCTTCGTTGCATTGCCGAAGGCGATGGCCCAGAAGGACCAGTATCATGGAACGGTCCCGCGTCGCACGACGCGCTGTCTTCGCAGAGTCATGAATCGACGAGTCGCGAGTTCGCCACTGAAGATCGGCCCCGGGCCATGAGTGCCGGTGCCAAGCTGCCCGGTACGCCCGAGCCCATGTACCTGTGGACCGGCGCAGATGGCGTGCGTCTGGCCGTCGATGCGTGGGGGCCCATCGACGGACCGCTCGTGATCCTGCAGCATGGCGGCGGTCAGACGCGGCACGCCTGGAAAGGCGCCGGCCAGGCGCTTGCTGAGGTCGGCTATCGCGCGGTGGCCTTCGACGCCCGCGGTCACGGCGATTCGCAGTGGGCCCCGGATGGGGTCTACGGCCAGGACGCGATGGTCGGGGACCTCAAGCAGGTGATCGCTGCGGCGGGTGGGTGTCGGCCGGTGCTGGTCGGTGCGTCGATGGGCGGCGGCACCAGCCTGGTCGCCGTCGGCGAGGATCACGTCGACGCCACTGCGCTGGTGATCGTGGATGTCGCGCCGCGCATCGAGGCTGAAGGGGTCGCCAAGATCCAGGCGTTCATGAGCCGCGATCCCGAGGGATTCGCTTCCCTGGAGGCGGTCGCGGATGCGATCGCCTCCTACCAGCCCCACCGCGAGCGCCCTAACAGCCTTGCCGGACTCGCCAAGAATGTCCGCCAGGCACCCGATGGCACCTATCGGTGGCATTGGGACCCGCGCTTTCGGACCGCGCGACTCGACCTTGCCAAGCGGCAGCAGCGTCTCGAGGCCTGTGCCCGCAACCTGCGATTGCCCACGCTGTTGGTGCGCGGCGGTCTGTCCGATGTCCTCACCGAGGCCGGTGCGCAGGAGTTCCTGGCACTTTGCCCGCATGCGGAGTATGTCAACGTGACCGCCGCGGCGCACATGGTCGCAGGTGATCGCAACGACGTGTTCGGCACGGCCGTGCTCGGGTTCCTGCAGCGCGTGGTTCCCGTGCACGGCCAACCATTGCAACCGTCGCATCCCTTGCATCCCCGCAATCCTCCGGTCGGCGGCCTTCAGGACGTGCCCTGACGTTGCGACCGGACCGGAGAGCATGCAACACGACGCGGTGCGCGGAGTCCAGGTGCCATCGTTACCATCACAGGAGGCGAATAGACATGGTCGACAGCGAGACGGCAGTGAAGCAGGTACGTGCGGCCCTGGAGATCGACCCCGCAATCAACCTGCATCGATATCCGGTGAGGGTCAGTGTCGACGCGAATGTGCTCGTGCTCGAAGGGGAAGTCGAGAGCGTGGCGGCGAAGAAGCTTGCACTGGTGCACGCCATCGCGGTCGACGGCGTTGGTGACGTGGTCGATCGGCTGCGGGTCATCCCTGCGCAACGGCGTGGTGACGGCGCCGTTCGCGATGGCTATGCTGCCCTGCTCGCCGGCCAGCGCGAGTACTCCAACTGTGGCATCCGTACTCGCGACGCGGCCGGCAGCAAGCTCGTCCGCGCAGCGCCCGAAGAGCGTAGTGGCGATATCGAAATCAGCGTCGACGACGGGGTGATCCGTCTCACCGGGTCGGTGATCAGCCTTTCCCACAAGCGGGTCGCCGGCGTGCTGGCGTGGTGGACGCCCGGTTGTTGCGACGTCGCCAACGCCCTGATGCTCGATCCACCCGAACGCGACAACGATGAGGAAGTGGTGGAAGCCCTTAGCCTGGTGTTTGAAATGGACCCCGATCTCGACGGCGAGCAGATCGGCGTCGGCGCGCACAATGGCGTGGTCACCCTCGAGGGCTTCGTGAGCAGCGACGTGCAGCGAAGGCGGGCGGAGCTCGACGCATGGGCCCTCTTCGGCGTGTCGAGGGTGGTTAACCACATCGACGTACGCGCCTGACACTCACCCTATGCGCGCCGGTGGTCGCCGGGCGGACTTTGTGAAACCCAGGTTCGATCAAGCGCAAGACCGGCGCAATGGGTGCGATCGCCGGCCGTGTGCTCCGCGGTCAGTTGCCTGCGCGCTCGGCAAGGCTATTAATCGGCGCGCGCAGCGCCCGTGCCAGGCTGCGCTTGGTGTCGATGTATTCAAGCGATTCCCGAAGTTGCAGCGGATAGCGCTCGGTGTATGCATACCATGCACGAATCTGTTTTTCGAGCCGTTGTCCAGGTGGCGCACCCAGCGCCTGTAGATAGGCGTCGATCGACACGTAGTAGCGCATTGCATTGCGCTCGAGCGCGCCGCGAAGGTCGCCCACGTACACGGGCTGGCCTTCAGCGGTGCGATCGACGACCGTGAAGCCGACCTTACCGCGCCCCATCGTGCTGAGGTATGCGCGCATGCCCAGCCGGGCTTCGAAGCCGTAGCGGTGCGAGAACACGACGTGCAGGATCGATCGGCGTGCATCGAGCGGACTCGCCTCGAGATCGACACGATAGTCGGTCGTGCCGAGCGGCCCGTCGGGTGCCGCCAAAGCGAGGTGCAGGTATCCGGCGTCCGCGGCCGGGACGCGATAGTTGAAGGTTACCGGGGTGCCGTTCCGTCCGAGTTCAATCCGCACCGTACTCGACGCCGACGCGGTGCCCTCGCGGGCGTTGCAATTGGTGACATTGGGATGGAGGATCAGGATGTCGCACCAGTGATGCACGTCCCGAAGGCCCTCGCGCACGGTATCGAACGGCTGGTCGACGACGGCATAGATGTCACCCTTCAGGCGATCGGCCGTCTGCACCGACTCGAGGCGGATGGGCTGGCCGAAGGCGCTCTGCTCGAGTCCGGCGCGATTGGCCTCGTAGCGTGCCCGCAAGCCGGCCGCCGAGCCGAGCATCGACTCGTTGGCGCCGGGCGCCATGGCTGCACCGGCCAGGGCTGGCGCGAATAGCCCCACCGCCAATGCGATCGCCATGGCGGCGGCGGTCGCCCGGTCGACGGCACGGCGCGTGCTTGAAAACGGGCGGCAGGTCCAGCGAGATGGACAGGTCATGCGGCGATAGTGCGGGTACCGAGACCCCGACGCTGTCGGACGGCTCCGATAGCGTTGTCGGCGGTTGCGCCGAATTGCCTTCGCTCGAGGTCGGAGGCTCCGGACGCTAAACTTACACGACCATTCCAGTCTAGAATTTTCACCTTTTGAAGAGGCGAGGCTGCTTGTCGACCATCGCGCAAAACCCTAGCGAAGCAGGGCAGGACAGCCGATCCGGGAGCGACGGCGATGGCACCATGGGCCTCGCCCTGCGCGTGCTGACGGTAAACACCCACATGGGGTTCGGGATTTTCAACCGCCGATTCATCCTGCACGAATTGCGCGAGGCCGTGCGCAGCGTGTCGGCCGACGTGGTGTTCCTTCAGGAGGTGCTCGGGGCCCACGAGGTCCTGTCGAAGCGCCATGTGAACTGGCCGGATGCATCGCAGTACGAATTCCTGGCCGATACCATCTGGTCGCAGTTCGCCTACGGCCAGAACGCGGTGTACCCGGAAGGCCACCACGGCAATGCGCTCCTGTCCAAGCTACCCATCGTTCGTCACGAGAACCGCGACGTGACGGTAAGCCGGTCGGAGAAGCGTGGATTGCTGCACTGCGTCCTGGCGGCTCCCGGCGAAGGCGCAGAGGTGCATTGTATCTGCGTGCATCTAGGCCTGCGCGAGGCGCAGCGTGCCCAGCAGGTCGCGCTGCTCTGTGAGTTGGTGGAGCGTGAGATCCCGGCGAGCGCGCCGCTCATTATCGCTGGTGACTTCAACGACTGGCGCCTGCGCTGCCACACCATGCTGCGTGCCTGCCACGGCATCCGTGAGGTATTCGTAGAGGCGAACGGGCGCGCCGCCAGGACGTTCCCGGCCCGCCACCCGGTCCTGCCCCTGGATCGGATTTACGTGCGCAACGTGCGCGTCGAAGAGGTCGCGGTGCTGTCGACCCGGCCGTGGTCGCATCTGTCTGACCATGCGCCGCTCTTCGCGCATCTCGCGATCTAGCGCAATGACCAACCCGTGGCGGGAGGGGAATCGCGTCCGACTTCTCGAAAATGGCGACGCGTTCTTTCCTGCGGTGCAGGCCGCCATCGATGCGGCCGAGCGCGAAGTCCTGGTCGAGACGTTCCTGCTTGCCGAAGACACGGTCGGGCTCGAGCTGCGCGATGCGCTGGTCGCCGCCGCGCAGCGGGGCGTGCGGGTCCATCTCACCGTCGACGGCTTCGGGTGCCACGATCTCTCGGCCGCATTCCTCGACAGCTTGGTCGGTGCCGGCGTACGACTGCTAGTGTTCGATCCACGACCGCGGCTCTTCGGCATGCGGGTCAACGTACTGCGCCGGATGCATCGCAAGATCGTCGTGATCGACGGCTGGCGGGCGTTCGTCGGCGGGATCAATTTCACCTGCGCGCACCTCGTCGCCGCCGGGGCGGGCGCCAAGCAGGATTACGCGGCCGCGATCGAGGGCCCGGTCGTGGCGGACATCACCGCCTTCGCCCGCACCGCCGCCGGCTTGGCCGCGGAAGAATGCGGAAGCATTGCGCCTCGGGCTGCCGTGGCGGGAACCGCGGCCGTGCAGTTCCTCACCCGCGACAACGACATCCACCGGACTGACATCGAGCAGGCGTATCGCACCGCGATCCGCGGCGCTCGCTGCGACATCATGGTGGCGAACGCGTTCTTCATTCCCGGCTACCGGTTCCTGCGCGAGCTGGGCGATGCCGCGCGGCGCGGCGTGCGGGTGGTGCTGATCGTACAAGCCAGGCCGGACCAGGCGTATGCGATCGCGGCAGCGCGGCGGTTATACGGCAGCCTGGCCGCGGCGGGTGTGGAGATCCGCGAGTACGAGACGCGCGCGTTCCACGGCAAGGTGGCGCTGGTCGACGATGATTGGTCCACGGTCGGATCGACCAATCTTGAACCGATGAGTCTCGCGATCAACCTCGAGGCGAACGTCTGTATCCGCGACGCCGCGTTCCAGGCCGATCTTCGTGCCCATATGACCGCGCTGGCAGCGGACTCGCGGCGTATCGATCCCGCCAGCATGCCGCAGCGGCCGGTGCGCGACCGGGTGCTGGCCTGGGCGCTCTTCGCGATCCTGCGCCGCTACCACGGCTGGGCGCAACGCCTTCCGGGGCGCGCGCCCGAGGTCAGTGTCATCGACACGCCCGGGCCGCGAGCGGTGGCGAAGGCGCGTGGTGCCGGCCGGCATTGGCGATGGATAGGACGGGGCCTCGCCGCCGTGTTTTTCGGGGCGGTCGCCGTGATGCTGGTGCGCTACGCCCGGACCGTGCGCTGGGGGGAAGTGGCGGCGGCGCTTGCTGGCTACGATCGGTGGCTACTCGTGGCCAGCGTCGCTCTCGCGGTGCTGAGCTTCGCACTCTATGCGAGCTATGATCTACTGGCGCGTACGTATGCGAGACATCGCCTGGCGACACGCCGGGTGCTGACCATCGCGGCGATCAGCTATGCGTTCAACCTCAATCTGGGCTCCCTGGTTGGTGGTGCCGCGTTCCGGTATCGGCTGTACTCGCGCGCCGGCCTCGATCCGGGGACGATCACGCGCATCGTTGGCTTCAGCGTCACCACCAATTGGCTGGGCTACGTCGCGCTGTCCGGGATCCTGTTCGCGACCGGCGCCGTGGAGTTGCCCGACGGTTGGGCGCTCACGCATGCGGGCATGCGCACGCTCGGTGTGCTGCTGATCCTCGCGGCGGTGGGCTACATAGCCGCCTGTGCTCTCTTGCGGGCGAATACATGGTCGATCCGCGGCCACGTGGTGCATGTGCCGCCGTTCGCGTTGGCCCTTCGGCAGTTGTTCCTGTCTTCGGCCAACTGGCTCGTCATCGGTGCCATCGTCTATTTGTTGCTGCAGCGCGAGGTCGGGTACCCGACGGTGCTTGGGGCGATGTTGCTCGCCGCCATCGCCGGCGCGATGACCCACATTCCCGCCGGTCTCGGGGTGCTCGAGGTCGTGCTGCTGACCGCGCTCGACGAGCGTGTATCCCAACACGCCGTGATCGCGGCGCTGCTTGCCTACCGGGCGATCTATTACATCGGTCCGCTGCTGATCGCGGTGGTCACGTACGGCCGCTTCGAAGTGGTAGCCGGAAGGAAGATGGCGCCGTCCTGAGCCGTATCCCTACGCTCCGCCCTTTCCATCCCTACGCTCCCGCCATTTTCATCGCTGGCTGTGCACACCCGGACAACCGATTGCCGGATTCGCGCGTTGTAAGGCAGGCCATCGCGGATGGGGTGCCCCGCCAAGTCCGGCGGTTCGATCGGTCCGCGGTGATGCAACGTCAAATCGACTGGAGACTCCCTGTCATGATGAAAAAATTGCTTGCTGCGGCGCTGGTTGCCGCCTCCCTCGGCGCCGCCGCCCCGCAGGTCGCGGCAGCTGCCGACCTGTACGTGCAGATCGCGCCGCCCCCGCTACGTGCCGAGCGCGTGCCTCCACCGCGGCGGGGATACGTGTGGGCGCCGGGCTATTGGCAATGGAATGGCCATCGGCACGCCTGGACCCCGGGCTCGTGGATCAAGGAGCGCCGCGGCTATCGCTACGCGACACCACGGTGGACGGAGCGCAACGGGCGCTGGTACTACGAGCGCCGCGGCTGGGCGCGTGATCGCGATCGCGACGGCATCCCCAACCGCGTCGATCGCGATCGCGACGGCGACGGCGTGCCAAATCGCCACGACCGCCGACCGAACAATCCCTACCGATCCTAGATCGCCGGACGGTGCTGCATGGCGTCGGCTCGAACCCGACGCGATGTAGCGTGCGAACCTATCGCGATGACACCGCCGTTGCGGTGGACGCGGCGGTGAGTCGTCCCCGCATGCGATGATTCGACTGTCCGCCACGACCGTGGCGTGCCAACTTTCGGGCGCACCGTGCACCGCATGTCACCGCCCGATCACCAACCCGAGGGTCGCATGGCCAAAGCCTACTGGATTGCCTTCTATCGTTCGATCAATGATCCCGAGGCGCTGGCTGCGTACGCCAAGCTCGCCGGTCCCGCGTTGGAGGCGAAGGGGGCTCGTTTTCTCGCCCGCGGCATGCCCGCCAAGGTCTACGAGGCTGGACTCAACCAGCGCACCGTGCTCCTCGAATTCGACAGCGTGCAGCAGGCGATGGCGGCGCATGACAGTCCCGAGTACCGCAAGGCACTGGAGGCCCTCGGCAAGGGCGCCGAGCGCGAGCTTCGGATCATCGAGGGGAACGGCTGACGCGACTCACCTAGTCGAAGAACGACAATCCGACGCCGAGGGTCGTCTGGCGGAGGTTGTAGTCGATCAGGCTCTCGCCGTAGCCGGTAAACAACTGGACGTGGGCGTTGAGGGTGCCGGCAAGGCGGTACGCCCAGTCGAGCTGAGCCGAGCCGTGCGAGCGCGGGCCCGATCGCAGCGAATGCCGACCACGCAGGGTCACCACATGCCGGCCGGCGCGATAGCCGGCGACGACCTCGCCGCGACCGATGAAGTCCTCGATGTCCGGGTTGTCGTCGTGGCTGTCGGTGCTGGCATCGAGGCGCAGCCACGGCCGTAGCTGCATCGAGAATGGCCCCGCGGTCAGGGCGAGCTCGCCCATCACCCGGTTCCAACTGCGCGACAGGGCGCCACCTTGGCCATTGGACTGGTGATTGAGGCTCACGGCGGCGTACGCCGCATGCACCGGTCCGACGCCGAACTGCAGGGGGTGAACGACGACCGCCTCCGGCTCGTAGTTCGACTCCCGGAATGGCGACGAGTACCGGCTGTTGATGGCCTGCCAGTACGACTGCTGGGTGTAGCCGAACCAGAGGTCGCTGGCGCTGCCGAGGATGTCCTGGGCGAGCTTGGTCTTGAAGCTGAGCTGAAGCTTGGTGTCGACGTGCTGCAGCTCGATCAGCGATGCGG
>JBDSND010000076.1:0-5314 GCA_039915505.1 Casimicrobiaceae bacterium
GGGCGAGGTACTGGGTGCCGTGCAGGATCGTGCCGTGCACCAGGGACCGGTGCGTCGCGGTGCCGGCGGGCGTCTCGAGCACCCGCAGCACGCCGTAGAAATTGCGGGTTGCCACGATCGTGTCGGCGTAGAAGCGCTGCACCGTGACGATCGTCGAGACCGAGGTGGCCGCGACGGCGAGCCCCGCCAACGCGCGGAACAAGGCCCGATCGCGGCGCACCTGGAGCATTAGCAGAAGCGCGCACAGCACGAGACCGAGCGACAGTTCGAAATGAGCGCGCAGTACCAGCGGCGCCACGATCCCCACCAGAATGGCGCCCACGGCGCCCCCGATCGAAACCATGAGGTAGAAACGAGTGAGATAGAGCGGCGCGGGCTTTAGCAGCACCAGCTCGCCGTGGCAGAACATGCAGGCGACGAAGAGGCCCCCGCAGAACACCACGAGCTGGAACGGCAATACGTGGGTCAGGTTGGCGTCGGCGAGCGTCCATGCCATGGTGCCGAGCGATGCGGTGAGCACCGCGAGGAACAGCTGCCGCGGGTACCACCCCGAACCGTCGAACGCCAGAATGAAGGTCAGCAGGTAGATGGCGAGGGGAAGAATCCACAGCAGCGGAACCGCGGCGATGTCCTGCGTGATGTGATTCGAAACCGCGAGCAGGAGTATCGATGCCGTGGCGGCCAGCGCGACCCACCGCGCCTGCAGGGCTACGCTGGGTCGTGGCGATGAGGTGGTGCTCGATACGATGCGGGTGGGCATGGCCGCGGCGGGTGCGGGCATGACCTTGAGCGTGCGCCACGCCGCGGCGGCGCAGAGCAAGGCGAAGATCACGTAGGCACCCGACCAGCCGATTGCCTGCGCACGGGTCGCAGCGAGGGGCTCGAGCACCAGCGGATAGCCCAGCAAGGCCAACATCGACGCGAGGTTCGAGAGGGCGAACAGTCGATAGGGGCTGGCTCCGGGATTGGCGCGCGCAACCCAGGCCTGCACCAGTGGACTGGTGGTCGCCAGCAGAAAGAACGGCAGGCCGATGGTGACCGCGAGCAGCCCGAGGATCAGCCACAACGGATTCTCGGCCCCGTCGGGCTTCCAGTGCATGCCTGGGATGATCGGCAGCAGGAAGACTGAGAGGACGAGTAGCACCAGGTGCAGACGAACCTGCCGGCGCGGCGCGAGCCGATGCACGGCGAGGTCCGCGTAGAAGTACCCTGCCAGCAGGGTCACCTGGAAAAACACCAGGCACGTGGTCCAGACCGCCGCCGACCCGCCGAACCAGGGGAGGATTTCCTTGGCGACGATCGGCTGGACCAGGAAGAGCAGGAATGCGCTCGCGAAAATCGTAGCGGCGTAGAGGGCCATCGACGGGCGCAGCACGGGGGCCGTAAGCCGGCAGAGCGCCGGGCGGCCGATTCTACCCGAGGGAAGCTTCGCGTCGACGTGAGCCCCCGCCCCGACGCGTGATGGAGCTGGCGCCAAGGGCGCGCGCGACCATCACGTTCGCGGAGGGCGACGATCAGTGCATGGTGCGCGGCGAGAAGTACTCCGTCCGGTCGATCGAGCGGACCTGGACGTCGAGAACATCCAGGTCGTGCAGCACCCGCAGCGGAATGTCCATGCCCGCGTTTCCGGACGCCCAGATCCTCCGGTAGAAGTCGGCCTGCGTACGGACCCCGTCGCGGCCCACGCCGAGAATGATGTCGCCCGTGCTGATGCCGGCCTTGGCCGCGGGTCCTTCGGGTGATACCCGGGTAACGAACAGGCGTCCCTGCACCTCGTCGGCACTGATGCCGAGCCAGGGTCGCGCCGGGCCCGCCCGCCGACCGGCGCGCACCAAGTCGTCGAGTACGGGCTTCAGTACGTCGATCGGCACGAACATGTTGCCCGGCAACGTTGCGTCGCCCTTGATGACATCGCGCACGACCAGCGAGCCGATCCCGAGGAGCCGTCCATCGCTGCCGAAGAGTCCGGCACCACTCCAGCGCGACGCAGGCGGTGCGGTGAAAATGGCGTTGTCGAGTGCATATTCCCAGCTTCCCGTAAAGGGCCGGCGCGACACGACGAACGCGAGGGTCACGTCGGCAGTCCCCTGGTAGTTCACGATCATGACCGGCGACTTTTCTCCCAGCGCCGCCGAGTCCCCCAACGCGACGGGCGCGATGTCGACGCGATCGACCGGACGCAGCAGCGCGAGCCCTGTCGGGTGATCGTAGCCGACGAGTTTCGCCGAGTGAGTACCCCCGCGGCTATCGATAATCCGCACCTCCTCGGCCTCGACCACGAGGTACCCTATGGTGAGCACCAGGCCATCGGCGCCGATCACCACCCCGGTGCCTTCGCGCTCGGCGCCGAGGGTCGCGTTGCTGCGCGCATCCGGCACGGCGCGCGCCTCGACCTTGACGACCGCGCCGAACAAGCGGGCTGCCTCGGCGCGCAGGGCGGGCACGCTTGCGCGGTCATCCCCGGGCGACTCGCTTGGTGTCGCAGCGTAGGCGCCGAGTGACAGGACCGCAGCGAGCATCCACGTGGCGGCACGTGCAGCGCCGAACGCGCCGTGCCCTGCGCGACGGGTTGACACATGAATCGACGACGTCATGGCTATGCTCCTCAGGGCAACGATGTTGCTCGCGCGCACGGGCGCAGGCGTCGCGTCGGGTCGTTGGGGTGGTCGTTGAGCGACAGTAAAATGCTCCGATGCCGTGCCGTTCGTGCCCCGCATCGCAGAGCATGTCCGATCGAGGTCAACGAATCGAACCGCGGACTCGCGATCCGGGTTCAGGGCGTGCGGCGCAGTTGCCGCCACCGGTGCGCGATCGCCGCTGCGTATAATTGAGGCACGCGCGACCGTTGCGCGATTCCTGCAGAGGCACGCGCGACCGTTGCGAGATCGCTGCAGACGTTTGCCGCATTTCCTCCGCAATAACCGGGTCGACACCATGAACAACGTTCCCGCAGCCAAGCTCGTGGCCTTCGTGGCGGCGATCATGCATGGAGCAGGCTGCAACAGCCGCGAAGCTGAGATGGTCGCACGTCGTCTCGTGGATGCCAATCTCGTCGGTCACGATTCGCATGGTGTCCTGCGGGTCGGCAAGTACCTCGAGTGGGTACAGGAAGGCATCCTGTGCCCCAACCAGGCGCCGACGTTGGCCTTCGAAAGCGACACCATTGCGATCGTCGATGGCAACCGGGGCTTCGGGCAGGTGATCGGCGAGTTCGCGACCAATTTGGGGATCGAGAAGGCGGCTAAGACCGGCATTGCCATGATTGGTCTGCGCAATTGCGGGCATCTCGGCCGAGTCGGGGATTGGGCGGAAATCGCGGCGAAGGCGGGGCAGGTGTCGATCCACTTCCTAAACACCTCTGGGGCGCAACGCGTCGCGCCTTTCGGGGGAAGCGACCGGCGACTCTCGACCAATCCGATCTCGATCGGCGTGCCGCTTTCAGGCGCGGAACCGGTCATCCTGGACGTGACCACCTCGACGGTCGCCGAAGGCAAGCTCATGGTCGCGCTCAACAAGGGCGAGCAGGTGCCGGAAGGCTGGATCATCGACAAGGACGGCGAGCCAACGACCGATCCGGGGGACTTCTACGACGGCGGCGCGTTGCTCACCGTCGGTGCGCACAAGGGCTCGGGCCTGTCGATCGTCACCGATCTCTTGGCCGGCGCCGTTTCAACGGGGCGGAGCTCCGATCCGGACGATCCGGTACTGCGCAACAACATGCTGTCGATCTACATCGCGCCCGACGTCTACGATGCCAGCGGCGGGGTGATGCAGGAAGCGCGGCGTTTCGTGGACTGGGTTAAGGCGTCGCCGCCTGCGCGGCCCGGTTCTCCCGTGCTTGCTCCGGGCGACGTCGAACGGCGCATTCGCGAGGCGCGGCTGGCAGCCGGCGTGCCGCTGGACGACAAGACGTGGGCCGACCTGCTCGCGGCGGCGGCGTCGGTTGGCATCGACACCGCACGCGCCCAGCAGTTGGTGGTGGAGTGACGGTCGTCGCGTCTGCCGATGCCGTGCTGTTCCCCGGGTTCGAAGCGCGCCGCATCACCACGTCCGGCGCGGAAATCGCGTGCGTGATCGGCGGCAGCGGCCCGCCGCTCCTGCTGCTGCATGGCTACCCGCAGACCCACGCGATGTGGCACAAGATCGCGCCCCGCCTTGCCGAGCGGTTCACCGTGGTGTGCAGCGACCTGCGCGGGTATGGCGATTCGGCCAAGCCGGAAGGCGGCGCGCGCCACGGCAACTATTCGAAGCGGGCGATGGCGGCGGACCAGGCCGAACTGATGCAGGCGTTGGGCTTTGCGCGTTTCCGCCTCGCGGGCCACGATCGGGGCGGCCGGGTCGGGCATCGGCTGGCGCTGGACCATCCGCAACGGGTCGAGCGGGTCGCGGTGCTCGACATCTCGCCAACGCGGGTCATGTATGGCCGGACCGATCAGGCGTTCGCCACGGCCTATTACCACTGGTTTTTCCTGATCCAGCCGTTCGATCTGCCCGAGCGCCTGATCGGTGCCGATCCCGACTATTACCTGCGCAGGAAGATCGGCGGATGGTCGCGGGGACTCGAGTACTTCGACGCGCGCGCGTTAGCCGAGTACGAGCGCTGTTTTGCCGATCCGCGTACGATCCACGCGACCTGCGAAGATTACCGTGCCGCGGCCAGCATCGACCTCGAGCACGACGCGGCAGACACGGCGGCGCGGGTGCGCTGCCCGCTGCTAGCCCTGTGGGGCAGCGAAGGTGTCGTCAATCGGATGTTCGAGCCGCTCGCGGATTGGGGCGCCGTCGCGGACGACGTGCGGGGCCAGGCGCTCTCTTGCGCCCATTTCCTGGCCGAAGAAGCGCCCGACGACACGCGCCAGGCACTCGAAGCGTTCTTTGCATAGACATCGTTTTGCGGATCCGGCTTGCCGGCTTGCCGCGCCACATCGAGGAGGAAGAACATGCAGCGAAATCGTATCCGGCTATTGTTGGCATTGTGCGCAGGGTTGGGTGCCGTGCTCCTGCCATGGACCGCCGCGGCTCAGGCTCAGTCCTATCCCAATCGGCCCGTCCGGTTGATCGTGCCATTCGCGCCCGGTGGCGGCACCGACATCCTGATGCGCATCCTTGCACCCAAGCTGTCCGAGGCATTGGGGCAGCCGATCGTCATCGACAACCGACCTGGCGCGAGCAGCATCATCGGCACGGAGCTGGTGGCGAAAGCGCCCGCGGATGGCTACACGCTGCTGGCGGTGGACACGTCCTACAGCGTGAATCCGAGCCTGCATGCCAAGCTTCCCTACGACAGCGTCAAGGACCTTGCGCCGGTGATCCA
>JBDSND010000099.1:0-5448 GCA_039915505.1 Casimicrobiaceae bacterium
AGGGAGTCGAGCTCGCGGCCGAGGATCGAGTGCTCGTGCCGCGCCCGCGCGACCTTGCCGTCCAGCACGTCGAGCACGAATGCGAGAGGAAGCAGTGCGGCGGCGACGAGGAACGTGCGGGTCTCGCTGCTCGCCATGTAGGCCATCGTCAACAACACCGCCGCGAAGCCACATGCGGCGTTGCCGAGGGTGATGAAATCCGCGACGTGGAAGTCGCGGAGCATGGAGAAGTGTCGCGAGCGTTCGGCAGTTCGAGGCGTCATGGGGATCATCGGGTTGGAGTCGTCATTAGGACCGTGCCGCAGGGGAGGCGTTTGTCTGACCGTGGGGCCGTCGGGCCGTAGGTTGAGGCCGTCCCTCATGAAGGGTTCGGCGTCAACTACTCCGACCGCCACGTCACCCGCGACCCCGGGTAGACTGCACCAATCCCGAGGCCCGCGCTACAGGCCGCTCATCGCGCGAACTTGCGGATCACCGCCATGGCCTCGCCGATCGCCTCGTCGCCCGCGCCCGAGCGCACCGCGGACTGCACGCAGCCTTTGAGGTGCGCCTCGAGCAGCTGCAACGCCAGCGCATCGAGGGCGGCCTGCACCGCGCTGACCTGGGTCAGGACATCGATGCAGTACCGGTCCTCGTCCACCATGCGGGCGATGCCCCGCACCTGGCCCTCGATCCGGTTGATGCGCTTGCCGAGCGCATCCTTGTCAGGACGATGCACGTGCCGGTGCGCATCCGAGGTCGTTGCGGGTGTTTCAGCCGACAACGTCGTACCCCGCATCCTCGATCGCGGCACGCAGCTTGGCCACGTCCGTCTTGGCCGGATCGAACGTGACGGTGGCGCGCCCCGGTGTGAGGGTTACGTCGGCGTCGGCTACGCCCGGTGTTGCTTTGAGCACGCGCGAGACGCTGCCCACGCAGCCGTTGCAGGTCATTCCCTTCACACTCATCGCTACGGTTTCCATCGCTGTCTCCTTTAGTGCGTTCGCTGCGGACGCCACCGCTTGAGCAGCAGCGCATTGGTGACCACCGATACCGAGCTCGCCGCCATCGCCGCCCCCGCGATCACCGGCGAGAGCCAACCGAGTGCCGCGAGCGGAATCCCGAGCACGTTGTAGGCGAAGGCGAAGAACAGGTTCTGGCGGATTTTTCGAAGTGTCGCGCGCGACAGCAGGATCGCGTCGACCACCGCCTCGAGGTCGTTGCGCATCAGCGTCACATCGGCCGTTTCGATCGCGATGTCCGAGCCCGCGCCCATCGCGAAGCTCACATCCGCTGCGGCGAGCGCCGGCGCATCGTTCACGCCGTCGCCGGCCATGCCGACCACCGCCCCATTGGCCTTGAGCTCGGCGATCACCTTGGCCTTGCCGTCCGGCAGCACGTGCGCGCGGAATTCGTCGATCCCGGCTTCGGCGGCGATCGCGCGTGCCGTGCCTTCGTTATCGCCGGTGAGCATCACCACGCGAATGCCGGCGGCACGCAACCGTTCCACCGCGCGACGACTGGTGGGTCGGATGCGGTCGGCGAGTGCGATGAGGCCGACAAGGGTGTCGTTCGTCGCGATCCCGAGGACCGTCTTGCCGGCGGCCAGCAGCGGCTCCGTCATCGGCGCGGGAATGCTTACTCCACGCTCCGTCAGATAGTGGAGCGAGCCGAGCACCGCAGCGACAGACGAACCGTCCGCACCTATGGCGAGCGCGCCCTGCACGCCCCGTCCCGGAACGTTCGCGAAATCGTCGACCGGCAGTAACGCAATACCCCGTGCCTCGCCGGCGACAGCCACGGCACGGGCGAGCGGATGGGTGGAGCCCTGCTCGAGGCTCGCGGCGATGCGCAGCACGTCGTCCTCGGTAGCGTTCGCCGCGGCCAGGACGGTTGCGACCTCCGGACGGCCCTCGGTGAGCGTACCAGTCTTGTCCACGATCAGCACGTCGAGCCGCCCGGCGTGTTCCAGCGCAGTGGCGTTGCGAATCACCACCCCCATCTGGGCGCCCCGCCCAGTGCCCACCATAATGGCCGCAGGCGTGGCAAGGCCGAGCGCACAGGGACATGCGATCACCAGCACGGCGACGGCGTTGACCAGCGCACGCACGCCATCGCCGCCGATCCACCAGGTCAGCACGAAGGTGAGTACGGCGATGACGACCACTACCGGCACGAACACGCCGGAGACGCGGTCCGCGAGGCGCTGGATCGGGGCCTTCGAGCCCTGCGCCTCGGCGACCAGTCGAACGATTCCGGCGAGCAGCGTGGCGCCCCCGACGCCGGTCGCTTCGCACGTGAGGAGTCCGTCCTGGTTCACTGTACCAGCGAAGACTTCGCTATCCGGCGCCTTGGCGACCGGCGCGCTTTCGCCGGTGAGAGTGCTCTCGTTCACGCTCGAGCGGCCTTCGCGCACGACGCCGTCGACCGGAATACTCTCGCCGGATTTCACCACGAACCGATCGCCGACCCCGACCGACGCGAGCGGAACATCGACCGTTCGATCGTCGCGCACCACATGCGCCATCTTGGGCTGGAGCCGCAGCAGGCCTTCCAGCGCGGCGCCGGTACCCGCACGGGCGCGCGCTTCCAGAAGCTTGCCGAGCAACACGAGCGTGATCACTGCTGCACTCGCCTCGAAGTACACATGCTCGCTCATGCCGAGCACGGTGACCACGGCGCTGAACACCCACGCCATGGTGGTCCCCAAGGCAACTAGCACGTCCATGTTGGCGCCGCCGCCGCGTAGCGCGTGCCATGCCCCCACGTAGAAGCGCCGCCCCACATAGAACTGCACCGGGGTCGCGAGCGCAAGCTGCCACCAACGCGGAAGCAAGTCTTGATGCGTGACGCCGCCGTCCGACCAGCTCGCACCTGCCAGCATCGGCACCATCTGCGCGACCAGGGGCAGGCTCAGCAACGCAGCGAGGGCGAACTCGCGTTTCAACTTCGCATAGGCCGCGGCCTTGCGGGTCTCATCCTCCGCACGTGCAATCTCCGGGTCGGCGCGCACGTGGGCGTGATAGCCAGCACGCTCGACCGCCGCGATCAGCGCGGCCGTCTCGACCTTGCCGGATTCGACCTCGGCAATGGCCGTTTCGGTAGCGAAGTTGACGCTCGCCCGGGCCCCTGGAACCCGGTTCAGCACCTTCTCGATGCGAGTAGCGCAAGCGGCGCAGGTCATCCCTTCGAGGGCCAGCTCCACGCGATCGACGGTCTCGCGGGCAGTTTCGCGCGGCCCGCGAGCGGCACTTTCAACAACGATGTCCATGCGACCATTATATACCCCATGGGGGTATTGTCAAGCCCAGCGATTCATCCCGGCATGGGGTCGGCTTCCGCGACGCGCGCTACGAGTCGCCTGCCGGACGTCGCTGCGTCGTGGCAGTCGTTCGCGGGTCGTCCTTCAGCCCGGGGCCGGTCCGCCCTGCCGCCTGAGCGTCAGCGCGCGCGGCGCGGCAGGTCGTCAACGCCGAAAGAACCGGTCCACAGCGCCCAGCGCGGCATCCACGTCGCTGCGATCTACATCGAGGTGGGTGACCCAGCGTTGCCGACTCGTGCCGGTGATTCGCACCCCAGCTTCCTCCAAATGCCGGCCGAAAGCAGCGGCACGGTCGACCGCGATGTCGACGAACACCATGTTGGTCTGTGGCGCCTGCACCTTGAGGGCCGAATGGCGGCCCAGTCCGGCGGCAAGATGCTGCGCGTTGGCATGATCGTCGGCAAGCCGTTCGCGGTGATGGGCGAGCGCGTAGCGACCGGCTGCCGCGAGTATTCCGGACTGGCGCATCGCGCCGCCGAGCATCTTGCGGAGGCGGTGTGCGGCACGGATGAACGGACGCGAGCCGCACAGCACCGATCCCGCGGGCGCGCCGAGGCCCTTGGATAGGCACACCGTCACCGAATCGAATCCCTGTGCCATGGCGCGAGGCGTGGCGCCCCGCTTCACCGCGGCGTTCCACAGCCGGGCGCCGTCGAGATGCATGGCAAGGCCGTGCGCATCGGCGAGCTCGCGCACCGCGCCAGCGTAACCTTCCGGGAGCACCTTGCCGCCGATGGTGTTCTCGAGCGCTATCAGGCGGGTGCGCGCGAAGTGCGCGTCCTCGGGCTTGATGGCCGCCTCGATGTCGTTGAGCGAGAGGGTGCCATCGGGCTGATTCGGCACGGTCTGCGGCTGGACGCTCCCGAGGACCGCGGTGCCCCCTGCCTCGTAGTGGTAGGTATGCGAGTCGGTCCCGACGATGGCCTCATCTCCCCGGCCGCAGTGGGTCATGACAGCGATCAGGTTTCCCTGGGTGCCGGACGGCACGAACAACCCGGTCTCGAAGCCCAGCAAGTCGGCGACCTCCTGCTGCAATGCGTTCACGGTCGGATCGTCACCGAATACGTCGTCCCCGACCTCGGCGGCGGTCATCGCGGCCCGCATGGCGGGCGTGGGTCGGGTAATGGTGTCGCTGCGAAAGTCGGCGGGCATTGGTTGAGCGTGCGCTAGCGCTGCGTTCGCTGCAGGCTTGTAACGGGGGAGTCGCCGAGCTCCTCTGTCGCGGTGAATTCATTCACTCCGTGCTCCTCGAGAGTCGCCGGGCCACGCGCGAAGGCATGCGCGCCAGGCGCCACCTGATCAGCCCTCGGGCTTCAACTGCGGAAAGAGGATCACGTCTCGGATCGACGGACTGTCGGTGAGCAACATCACCAGCCGGTCGATGCCGATGCCTTCACCCGCCGTCGGCGGCAAGCCGTACTCCATCGCCCGCAGAAAATCGGCGTCGTAGAACATTGCCTCCTCGTCGCCCGCCTCGCGGGCGTCGACCTGGGCGCGGAACCGGGCCGCCTGGTCCTCGGGATCGTTGAGCTCGGAAAAGCCGTTGGCAATCTCGCGCCCGGTGATAAAGAGCTCGAAGCGATCGGTCACCGTAGGATCGGCCTCGTTCGCCCGGGCGAGCGGCGACACGTCGGTCGGATGGGCGACGATGAAGGTCGGCTGGATCAGCTGGTCCTCGGTCGTAGCCTCAAAGAGTTTCAATTGCAGCAGGCCGAGACCGTCGGTAGGAAAGACTTCGACGTCGAAGGAGGCGAGCGCGGCCCGCAGGAAATCTGGCCGTGCCAGGGCGTCGGCGGCATAGTGGGGGTTGTACTTGGCGATCGCCTCCGCCATGGTGAGCCGATCGAAGCGCTGGCCGAGTTCGATGGTCGTGCCCTGGTACTGGACGGTCGTGCTGCCCAGCACGCGGCCCGCAACCTCGGCAATCAGGGTTTCGGTGAGGTCCATCAGGTAGTGGTAGTCCTGGTAGGCCTCGTAGAACTCGAGCATCGTGAACTCGGGGTTGTGCCGGGTCGAGATCCCTTCGTTGCGGAAATTGCGGTTGATCTCGAACACCTTCTCCAGCCCGCCGACCACCAGCTTCTTCAGGTAGAGCTCGGGCGCGATGCGCAGGTAGAGCTGCATGTCGAGCGCGTTGTGATGGGTCG
>JBDSND010000173.1:0-32202 GCA_039915505.1 Casimicrobiaceae bacterium
GGAGAAGATCGGCGCGCTCGACGCCAACGCCAGGATGCGGAAGAAGGGATAGAAGAACGCCGCGAGCGTGGCGTCGAGCTCCCTGGGCGAGGACGCCGCCGCTCACGCCGAGCGCCGCCAGGAACACAGCCGCGACCAGCATCAGCGGCATTGCGCGCCACGCCGGACGCGAAGCGACGTTGCTCATGACTTGGGCTCGCCGGTCACGCCGCCGCGGGCGAGCAGGCCTGCGAAACTGGCATTTACGGATGCTGGTGGCAGCATGCCCTTCGGCAGGGTCGCCAGCGCGTTCACGCTGCCGGACGCCACGCCGACCACGAGCCACTGCTCGGCGATCTCGATCACGCGCTCGCGCTGGCCGACGCCTTGCGCCGATGTCAGGCGGCACGGTTGGAGCTGGGTGCCCGGCTCGACCCGCATCGCCACCGGGAGATCGGTGATCGCCGCGCCGCCACAGCTCAGGTTGACGACCCGCGCACGGACCGGTGGATCGGCGGCGTGCATCGGCGGCAGGAGGCAGCTGAGATTGACCCGTGCCGGAACCCGAACCCGGTAGTACTGGCGACGCTGCACGCGCAGGAGCTCAGTCGGCAGCCGGACCCGCAACGCCGGCTGGTCCTCGAACATGGTGGCACCTGCGCGACCCGTCCAAAACTGGATGCGGATCTGCGCGAGCTGCGACATCACGAGCAGGTGCGGCGCACGCAGCAGGCGGGCGTTGGCGCGCGCCTCGGCGCCGATGTCGAGGACCACCTCCTCGAAGTCCGGATTGATCGCGAGCACCATCGTCACGATAAGTCGCGCTCACCGCCGAAGTAGACGGTGGCGAGCTCGCGATGGGCCTGCAGCCCGCGGATCACCGACACGATCTCGAGGCGCGAGCGCACTCTGTAAGCAGGGGTGTCGGGCACCGCCCCGGGCGCCACGACCGTGTGCAGTGGCTCGCTCACGAGCGCAAGCCGTCGCGCGAACGTCCCTCGCGATGGTCGACGCGATAGAGCCACGCCAGGAGCTCGGCGATGGCGGCGTAGAGTTCCGGCGGAATTCGCTGATCGAGGTCGACCTGCATCAGGAGGGCGGTGAGATCGGACGATTCGTGCACGAACACTCCGGCTTCGCGGGCGCGGCGGATGATCTCGTCCGCGAGCAAGCCGCGTCCCTTGTCGATCACCTGCGGCGCCGCATCGCCCTCGATATAGCGCAGCGCGACGGCCTCCTGCCGGGTATCGCTAGGATTCATGGTGCACCGTGCAATGCGCGAGCACGAATGCCTGGCCGGCCAGGGCTGTGGTCAGGTCGTCGCGAGCCCGGCCGAGCCGCGCGACGGCGTCCGCCGACGGTGACGTCAACCGGCAGTGCACGGCATCGCCGCGCAATCCGACCATGAGATGAACGTGGCCGAGCGAAGGAAGGTCGAGGTCGATCTGCGCGGTCCACGCGGGCGGCTCGTGCACTGCCGCCGCCTCGCCGGTGTGTTCGCGGGTATGGCCGTTTTCCTCGAACTCGATCTGCGCGGCCTGGCCGGGCCACACCTGGGCGTTGACCACCAGACGATGCGCCTCGTGCGCCTCGATCTGGGCCCGCAGCAGGGCGGTCTGCGCCGGGGTAGGCGCGGCGGCATCCGCGGCGGGAGCCTGCGCTGCCACCGCGGCTTCGCCAGGCACGCGACCCGCCGCCTGCGGTTCGAGTGCGAGGTCCGCTGCGGGATAGTCGCCCGCCACCCAGCGCGCGACATGCGATTCGTAGAACAAGCCGCTGTGCGCCACGGCGGTACGCAGCGTGTCAGCGAGGCGGGCGGGATCGCGCGGCGGACCGTCCAGCAGGGGGCCGGCCGGCCGGACCACGGGGCCGCGTTCGCTGCCTGGTGCGGTCAGCACTTCGAGCAGCACGGTGCCCGCCGCCGACAGGGCGACGCTGCCGCTTGGCGTCGGTGGTGTCGTCCGGGTTGCGGCGGGTGTTGGGAGTAACGGTGGCGGCAGGCCAGGCCGGTTGCGGGCTCGCAATCCACCGGCCTCGGATGGGTCTCCTGCGGGCGCAGGGGCGCCCGCCTGGGCCTCGACGGGAAGCGGCAGGGCTGGCGAGGAGCCGTCCTCGAGCGAGAGATCCGGCAGGGCTGGGATGCGCGGTACCGGGGCTGCCGGCGCGGGGGCACGGGAGGTGTCGCCGCGGGCCAGGGCCCGAAGCATCACAGCCACGTTGTGCACGTTGATCATGGTGCGCGTTTGACCCGGCGCCCGGCGTGGGGTCAGGCCCGGTGTTCGTACATCGCAAGCTGCTCGCCGACGAGCAGCATGTCGATGCGACGAAACGACGGATGGGAGATGTCGCGGATGCGCGCGTCGTCGGCAATGATCTGGCGGAGGATTTCCATGCGCCGCGCCCGAGCAGGCGGGTTGAGCGTTTCCGCCGTGAGACCTGTGGCCTGCACGCAGCGAATCAGCTCCTCGCAACAGGCGTGGGCGTGCTCGAGCGCTTTCCAGTCGGCGCGGATGGCCGCCTGCAGCATCAACTGCGAGACGTGACCGATGGCCTCGTAATAGCCGAGCAGGGTGCGCGAGCTGTCGTCCTTCTGCGCGTGCTTTTCCATGATCGCGAGAGCACTCATGCAAGGACGGGGGTGCGCGCCGCCTGGTTGGCGTGGGGTGCGTCGATGCTTGCCCAGGCGTCGCGCAGCTCGCCGAGCAGGCCTCGAACCTCGGCCATTGCACCGGTGTCGTTGCGGATAATCGCGGTCGGCAGGCGCCGGGTCATGTAGTCGTAGAGTTCGTTGCGATGCGCGGCGATGGTGCCGCCGCGGCTCACATCGAGGCTGCCCATGAGGCCCTCCTCGATGATCGCGATGGCGCGCGACAGCGCCGCGCCCTTGTCGGCGGTACGACCTGCCGCGCGATGGAGCGCGGCATCGGTGATGCACTTCATGGCGCCGTCGTAGAGCATCAGGATGAGGCGATGCGGGGAGCTTGCCGCTACGCCGGTTTCAAGGCCGATTTGCGCATAAGCGTGCGCGGCGCGTTGCTGGAACATGATGGCAATCGCAAGCGTTGAGGACTCCTTTGTTATCGGCTGCAACCGCCGCACCCTTGAGCGCCATTACTTGCGTCCCGTGAGCGATGCGAGACCCGCGAGTTGCTGCGTCCGGGCCGCGCTTTGCGCGGATAGGTTCGACAGCAACGTGTCCAGCGCATTGAACTGAGCGCGGTAGTTCGATTCGACCAGCGTGAGCCGTGCGGCCAGGGCATCGCGCCGCTTGCCGATGCCGGTGATCTCGCGCTCGAGGCCGTCGGTCCGTGCTGCGATCGCGCCGTCGCTGCCCACCACCGACTTCAAGAGCTCGTTCAGGCGGTGTTGAGGATTTGAGGCATTGTCTATTCTGCTGTCTGGGAAAGGCGGCGTCTTCGCCGACCGACGTTGGTTGCCTCGATCCCGGGAGGCCCAATACCGCGGTCTCAGCCAATATCGGCGGGGTGGGCGGCGAACTTGAGTCCCGGCCGGCGCCGAATCTCGCGCCACCTCGTTCGCAGGGCTCCCTTTCCGCCTCCGCTCCTGTCTGGCCACGGGCGGGCTGCCTTGCCTGGCACCGGCCGTCAATCCCTCGACCTCGCCGTCCGTGCGCCTCGACGCCAGGGCAATGGCGTCGTGCGTCTTCCAACATACCGTCCTCAACCCGTCAGCGCTCCCGACCCCGTGAGACGCCGGCAGGCATTGGCCCGTGTCGCAGGACTCCGAGGGGCATTTACCGTTCGTCTGCCGTCTACCGTTCCTCCTCGGCAAAGTGCTGCACGTAGCGGCTGGCTCATGTTGTCCGGCACACATCCTGCTAAGTGGTTCGGGCCGGCCGCTAACAAGGACTATACGGTCGGAGTGGAGCAGTCGAACCGCCGAGTTGGCAGACGAAACAGGTCCGTTTCGGACCACGGCGGGCTGGTTGTGGGCTACGTCCCCGGTGCCTTATGCCTGTGGAATAGCGCGTCCGGCGGGTGGTTGTACACCACGGTGCACCAGGCAGATCGGGCGATTTTCGAAGATCACCCTCAGGAACTGCGCGATTGCGTCGATATTTGCCGTTGAGGGGACATGGGCCCCGGACAGGGAGAACGTAGGTGAAGACCGCTCAGATGCTCGACGATATCCGCGAAGCGAACCTCACGTATCTGATTCTGGCGCAGCGCCTCATCAGGGAGGATCGCATCGAGGCAATGTTCCGCCTTGGGATCAGCGAAGAGGTCGCTGACATTCTTGCCCAACTTGCAACTGCACAGATCGTCAAGATCGCGGCTTCC
The DNA here is from genome assembly GCA_039915505.1 of Casimicrobiaceae bacterium. GTDB lineage: Bacteria > Pseudomonadota > Gammaproteobacteria > Burkholderiales > Casimicrobiaceae > CAIWHR01. Next base: position 4,281 of record JBDSND010000173.1, read on the forward strand.
AATATGCTGATGTGCCGCTTCCGCTTCGACGACCAGGTGGTGTGGAACCTGCTGCTGGGGACGGGCACCGAGCGCGGCGTCTCGCGCATCCACGCGGCGATCCTCATGGCGCAACCGCTTGCCGAGGTGGCGTAGGATCATGCGTGGCAAAAGCGTAGTCGAGGACGCGCGCGAGGTCAGCCGGGCGACGTCCCTGATCGAGCTGGGCGCCCGCCTGCAGGTTCTCGAGGCGGAAACCCGACTGTCGCGGGAGCGGTTGCTGCGGCTCTACAAGGAGCTCAAGGGCAAGTCGCCGCCCAAGGGCATGCTGCCTTTTTCCACGGACTGGTTCGTGACCTGGATGCCCAACATCCATGCGTCCCTGTTCATGGCGATCTACCAGCATCTCATCAAGTCGGCCGAGATCGATGATGTCGACGCGGTCATTAAAGCCTACAGGCTGTACCTGGAGCAGTGCACGTCACACGAGCTCGATGTCGAGCTTTCCGTGACCCGCGCCTGGCGCCTGGTGAAGTTTTTCGATGCCGGCATGCTGCGCCTCGCCAAGTGCACCGGCTGTCGCGGCCAATTCGTGGTCCGCGCCTTCGACCTCACCCATCGTTATGTCTGCGGTCTTTGCCACATGCCGTCCAGGGCGGGTAAGACGCGCGCGGCACGCGAAGCGGCCACGGCCGCCTGAGTTCGGGCACCATCCCTGCAAGATCCCGGCGCCGCTCTCCGCGGCGCCAGGTGCGCTCGGCAAGGGCGCGTTCGCTCGCAAGCGCCCCGGTCATTCGCGCGCCGTCGTCGATAGCGCCAGTGCCGTCCGGCGCACATTGCCAAGACTACAAAAAGCCCCCGCGTGCGGACAATCACGCTGCCGGCACCGTTCCCGCGTGCCGGCAGCAAACTCGGCTGCCCCGCTACATGCGGGCCGGAATGGAGCGGTGCCAGGCAATGCTGGTCGATGTTGGATATCTGATCGTCTTCGGCTCCGTGTTCGGCGGGGCCGCGTTCGGCGCCTTTGTCGTGGGCAACTCCGGCAAGTCGCTGAAGAGCACCCTCGCGTCGATCCCACCTGCTTCAAGGGATCGAAGTAGACCAAGACCCTTTACATGGGACTTATGGCGCGGCTCTACGAGATCTTGCATACCACCCGCCGCGACGGTCTCATGGCCATCGAGCAGACGTCGAAAGCCTTCCGAGAGCCCCATTTTCGCCAAGTACCCTTGGGGCTCCACGACCACCACCTCATGGAGTTCATCACCGACTACCTGCGGCTGATGGTGAGCGGCAACATGATTCCGGACTTTCGATTCGGGACGCTAGGTCCCGACGGCGGCGGCGGTCGCTTCTCTCCCGGAAGCGACTACCTGCGGCTTTGAATAGCGAGGCAAATCACCGCTTGCTCGCGCCATGGAAAGGCGTGACGCGGCCGAATAATGGCACCGTTCCCGTAGGAATGGCGCCATGGCCGAAGAAAGCGATCTCGAGCGAAATTATTCCGCGACACCCCGCCGTCTCGAACAGGCGCGGGAGAACGGCCAGGTTGCGCGCTCGCGCGAGCTGACCGCGGCCACGGTCGCGCTGGTCGCGGCGATCGGTATCGCCAGCCTGGGTCCCCAGTTCGTGCGGCGCTGCCTGATGCTCGTCGAGCAGGGGATGCGGTTCGATCACCGCGCGGTCTTCGACGAGGACCGCATCGGCGGCGCCATCCTCCTCATGTCGGCCGACGTCGTCGGTGCGCTGCTGCCCCTGCTCATGGTGCTGTTGCTGGCGACGCTTGGCGGGCCGCTCCTGCTGTCGGGCTGGCACTTCTCCCCCAAGGCACTCCTGTCCAAGTTCAGTCGCCTCGATCCGGCCCAGGGGCTCACAAACGTGGTGGTGCACGCCGCGCCGAGCGCGATGGTCGCTCAGCGGGTGTTCGACTGCATCGCCGATACCGCCCGCCGCTTCCTCGGGGCCGAGCTCGACCTTTACGGCTGGCTGCCGACGGTGGTCGCGGCTTCGGGTAATGCCGACCCCCTGCGCGGCCACGCCGCAACCTACACCCGCATCGCCGAAAGGCTGATGGCGGACCTTGCCACTCCACCGCTTCTCCGGACCGGATCATGATCGAAGCAGCGACACGGACGTACACCGCCAACTCCCGCGCCGACAGCGAGAAGCGGCTCAAGGAATTCGCTCCCTTGGTGCGGCGCATGGCGCACCATCTCGCGGCCAAGCTGCCGGCGAGCGTGGAGATCGACGACATCATCCAGGCCGGCATGATCGGCCTCATGGACGCGGCGACGCGCTACCAGGAGGGGCAGGGGGCGCAGTTCGAGACCTTCGCGACCCAGCGCATCCGCGGCGCGATGCTCGACGAGCTACGTCAGAACGACTGGCTACCACGCAGCACGCGCAAGAGCCTGCGGCGTATCGAGTCCGCCGTGCACCGTCTCGAGCAGAAGCTCGGCCGCGCGCCGACGGAAACCGAGATCGCCCGAGAGATCGGCGAATCCCTCGAGTCCTATCAGGCGCTGCTGCAGGAAGCGCGAGGTCACGAGCTCCTGCACCTCGAGGATTTCGGCCGCGAGGACGACGACGACTACCTCGATCGGCATTGTCCGGATAACCGCTCCAACCCACTGGCCCTGTTCCAGGATGCGCGCTTTCGCGGGGCACTGGTGAAGGCCATCGAGCACCTGCCGGAGCGCGAGAAGCTGCTAATGGGGCTCTACTACGAGCAGGACATGAACTTCAAGGAGATCGCAGCAGTGCTCGAGGTCTCTGAGTCGCGGGTCTGCCAGCTCCACAGCCAGGCGGTCGCCCGCCTGCGCGCCAAGCTCCGCGACTGGTAACGGATCATCGCAGCCGCGGCCCTCCCGCCGCCCTGCGCGGGAGGCCGATCGCTGCCGTAAACCATGCAGGTTAATCTTCCGATACCGCGGCGATGGACATACTGAGCATCGTGGGTTTGACGCTAGCAGCCGTGGCCATCCTGGGCGGGCAGTGGCTCGAGGGCGGACACGTCGCGTCGCTCGCGCAGCTCACGGCATTCACGATCGTGGTCGGCGGCACGCTGGCGGCAGTCATGGTGCAAAGTCCCTGGCCGACGTTCGTCGCGGGCCTGCGCATCGCCCGCTGGGTGGTGCAGCCGCCGCCGGTCGATGACCGGGCGACCATCGGGCGGATCATCCATTGGGCGGGGCTGGCGCGAAAGGACGGCATGCTAGCGCTGGGGTAGTCGCTGCCCGGCGTGGACGATTCCTTCGTCAGGAACGGCCTGCAGATGCTGGTCGACGGGTTCGAGCCGAGCATCGCGGGCGCAATCGTCGGGTGACCTTGCTCATCCTGAGCGACGGCGTCGGTGAAGCCGACGCTGATGGCATGGTGAGCGCGGCTCTGCCGGTGCAGGGTGCGCAGCGCTGAGTGTTCCGAATCGGAAGTTCGTGAATGCGCACGACGGCTGTGGCGGTGCTCAAACCGCGAAAACGGTGCGCAGCAAGGGGCTAGCCGCAGGGAATGTCGAGAACCTTCGCAAGGCGATCGACGCGGCAGCGCGCCGTTTCTCGGACGTTTTTGTGTGCAGCGAACGTTCAATTCGGGACATTAGCGCGTCGGGGGCGAGGCGCTCGGCGCCAAATCCGTCTTGGCGTGCGCCAGCAGCCTCGCGGCGGCGAACAGCGACCGGTCAAGGAGCGGCGCGGCGAGGAGGTAGGGGACGATCATGACCAGCGCCCACCAGCCGCCGAGTCCCAGGTAATGCCATGCTGTCAGCGTCACGGCGGCGCATGCCAGGGGTGCCAGGATGAGATGCATCGGCGGCGGCGCTGCGCCGCGCCGGCGCGCGCTGTCGTGCGACACGAGCCACACCACGAGCGCGCCGGCTACCGCCGCGAGGGCGAAGCCGGTCGCCCCCGATGACCGGCCCAGCAACGCCCCGAGAACGACGGTGGCGCCGAGCCCGGCGAGCTGGGCAGTGAGCAGGTTCACCTGGGCGCCGCGCGCGACCAGTCCCCAGCGGGCATGGCCTGAAACGAGCACCACCGGTAGCACCCATGCCAGAACCTGCAGCGTGCGCGCCGCTGGTGCGAGCTTGGCACCGAACGCCGTGACCATGATTTCCCGCGCCACGAGGGTGATTGCAAGGGCGGCCAGCACCCCGGTCCACGCCGTGATCCGACACGACGCCGACATCACCGCCGCGTGGCGAGCGTCGGTGCGGAGCGCGCCGCGGGCAATGGAGGGATAGAGGCTGTAGTGATACAGGTAGCTGAAAACTAGCAACGAGCCGACGATCCGGGCCGAGGCCGCGAGCCATGCGGTTGCGGTGGCGCCGGCGATCGGCACGCTCATGAACAGCGGCGCGAAGTGGTGGAGCGTGAGCACGATGTTGCCAAGCGCCACGACCGCTGCCTCGCGCGCCAGCGGTCCCAGTCCCGTCAGGGAGCCCCGGATCCGCACCGGGGTGATGGCGCGATGCTGCACGTAGAGGCAGTACGCCGTCATGGCTGCGGTGCCGGCGAGGTCTGCGGCACCGGTCGCAGCCAGCGACTGCGGCGCATGCACCCACACCATCACCACCGCAGCGAACACCGCGGCCTTGACCAGCTGGGCCAACGCGGCCTCGCCCATGCGCTCCTGGGCCTGCAGGAGCCACTCCTGGCGCCAGGGAATGGCGAGAAGGCCCAGGGCAAAAAGCCACGCCAGGGTCGGCGTGACCAAGCCGTGGCTGAAGTACACGGCCGCCAGCACCATGAGCGGCACCGCAGCGACGGCGAGCGCCAGCCGCGCCCATGGAATCTGCAGGACCAGCCGGGGTAGCTCGGCGGGCGACCGCGCCACGTGGCGCACGGCCACCACTCCGAACCCTCCTTCGACCAGCGCCCCGAACAGCAGTGCGAGGCCGACGACGTACTCGACGGCCGCGTAGCCCGCGGGATCGAGCGCTCGGGCCAGCCAGGCGAAGGCGACGAAGCCGAGCACCTTGCCGGCGATCTGTCCCCCGGCAAGCACCGCATAGTCACGAAACAGCTTCATGGCCCCGCTAGGCGGGACCGCCCGGCCGAAGTCGACGCCGAGGACGGGGGCGGCATGGCGCGGAATGCCCGAGCGGATCGGCAAGACTCCGGGCCCGCCGGCCGCACAGCCGTGGCGACGCCCGCCGGGCCGCAACCGACGATTGCGATGTCGCAATCCAGGGTGGTCGAGGGGGCGTGATCGGTGATGGCGTGGATCATCGGGATACGACGACCACCCGCGGCCCGAGTCGTGGAACTGCCCGCACGTTACGCGCGGCGGACCGCGGGCGCAAGCCTACCATGGCCAACCGGAAGTTCGACTCCAGCCGACGGCGGCAGGGGCTTAAGCCGTGCGAAAATCCACCCCCATGCCCATCCCTGCAAGCGCCCTTAAGGCCATGTTCGAACCCGTGCACGCATGGTGAATGCCGTGGAGGCTATGCCTGTCGACGGTGCCCGTCCGACGCGGCGCGCTCAGGTGGCGATCGTGATCCCGGCCTTCAACGAGGAGGGCGCGGTGCATGCGACGGTCTGCGAAGTGCGCGAAGCGCTCGGCGCGGCAGGCATCAGCCACGAGATCGTGGTCGTGGACGACGGATCGACCGACGGCACCCGCGCTGAGGCCGCCCGCAGCGGTGCGCGGGTGATCGGTTGTGACGCCAACGTAGGGTATGGCCATGCACTCAAGCTTGGCATTGCCACGAGCGACGCGGCACTGATCGGCATACTCGATGCTGACGGCACTTATCCACCGAAGGCGTTGCCAGCGATGATCGCATTGGCGGCGCGGGCCGACATGGTGGTGGGGGACCGTGGCCGGAGCATGAACAACGTTCCGTTCATCCGTCGACCCGCCAAGTGGATCCTCAAACTGCTAGCGAGCGTACTCGCGCGGCGCCGCATCGACGACGTCAACTCGGGCCTGCGGGTCTTCCATCGCCGCGCCGTCGATCGCTTCGTCCCGCTGTTGCCGGACGGCTACTCGTTCACCACCACCATCACCCTGTGCATGCTGGCATCGGACCTGACTGTCGTGTACTACCCGATCCATTACGGACGGCGGATCGGTCATTCCAAGATTCGCGCCCGGCACTTCTTCAAATTCGTGTTCCTGGTGCTGCGGCTCACCCTCATCTTTCAGCCGCTGCGAATCTTCCTGCCGCTTGCGTCGGGCCTCCTGGCGGCCGGAATCGCCCATGCGCTGTATCGCGATGCCCTGCTTGATCCACCGCCGGTGGCCCTGTTCGCCGGCGCTGCGGGCATAGCGGTCGCCTCGCTCGGGCTGTGGGCCAATCGCCATGCCCGCATGCACGCACCGGGGCGTGCCGGTCCGGGTGATCGATGATGCCGGCCGTGCGGGCATGAGCGCACCTGCGGATGCGACACGCCGGCGCCTCCCTGTTGCATGGCTGGCGCGGTTGGCGCTCTCGGCCCTGGTGCTGCTGGTCCTGTTCCACTGGATTCCGGTCGGCGACGTGTGGGCGCAGGCACGCCGGCTTGCACCGGCGGTGTGGGTGAGCGCGCTCGTCGTGTTCCTCGCCGGTCACGCGGCCGCGGCGGCCAAGTGGCGGCTGCTGATCGGGCATGGTGTGTCCTTCACCCACGCCTTCCAGGCGCACCTCGGGGGCCTCGCGGCGAATCTCTGCCTGCCCGGCCTCGCGAGTGGTGACGTCGTGCGCGCCGGGCTGGTGTTCAACGAGGCGCAGGATCGATCGCGGCTGGTCATCGGCTCGATAGCCGACCGGCTGCTCGACATGCTCGGACTGCTGATCTTCGCCGCCCTCGGCGCCGTGCTCGTCTGGCGCCCCGAGTACGGCGAGCATGGCATGTTCACGTGGTTCCTGGCGGCGAGCGTCATCGGCGTACTGGCCTTGCTCGTAGCGTTCGCGCTGCTGTCCCGGCTTGCCAACCGCCTGGTGCAGCCGTTGAGCGGAACCCGCGGCATTCGCGGCGCGATCGTGCGGGCGATCGGGGTCGCGGCGGCCCTGTCGCACGAGCCCAGCCGGCTGCTTCTGTGCCTCGGCATTTCCATGCTCGTGCAGGCGACCTTTATCGTCATCAACATCGTTTTCGCGACCGAACTCGACGTCACCGCGCCGTGGGCCGCATGGTTCTTCGCCTGGTCCAGCGCGAAGATCGTGGCCGTCGCGCCGGTGAGCCTGGGTGGTCTGGGGGTACGCGAAGCCGCGCTCGCGCAGCTGCTCGCTCCTTTCGGTGCCGACCCCTCCCAGGTGATCGCGATCGGCCTCGTGTGGCAGACGGTCCTCTATGCGAGCGGACTGCTGGGCGCCCTGGCGCTGCTGGTGTGGAAGCCCGCGCGCGCGCCTGCCGGGCCGGTGCTGGCGGCCGATCGTGCGGAGCGCGCACCGTGACGTGCGCGAGCCCGCCGGCAACTGCGGCCGCGCCGGACGCGCGATCTGCCGCGCTCGGATCGCACGCCATGGCGAACGTCACCGTGCTCGGCGCTGGGCCGGCGGGCGTGGGGGCCGCGTACTGGCTCGCCCGTAGCGGCAGGGCGAGCGTGCTGGCACTCGAACGCCAGGCGCAGGTCGGCGGCAACTCCGGCAGCTTCGTGCTCGATGGCGTGCACTGCGACTACGGCAGTCACCGTCTCCACCCCGCCAGCGAGCCGCACGTGCTCGAGGCGATCCAGGGGGCGCTCGGCGAGGACCTGCTGTGGCGCCCGCGTCATGGCCGTATCCGGTTGCAGGGCCGCTGGATCCATTTTCCGCTCCAGCCGGTGGATCTTCTCTCCCGCCTCCCGGTGCGCTTTGCCGCGGCGCTCCTGCGCGATGCCCTCGGCAAGCCGCTGCGCAGGATGCCGCCAGGCGAGGCGAGCTTCGCGAGCGTCCTGCGCCATGGGCTCGGTCGGACGCTCAGCGAGAGCTTCTACTTTCCGTACGTGACCAAGCTCTGGGCACTGCCTCCGGACGAGCTCGCGGTGACCCTGGCGCGCCGACGCGTATCGGGCAACTCGCTCTCGCGCATCGCGCTGAAGATCGTCCGCCAGGTTCCCGGGTTCAGGGGGCCGCGGACCGGCGGATTCTACTATCCCCGAACGGGCTTCGGCGCGATCAGCGTGGCGCTGCGAACGCGCGCGGAGGCGTCCGGCGCGCACTTCGCCATGAATGCCCAGGTGCGCGCGATCGAGCACCACGATGGCCATGTGCGCGCGGTGCGCTGGGAAGCGGACGGTACGCTGCATCGCCGCGAATCGGCTGCCGTCTGGTCGACGATTCCGATCACCGCCTTGGTCCGGCTCGCCGAGCCCGCGGCGCCGGCGGCCGTTCTCGCGGCGGCTGAGCGCATCCGCTTTCGCGGCATGATCCTCGTCTACCTCGTACTCGAGCAGGACCGCTTCACCGAGTACGACGCCCATTACTTTCCCGAGGCCTCCGTGCCCATCGCCCGGCTCTCGGAGCCCAAGAACTACTCCGCCGCGCAAGAGCCGGCCGGGCTCACCGTGCTGTGCGCGGAGTTGCCGAGTGATCCGGGGGATGCATGGTGGCCGTTGGGCGATGCCGAGCTCGGGACGATGCTGTGCGAGTGGCTCGGTTCGGTAGGGCTGCCGGTGCGCGCGAAAGTGCGGAGAACCGTGACCCGCCGCCTGGCGTACGCGTATCCCGTCTACGATCGGGCCTTCGAGCCGGCACTGGCGACGCTCGACCACTGGGTGGGCAGCATCGACGGACTGCTCACGTTCGGCCGCCAGGGACTGTTTGCCCACGACAATACCCATCACGCCCTCGCGATGGCGCATGCCGCTGTCGACTGCCTCGGGGCAGACGGCCGATTCGACGCCGAGCGCTGGCAGGCCTATCGCCGCGTGTTCGAGACTCACGTGGTGGAGGACTGATGGCCGCAAGAAACGACGCCGCGGTGCCGGTGCTGACCTACCATTCGATTTCTGCCTCCGACGGTCCCACGAGCATTCCGCCGGGAATCTTCCGAATGCAGCTCGAAGTGCTTGCCGAGCGCGGTTATAGCGGCTTCACGGAAGACGAATTCATCGCCTGGCAGCGTGGGGCTGCCTGCAACGGACGACGGGTCTTGCTGACGTTTGACGATGCCTTTGCCGATTTTGCCGAGATTGCTCATCCTCTGCTTCGCGCGCACGGATTCACGGCTTTGGTGTTCGTCCCCACGGGCGCAGTGGGCGGTCGCGAGAGCTGGTCCGGCGCCAACGGTCAGTCGCGCCGGTTGCTCGACTGGAAAACCATCGCTGCCCTCGCTGGGGACGGGACTTCCTTCGGGGGCCATGGGGTCGATCACGAGGATCTGACTCGCATGGATGAAAAGGCGCGCCGCGGTGCACTGGCCGCCTGCGCGACCAAGCTTGCCGAGCAATTGGGCGTGCGCACGCGCAGCTTCGCGCCACCCTACGGCCGTGCTAATGCAGCCGTGCGTGTCGACATCGGCCGGGTGTTCGATGTGGCGTTCGGAACCTCGCTCGACCGCGCGACCTGCCGAAGCAATTCACTTGATCTGCCGCGGATCGAAATGCATTATTTCCGGAACCCGCGCCGATGGCGAGCTTTCCTCGACGATGCGCGGTCATATTTCCTGATGCGGCGCCTGCTGCGCGCGGCGCGGGAGGGAGGAGCGGGTCTTCTGCGATGGGGAGGAGAGCGGTGAAGTCGACATCATCCACGTCGCGTCCAAGACGATCGTCTCCTGGCAGCGCGATGGGGAGGAGAGCGGTGAAGTCCACATCATCCACGTCGCTTCCAAGACGATCGTCTCCTGGCAGCGCGGCGATCGCGTCCCGCTGATACTGCATGTGCGGATTCTTCGGTATTGCGACTGCGGACACGGCCCAGCTTCCCGACGCGGGGAGGCTGGAGGAAAGCGCGCGGCTCCTCTTCCACCGCGGCCCCGATGCGAGCGAGACGCTCGTCGGACCCGGCATGGGGCTCGCGCACACCCGACTGTCTTTCCTCGACGTGGACGCGCGGGCGAACCAGCCGTTCCGGGACCTGGCGGGTCGGTACACCCTCGTCTATAACGGCGAGATTTACAACTTTCTGGAAATTCGACGCGAGCTCGAGGCCGCGGGCGTCAATTTCCGGACCAATAGCGACACCGAGGTACTCCTGCACGCGCTGATACGGCATCCGCCCGAGCGCATCCTGCCGCGCCTCCAAGGAATGTTCGCCTTCGCCCTGCACGACTCGGCCGAAAATCGATGGATTCTGGCGCGCGATCGGTTCGGGATGAAGCCGCTTTTCGTCTACGACGACGGAGCCACGCTCATGTTCGCGTCCGAGGTCAAGGCCATGCGTCCGTGGCGAGCACCGGAACCGGATGCATTTTCGATCTCGGCGTACCTGCTCGGCTTTGGCGCACCCACGAAGGGCGCCACGTTCTATCGCGGCGTCCGGATCCTCACGCCTGGAACCTTCCTGGAACATCGCACGGGAGAGTCGCGACCGGCAGAGCGCTTTTTCGCGTTGCCCGATTTCTGGGACCCGGAGCGCTGTGATGCGTTGCGGGCGCTATCCCCGGAGGACGCCGTCGACCGGTTGGAAGAGTTGTTGATCGCCAGCGTGAGCCGCCATCTAATCGCGGATGTCCCGGTGGGCGCCTTCTGCAGCGGTGGCGTTGATTCGTCGCTCATCCTTGCAATGGCGGCGAAATCCCATCCCAATCTCGCAATCTTTCATGCCAACGTGAGGGGTCGATGGAGCGAACACGAGGCGGCAGCCAACCTCGCCCGCCATCTGAAGCTCGACATGCAATCAGTCGACGTCGATGATGATCACTTCGTGGCGTCCATTCCCGAAGTGATTGCGCATTACGAGCATCCATTCACCAACAATCCGAACGCGGCGCCATTGATGATGGTGTCGAAACTGGCCCGGGCGGGTGGGGTGAAGGGACTGCTGTCGGGAGAGGGTTCGGACGAGTGCTTTCTCGGCTATCCGTGGCTCGGGCGCCAGCGTGCGGTGGATGCCTATCTCCGCGCGGGGCGGGCTCTGCGCGCGATGGTGCATCGAATTCCGATGCTTGGGCAGATGCTCTGGCCCTACGGTGGCACCTCGGCGGCGGTCGTGCGTTCGCTCGGGAGCCGGCTCGAGATCGAGGAAGACCGCGCCGAGGCGCGCGCTGCCGCCGCTGCTATGGGACGCCGCCGCGTCATCGACCGGGACATCTGGACCGTCGACTATCTCGGGCATCACCTGCGCTCCCTGCTCCACCGGAACGACACGATGGGTATGGCCGGGAGCATCGAGGCGCGATTCCCGTTTCTCGATCATGAAGTCGTTGCCATGGCGGTCAACCTCCCGACGCGGCTCAAGCTGCGGTTCGCTGCCAGCGCGCTGGAGCGCGCACATCCTTTCGTGCGCGACAAGTGGATCGTACGCAAAGTCGCGGATCGGTATCTACCGCGGACGCTCAGTCAGCGCGCCAAGATGGGGTTCTGGACTACGGCTTTCGAGCGTGCAACGATTCGACCGGAGTACTTCCGGCAGTCCTTCGTCGCCCGGCTCTTCGAGCTTACCGAACGCCAGATGCGCCTGGCGATCGAAGCGGCTGAGCCGGCAATGCAGATGCGGCTTCTGCATCTCGACGCTTGGGGAAGCATCTGCGTCGAAGGCGTTTCTCACCCGGTCGCGCGAGACCGATTGAGGGAGCACGTGCATGTCAGGCCGGAATAGGTCCGCTGGCGCACCGACGAGGCAGCGGGTCGTCACAGGCGTGTCGGCTTTGTCCAGTTACGCGAACTGCGTGACGCCTGCACGTCGACACTCGCAGGGCCGCGCCCGGCTCTACGATCGGAGCGGTTTCGCCGGCTTGGCTGCAGGCCGGTGCGATGCGTAGCCAGCAAGATACCGCCTCGCTGACACTGCCGTTGTCGGGCCGCGGTCGACCCTGGCCGCGCGGGGAGTTCTTGCCGGTCTTAGCAGGCGAGAAGGCCGCACTCACGTGCATTCTGGTGATCGCTGCGTGCCTGCGCGCGTTTTACCTCGACAGCGGCCTCTGGTACGACGAGGTGTTTACCCTCACACACTACGTGCGCATTCCCGCGCAGCAGATCGTGACCGACTTCTCGTCCTTCAACAATCACATCTTCTACAGCCTTCAGGCAAAGGCTTCGATCGACCTGTTCGGCGAAAGCGCATGGTCGCTGCGGCTGCCGGCGCTTGTCTTCGGCGTAGCAAGCGTCTGGGCAACGTGGCTATTGGCGCGTCCTATGGTCGGCCGCAGCGCCGCGCTGGTGGCGGCGTTCCTGTTGGCGGTCTCCAGTCAGCACGTATGGTTTTCGCAAAACGCGCGCGGCTACACCGAACTATTGTTCTGGGCGACGCTGGGGACCGCTCTCTTTCTAAGGGCCATCCGTCAGCCGGGCTGGGCCGTCGCGATTGGCTATGCGGGCTGCGTCATCGCCGCCGTCTACACACAGCTGTCAGCAGCCGTCTTCTTCGCGGCGTTGGGGCTCGTCCATGTGGGCGCACTGGGGTGGCCGCGCCAGCGCGCGAACCATTGCGGCCTGACCGACGTACGGATGTTCGCGGCCTATGGCGCTGCGCTCGTGGGCACGTTCCTCCTTTACGCTCCCATGCTGACGCAGGTGCACGGTACGACGCGGGGAGTCGGAGGGGGCGGGGCCGCGCGGCCGCTTGCTGAATGGCAAAACCCCTTGCGCGCCTTGCAGGAGATCATCCACAGTGCCGATGCGTTCGGCGTGCTGGCACCGATTACCCTCATTGTTGTCGCGTTCCTGTGCTTTCACGGGGTGCGCCTCGTAGCCCGTCGCGAACCATTGGCGGTGGCGCTCTATGCACTCCATGTACCGCTCACCGTGGTCGTGGTCACCGCGTTGTCGCTCCGCCTTTGGCCGCGCTATTTTTTTATCGATGCCGCCTTCGTAATGGTGTGCATCGCTGCCAGTGCGAATGCGTGGGCGGGACGTGGCGCGTCGATGCTGGTGAATCGGTGGGGCGTCACGTCATCCATGGCACAACACGTCACCTTGAGCGTGATCGTCGTGGTCGCCACGATTGCGTCGGTGCCGCCGCTCACCCGTCACTACGCATATCCGAAGCAGGACTTTGCCGGAGCCGTCGCTTTGGTAGAGCGACAACGCGGCCCCGGAGACATCGTGACCTCGGTGGGCCGAGCGTCCGAGGCGCTGCGAAGCTACTACGCGCCGTCGTGGCCGGTGCTGGCGGGCGCCGACCAGTTGCACACCTGGCTTGGCGAAAAGCGCCGGGTGTGGCTCGTGATCGCGTTTCCCGGGGTGACCGCGCGCAATGCTCCGGAAGTGCAGGCGATTCTCCAAGATCGGTTCGAGGTGGTCGCCACCCTCCCTGGAACGCTGGGTGACGGCACCGTACTGGTTTACCGTTCCCGCGATGGATGAGCGCCCGCCAGAGGCGCGTACCGGATACGCGATGCGCGTGGTCGAGCTTTCCACGTCGTTCGAGCCGGGGGGCATCCAGCGTCACGTGGTGGCGCTTTCCGAATGGCTGCGCGCCCGTGGGCACATGGTCACGCTCGGCGGTACCGAAGGAGCGTGGGGAAATCGCCGGGTCTCGAAGGCGTTTCTACCGATACGTCTCGACTTGGTCGGCGGCGATGGTGGCGGACTGACGGCGCGGGTCCTTGCAACGCTGCGCGCAAGCGTTTTGCTGCGCCGCTTCCTGGTCACCGCGTCGATCGATATCGTCCATGCCCATGAAAGCGCGCCATTGCTGGTTGCCCGCATCGCAAGTATCGGCTTACCCGTTTCCATCGTGGTGACGTACCACGGGTCCGAGAGGGAACGCGTCGTAGGCTTTGCCCGACTGTGCCGCTTCGCGGCGCACCGGGTGCTCACGCCGAGCCGGCGCTCGGCCGCGGATCTCGTGCGAGCGGGTCTGCCAGCGGGGAAGGTGGAGGTGGCGGGTCTGGGCATACCCGAGGTGCCGCCCTTGGGCGCGGAGGATATCGCCGACCTCCGGAGAAGCCTGCTTCCCGACGGCCGCCATTTCCTCGCCATCACCGTTGCGCGCCTGGTGCCGCAGAAGGGGATCGATTTCCTGATTGCCGTCGCGACCCGGCTCGCCGCGGAGGTGCACTTCGTGGTCGTCGGTGATGGCCCGCTGCGTAAATCCATAAGCAAAGCCGCTGCAGGGAAGGGCGTCGACGATCGGTTTACCTTCGTCGGTCACCGGGAGGACGTGCATCGCTATCTCGCGGCAGCGGACTTCTTCGTGCTCACCTCGCGCTGGGAGGCGCTACCGCTGACTATCGTCGAGGCCATGCGCGCCGGGCTCCCCGTCATAGCCTTCGATGCCGGCGGCGTACGAGAACTGGTCGACGCCTCGGTCGGATGGGTGCACCCAATCGGCGATGTCGACGCCGTGGTCCGATCGATCGAGTCGCTGTGCCGTGATGATGGACTCCGCCTACGTCTAGGTCGCGGGGCGCGCGCCCGGAGCGAGGAGCCGCGCTTTTCCCCGGATGTTGTCCATGCTGCGCTCGAGCAGGTGTACGTGCGCCTATGCGCCGCAGCCAGGAAAAGCCATGAGGCATAGCCGCTATGGAAGACCCCGGCACGATAGGCGTGACGCAATGTGCGCGCTCGACTGCCGTAAGTCCGGATGGCTACGGCGCGTTCGCCGGTGTCCCGGGGCGCCCGCGTGACGCACCGAAATGCCGCATTGCGCGCCGGCAGGTGCGGCCTGGGCGTCCCGCCCGTTTATCTGTCCGGGTCTCTACGCGTTGCCGAACTGCTGTCGACGCGTGCTCCGCGCCCGCGCCCGCCAGCAACGGGTGGGTGCCCGAGGTGGCGGATGTTGGATTCGGGCGGAGATCGCGCATGGATGCCATGACCCTTGCCGGCCGGAAATTGCTGGTGACCGGCGCGAGCGGTTTCGTCGGCGCGCGGTTGGTAGAAGCGCTTGCCGAACAGAGCTTCCCAGTCACCGCGGCCATCCGGCATTCACGAGGTTCCGAGCGGATAGCCCACCTCGCCATCGATCGGCGGTCGGCCGATCTCGTGGACGCCGGTGCAGTGCGGCGCATGGTCGCTGGCCACGACGTGGTGTTCAACCTGGCGTATGACCACACGCGATCTGGTCAGGCCAACGTTGAGATCGGTCGGTGCATCGCCGACGCGTGCGTCGCTGAGGGCGTCCGCCGGCTGATTCACGCGAGTTCGATCGTGGTTTATGACGATTGGCCTTCCGGAGACCTTGCTGAAACGTCACGACGCGGTGGCGGTGATGGGGACGAGTACCGTGCGGCTAAGTGGACGATAGAGTGCGATCTGGCAGCGCGGGCCGCCGCCGGCACCCTTGACTGCGTGATCTTGCAGCCGACGATCGTCTACGGACCTTTCAGTCCCCTTTGGACCGATCGATTCGCGGCGGCCCTGCTGGCGGGGCGGCTCGTGCTGCCCCCCGGGGCGCTGGGGCGGTGCAACGGGCTCTACGTCGACGATCTCGTGACGGCTCTGCTGGCAGCCGCGACCTCTGCCGTACCGGCCGGGTCGCACTACATCATCAGTGGTTCCGAGCCATTTCCGTGGTCGCAGTTGTTTGCGGCCCTCTCCCACGCACTCGAGCGGAACTGGGGTGAGCGCGCACCACTCGCCCGAGCGCCCCTTCCTGGTCACGCTCGCCATGATCGTCCTGCAGGGCGGGAGCGAACCGTGAGACCCGTGCTGCGGTGGCTGCGGCGTCGCCTCGGCGCTGCGGCGGTGGCGAAGATGCGCGCGCGGGCGCAGGGATGGATCGCGCCAGGCGGGTTGACGACGTGTGATCCGGTTGGAGAGTCGCCAGCCCTCTTTCTCGACAGCGGTACCTGCGATATCGCGGCGGCCCGTCACGAGCTTGGCTACGAACCGAAGTACGATGCCACAGCAGGCCTCGCCGCGACGGCGGAGTATCTGGGCCGACGTTACATGCCGCCGCCGCGGATCTAGGATCCAGGCGGATGCGCCGTGGACGCGATGCGGTGGGCGTTGGCCATGACCGAGAATGCGATCGTCGTGGCGGGAACGCTCGGAAACACCGACGCGTCCACGATGTGGACGCGTTCCAGCCCCGCCAGTCGCCCGAGCAGGTCGGTCTCGAGGCCGGCAGGCGCCCGGCGCATCGGGAAACTGCCACCGCAATGGAAGCTGCTGCCGACAGCACCGGTGCGTGCGGCCGGCAGTACGGGCACGAGACCGGCGATCCGGGCCACTCGTGCCAGCCGTCGTCGGGTTCGGGAGCGAGCCCCCGCGGCCGCCGGATTGGCGATCAGGTCGAAAGCCAGCCGCGCGCCGCGCGCATCTCTCTGCAGCGTCATGCCGAGTCGCGGCGACTCGCGCGAATGCAAAAACGCCTGGGCAACGATCAGGTGATGGCTCAGCCACTGTACGGCCGGCTCCAGCATGGGTGCAAAGGGGCCGAAGCGCTTGCGCATGTCCGGCGCGAACGTATCGTTATGGGTGTAGAGCTGCACGTGGGCGGTGTATCGGGATACCCGAGGATCGTTGATCTCGATGAAGATCTGAGCCAGCGTGTGCCGGGGCTCCAGTGCCGGATCGCTCGTCGATCGCCATCGGTGCAGAAGCGGAAGGAAGAAATGCTGAGTGTCGTGCAGTTCGACCTTGTGCCCAGGTCGATCGAGCGAGTCCAGTGCGAGGAGCGCGGTTGGTATAACCCCGGCAGCGACGAACAGTCGTTCGCCACGGAACTCGCCGGATTCACCGGTGCGAGCGTCCCGGGTCCACACGCTAACCCCGCCCGCCTCCTCCGCGAAGCGCACCGCAAAGACTCCAGTGACGTGGGTGAGCCCCCCGTTTGCAGCGAGCATTTCGGCGGCATCCGCAGCGTTGAAAATCAGTCGGTATGGGCAGCCGTGGAGGCACAGCCCGCAAAGACGGCACGGGGGCGCGACCGCCTGGCGGGATTGTCCGAACATCACCCCGAGTCGCCGGAGCACGGCCTGGCGCGACTCCAAATCAGCAAGGACACGCTGGGCCTGGCTGCTGATGGGCAGGGGATCCAGCGGGACCGCTCCGTGCAGCGGATACGATTCCGCGAGTAAGTCGTGGCGGCTTCGGATTCGCAGCAACGGGCCTATCGCGGCATAATGCGGCGCGAGATCGGCGGCCGAGAGCGGCCAGCCCTCGAGGTCGACATCCCGAAAGGGCAATACGGACGCGCCCCAGCCGTTGCTCAAGCCGCCCTTTGCGAATGATGGTTGCAATCGATGCGAACTGCTGTCGTTCGACCATGCCTGCATGGAAGCAGGCTGCCGAAACACATGAGCGGAGCCGAACGGTCTGATGGTATCGCGTGGATTGCGGTGGCGGGGCGCGACGAGTGCGTCGACGTCGGCCCGTTGCCATTGCGATGGCTCGACGCGTCCGAGTCGGTCACGCAGGTGTGCACTGGCCGGATCGATGGTCTCGCCGGCATCCAGCATCAGCACGCGACGACCGCGCGCCACCAGCGCCGCGGCGGCACCCACGCCAGCATGTCCGGAGCCGATGACGATGTCGAGCGGAGGGAACGTTGACATCGGAGCAGTGATGGCCGTGACGAAACGTGCTTGGCTGATCGCCGATGACGCACCGGTACTGGCATTCTACGGCACCGCTGGCTGTCGTCCACGAAGAGATACCCTCGCCCGCGATGTCCGCTGACGCGCACGCCTCGGCTCGCCTGCCGACCTTCGTCGTGATCGGCGCGGCGCGCTCCGGCACTACCGCGTTGTACACCTACCTGCGGCAGCACCCGCAGGTGTTCATGACCGATCCCAAGGAGCCCAACTTCTTCGCGTTTGCGGGCGAGGCCATGGATTTCCAGGGACCGGGCGCCGAGTTCGTGAACAACTCGGTGACAACACTCCCGGCGTACCAGCGCCTGTTTGCTGCCGCGCCGCCAGGTCATGCACGTGGCGAGGCATCGCCACTCTACTTGTGGAGTCCGCACGCCGCCGCGCGGCTGCGATCGCTGGTGCCCAACGTGCGCCTGATCGCCATCCTGCGCAATCCGGTGGAGCAGGCATACTCCCACTTCCTGTATGCACGCAAGGAGATGATCGAGCCGGAGCGGGATTTCGGTGTCGCACTCGATGCTGCGGCGAGCAGGCGTGTTGCACATTGGCAGCCGCTCTTCCAGTACGCGACGTTCGCGCGCTACGGTGAGCAGCTGCAGCGCTTCCTCGCTCACTTCCCTCGGGACCAGCTGCGGGTGTTCCTCTACGACGATTTCCTGGCGGATCCGCTGCGGTTGGTGCAGGACATCTTTGCGTTCATCGGGGTGCGCGATGACTTCGCGCCCGACCTGCGCGCCCGACTGAACTCGGGTGGGGTGCCGCGGCGCGAGCGGCTGCAGCGCCTGGTCATGCGTCCCAGCGCTGCTACCGCGGTGGCCGGCATGCTCTTGCCCCGCCAGGCCAGACGCTGGTTACGCGAACGGATCGCCGGCGCCAACCTCGCACACCCGCCAATGCCGGCGCATGCCCGTGCGCGCCTGCGCGATGAGCTCATGGACGACATCGAGCGGTTGCAGGCAATCATCGGCCGCGACCTCTCGGCGTGGCGCGCGTGACCGGGGGCCGCACCGTGGCGCCGCTGCGCGTCGCCATGCTCACCACGTTCTATCCGCCGGAAAGCTTCGGGGGAGACGCGATCGGCGTCCAGCGCCTTGCCCGGGCACTCGGTGGGCGCGGTTGCGAGGTCACCGTGGTACACGACCACGACGCCTACGCGCTGCTTGCGACGGGGAGCCCGGGCGCACCGTCGCCCGATCCCAACGTCGACGTGCAGACCCTGGCGAGCCCGCTCGGTCCGGCGGGACTGTTCCTATCGCACCAGGCCGGTCGGCCGCTGGTGCATGCACGGCGGCTGCACCGGCTGCTGGATGACGATCGCTTCGATGTCATCTGGTACCACAACATATCGCTGCTCGGCGGGCCCGGGCTCCTGCACTTCGGCCGTGGCCTCAAGATCTACGAAGCGCACGAGCATTGGCTGGTCTGCCCGACCCACGTTCTGTGGCGGTTCGGCCGGGAGCCCTGCGACGAACGGCACTGCCTGCGCTGCCTGGTGAGCTACCACCGGCCACCGCAGCCGTGGCGCTACACCGGGGCGCTCGAGCGCGGCCTCGATCACGTCGATGCCATCGTCGCCAAGAGCGAATTCAGCCGTGACATGCATCGCCGCTTCGGCTTCGAGCGTGCGATGACGGTCGTGCCGTATTTTCTGCCCGACGTGGCGATGCGGGACGAAGGGCCGAGTCCTTCCGATCGGCCGTACTTTCTGTTCGTCGGCCGCCTGGAGAAGATCAAAGGCGCGCAGGATATCCTGCCGGCTTTCGCGGGTGTTACGGGTCCGGACCTGGTAATCGTGGGAAGTGGCGCCTACGAAGCGCAATTGCGCGAACTCGCGGCGGACAAGCCGCGAGTGCGCTTCGTCGGCCGCCTGCCGGTGGACGAGACCACGCGCTACTATCAGCACGCGCAGGCCCTGATCGTGCCTTCGCTTTGCTACGAGACATTCGGCATCATTCTGATCGAGGCCTTCCGCTGCGGGACGCCGGTCATCGCGCGCCGCATCGGTCCCTTTCCGGAAATCCTGGCGCAGGGCGGCGGCGTGCTGTACGAAGGGGAGGAGCAGCTGGTCGCGGCGGTGGACGGGATCGCCGGCAGCCCCGATCTTCGGCACCGCCTGGGGCGCGCTGGGCGGGCGGCATTCGAAACAACCTGGTGCGAAAACGTCGTGCTGCGCGCCTACCTCGATTTGCTGCGCGGTGCCGCCACCCGCAAGGGCAACCACCGCGTCGTCGACGCCCTGGAAAGGCTTTCATGAGAGTCCTGATCACCGGTGGGGCGGGCTTCATCGGCTCCCACCTGGCGGAGCGACTGTTGCGAGACGACCACGAGGTCGTGGCGCTGGACAACCTGTCGACCGGCACGCTCGACAATCTTGCGGGCGTGCGCGACGACCCACGCTTTACCTGCGTGATCGGCTCGGTGCGTGACGCCGCGCTGGTGGACGAGCTCGTGCAGGAGTGCGACGTCACCGTGCACCTGGCCGCCGCGGTCGGCGTGCGGCTCATCCTGTCCCGTCCCAGCGTCTCGCTGCATACCAACGTCAACGGTACCGAGAACGTGGTGCACGCGGCGTCGTCGCGCAACAAGAAGGTGATCATCGCATCAACGTCCGAGGTATACGGCAAGAGCCGCACGATGCCGTTCTCGGAGAGCGACGATCTCGTGCTGGGCTCGACGGCGAACCTGCGCTGGTCGTACGCCTGCGCCAAGGCCCTGGACGAGTGCCTGGCGCTGGCGTATGCCCAGGAAGGCAAGCTCGCGGCGATGGTGGTGCGCCTGTTCAATACCACCGGGCCCCGGCAGACGGGGCATTACGGCATGGTGCTTCCCGGATTCATCGCCCAGGCGCTGCGCGGCGAGCCGATCACCGTGTACGGTACCGGCGCGCAGTCGCGATGCTTCGCCCACGTCGCCGACGTCGTCGAATCCATCGTACGGCTCATGGCCACGCCCGCTGCCTACGGAGAGATCTTCAACGTCGGCAACGACGAGGAGATCACCATCGAGGACCTGGCCCTGCGGGTCAAAGCGGCGACTGGCAGCGCGTCACCCGTCCAGAAGCTGCCCTACAGCGACGTATACGGCCCCGGCTTCGAGGACATGGCAAGACGCGTCCCCGACGTGCGCAAGCTGGAGCGTTGCATCGGCTACCGTCCGCGAACCTCGCTCGACCGAATCATCGCCGACATCGTCGCGGCGCAGCGCGCGGCGGTCGAATTGCACTAAAGCATTGATCCCTTCTGGCCAGGTTCAGCGCTTGACCGCGCGCACGCCGAGGATGAGCTCGTAATTCGGATCGGCATGAGCGAGTTCCTCGGGTTCCAGCTCGCGCGCGGCGAGACCGTGCAGCGATGCGATGGTGGACAGCACGTTGCCGTACGGCTGGACCGTCACGTCCTCGCCGAAGACGGCACGGAAGAGCCGGCGCGACGACTGCGAGGTGAAGTGCCAATATTCGCCCCAGTCGTCGACCCCTTCCCGCCGCGCCACGCGGGAGATGCCGTGCGATGTCGCGAGGACCACGCCGCCGGGTCGCAGGATCCGGTGCAGGGTGCGAATGGCGGCCTCGACCTCGTAGATCATCTGCAACGTCTGGGTGATGATGATGCAGTCGAACTGGCCGTCGGGGATCTCCGGCGCCGCGACCAGGTCGGCCACGATCGTCGCCTGGGGGTTGCCGGGCACGTAATGCAGCACGTCGGCCCGGGTGACGCGGTCGTG
Organism: Casimicrobiaceae bacterium; assembly: GCA_039915505.1. Lineage (GTDB taxonomy): Bacteria > Pseudomonadota > Gammaproteobacteria > Burkholderiales > Casimicrobiaceae > CAIWHR01. The sequence continues at coordinate 25,526 of JBDSND010000173.1, forward strand.
CCCGAAGCGTCTAATGTAGGTCGGGTCGCCCATTTCCAGGCAGTGGCCGCGCACGTCGGCGGCATGCGCGGCGAGGAACGCCTCGATGTAGTAGCGCTCCACCGAGACCAGATCGCGGTCCTTGCCGAAGATCGGGCTGATCGGCGCGAGTCGCCGCATCGAGCCGAAGTCGACCGACCCGACCCGGACACCCTGCAGGCGGAATCGGCGCTGCTGCGCGCGCAGCCAGAGGCGCAGATCCAGCGGCAGGGCAGCCGTTGCGGCACCCCGCACGAAGTCGCGAATTCTGGCTGCCAGTGGCACGATATGACGATCTTTCCCGGACGGAAGCCCGATGCGAGCCGGGTCGAAGGGCAGGGCCCGTCGTCGCGGATGCGTGCGTGCAGTTGCCGCATGCCTCGCGCCCGGTGCGACGAAACCTAGGACAGCGCTGCCTGGCCGTCAAGTGGCACGGATGCTCCCTGTGGGGCACGCGTGGCGGCGCCGGCACTCCAGCCGGGTCGCGACACGGCTTCTGTGACCGTCCGCGGGCCGCGGCGTGGTGGATCTCTTGCTATGATGGTTGGTTCTTGCGCGCGACGGTGCGACGGCCTGGACGTCGGGGAGGCGACACATGAAGGTCGGCAACAACATCGAGACGGACAATGCGCGCTGGACCTTCGGCGGCGAGGTGCCCGACAACTTCGTAACGCACATCCGGCAGTCGGTACCGCTGTACGAGGAGGGTCACGAGCTCGTCTGCCAGCTCTCGGACTTCTTCGTATCCAACACCAGCACCGTGTACGAGATCGGCGTGTCCACGGGCGAGCTGCTGCGCAAACTCGCGGTGCACAACGCGCACAAGCCGGAGGCTCGCTGGATCGGTATCGACGTCGAGCCGGCGATGGTCGTCAAGGCGCGCGCGCATTGTGCCGACGCCAGCGGCATCACCATCGAACAGGAAGATGCGCGGGTCTACGCCTTTGGCAATGCTGACCTCGTGGTGGCCTACTACACCATGCAGTTCATTCCGCCGCGCGACCGGCAGCGGCTGTTCGACCGCATCTACGCAGCGCTCACTTGGGGCGGGGCGTTCATCATGTTCGAGAAGGTGCGTGCGCCCGATGCGCGCTTCCAGGACATCATGGTGACGTTGTACAACGAGTTCAAGTTGAGCCAAGGATTCACGCCCGACGAGATCGTCACCAAGACGCGCAGTCTCAAAGGGGTGCAAGAGCCGTTTTCCACGGAAGGCAACCTTGGCCTGCTGCGCCGCGCCGGCTTCGTCGACATCACCACCATCCTCAAGTACGTGTGCTTCGAGGGTTTCCTGGCGATCAAGTGACGCGCCCTGCGGCAGCCATTCCGGTCGTCCCGTACGGCTACCGCGGCGCATGACCGCTGACGTGTCTGCCGCCGCGGGGCGGGGTCCCGCAGTCCCCGATGTGGCGCAACGCGGATGGTGGAAGGCGTTGCTCGTTGCCCTCCTGGCGCTTGCGGCCGGGTCCGCAGTGGTGTTGCTGGCGGCGGTGGTGCTGCATGCCGGTGCTGACTGGTTCGCCGCGTCCGTCGTCATCGAGGTCCCAAGCAGTCGTCTCGAGCTGGTGCGCGGGCAGGGCCGTCGTGCCGAAGCCACCCTGGTGATCGAATCGGCGCCCGATGGTCCAGCGGTCGTGGTCGGGGCCGTTGCTCCCTTTGCAGCGGACGACTATCCGCGGGTCGAGTGGCAGCTCGCGGCGGCGCGCGCCCCGGACGAGATCCTGTTCATCTGGAGGACCCGCGAGCGGCCGGGCCGCACCTTTACCCGACCCCTGAATTGGACCGCCGGCGGTGCGGCCCCGCTCGCCATCGCTGCCGATGAGAACTGGCGGGGCACCATCGTGGGCATGGGCCTCGCCGTGCGCGGCCCGCTGGCCGCCCCCGTGGCGATCGCGTCGGTGCGCCTGCCGTCGGGCGCCGCGGCTGCCACGCTTCGGGCATTCGTCAGCCAGTGGTGGGAAGACTTTCCCCTGCAAGGCTACGCCGTGGCGTTTCCGTTCGACCGCGAGCGCACGCACCTGGTCCCCATTGTGCCGGCACTCGCCGCGGCGGTGACGCTCGGCGGCGGGGGCTTGCTGGCAATCGGCCGGCGCCGCAGCCGCCCGATGGACGGGCGCGTGTGGTGGCTCGTGTTCGCGATCGCCTGGCTCGTGCTCGACGCGCGCTGGCATGCGAACCTGGCGCGTGCGGTTACGGATACACACACGCGCTACGCGGGCAAGACGATGGAGGAAAAATGGCTTGCAGCGGACGACGCCGCGCTCTATAAACTCGCGCGCGAGGTTTCCCCGCTGCTGCCTGCCGGACCCGCGCGCATCCTGGTGCTCGCCGATAATCCCATACTCGCCGTGCGCCTCGGTCACTTTCTGTCCCCGCATAACGTCTACAGCCCGCTCAAGCCGCCGCGGACACGCAACGATCCGCACCAGGGCACGCCCGATCACGACAGCCTGCGGGCGGGGGACCACGTGCTCCTGTTCTTCTACGGCCGGTTGCGTTACGACCCCGCGGCATCGAACCTGCTCTGGGCTGATGATCATGTGCGGCACGTGACCCCTTTGCTGGCGCGTCCCGGCGCCTTGTTCGTGCGGGTCGACTGATGGCTGCGGCACCGTTCAGGGCGGCGCGAGCGTGGTGACGGATGGGCTCATGATGGTCGCGAGCATCGCACTGCCATGGGCCGCGGGCATGCTCTGGGTGCTCGCACTTTCGGGTCCTGTGCGGTTCGGCCTGCCGCTCGCCGCGGGCTACGGCTTCTTCCTGGGGCTTCTGGCATCGACGCTGGTGTTGCGCGGGCTCGATGCAATCGGTCTCGATTGGAGCCTTCCGCCGGCGCTTGCGGCGCTCGCGTTGCTGGCCGGGACGGGTGGGTGGATGGCGTGGCGCCGCGGCGCATGGCCACCCGCCGTAGGCGGCACCGTCGCGTCATCGGGCGCATACCGCGTCGCCTTCTGGCTCCTCCTGGGACTTGGCGTCGTGCGGCTCGCCATGCTGGGCTACGAGGCCATGGTGCTGCCGCTGGTACCCCTCGATACGTGGTCGCAGTGGGCGAGCAAGTCGCGCGTCTGGTACGAATATCGGGGTCTCGTGCCCTTCGTCGAGCCGGGCGCATGGCTGCAGCGCCCCGGGGTTCTCCAGTTCACCGACAGCCATCCGGGGTATCCGGCAACGCTGCCGCTCGTCCAGGTCTGGAGCGCGTTGTGGCTCGGCCGGTGGAATGAGTCGCTCGTCAACGGTGCATGGCCGGCCGGGTACGTCGCATTAGGGCTGGGCTTCTATGCCCAGGTGCGCCGCCTCGATCTCGCGCCATTGCCGGCGCTGTTCTGCACGTACGCACTGCTGTCGCTGCCGTTCCTCACCATCTACGTCGCCCTGGCGGGCCTCGCCGATCTTTTCATCGCGGCTGCGTTTGGCCTCGCGGCCGCGTCCCTCTGGCTGTGGACGATCTCGCGGCGGCGCGACGATCTCGTGCTGGCCGTTGCCATGGCCGTGCTGTGCGCGAGCCTGAAGCGCGAGGGACTGCTGTGGGATGCGACCCTCGTGCTGACTGTGTTGATGGCCCGGGATCGCCGGCTCGGGATCGGTGCGCTCGGCATCGGGCTCGCGTTCGTGCTGGGCTATCTCGTTTTCGGGCCGAGCGAGCTCGCCGTCGCCGACTATTTCATCTATACCCGGGCCCGCAACGTGATGCCCTATGTCCTCGAGCACTTTCTGGTAATGGATAACTGGCACCTCCTGTGGTACGCGGTGGTCGGGGTCGTCGCGTGGCACTGGCGCCTCGCGCTGCGACCGCGCGTCGCGCCCGCCAGCATCGCCATGCTCGGCGCCCTGCTGCTAATCGGCCTGCTCTACACGTTCACCAGCCTCGCCATTGGCGTGATGGAGGAGAGCGTGACCAATCGGCTGCCCTTCGAGATGGTGCCAGCTCTGGCGTTCTACCTCGTCCTCGTGCTCGCCGAAAAACAGCGTCTGGCCGCACCGGAAGACGCGTTATCTCGCCAAGCCTTCGCGGGCGCCAGCGCCGAGCCCGCAGCCATGGGCTGAGAAGATTTGTCGCCATCATGGGGCTCAGCCGTCGGCCGCCGGGCGGCGAAGGCCGTGGCGGACCAGGACGGCGGGCTTCGCGAGCCTCTCGCCGCACGAACCGTCGCCGTAAATGGAGCCTGGCCCTGTGAATGCGTCACCTCGAATGCCGCATTAGGGTGAACGTCGCGGGGCGGTGAATGCCGCGTCGCGATGATGTGCGCGCCGCCTAGGGCGTGCGAGCCGGAGCCGCTGGTTCGTTGCTGGCTCGGCGCCGACCGCGGGCGTGGTGCACGACCCAGCACACGGCGAACGCGGTCGAGCCGTACACGTAGTAGATCTGGTGAAAGCCCAGTGCGGCGAGGGCGAAGGCGACTCCCCGGGCGCGCCGGAACAGCGTGAACAGCGCGGCATTGGCGACGAACGCCGCTGCACCCGGCACAAGGGGCACCCACCACGGCAAGAGGCCGAACAGCGCCAGTAACACGCTGGCGAGGAGCGCGACGGCGAGGGCCGCCCTGCCGCGCTCGCTGCTGCCGACGTTGAGCGCATCCGGCAAGCCGCCGCTTTCCAGGATGAGGCGAGACCACGGCACCGCGCGCCGGAAGATGTCCGTGTGCAGGAGGTTGCCCAGTCGCCATACCTTGAGGTGCGTGCCCTGCAGCGCGGGCAAGAGGGCGATGCGCAAGCCTCGCGCGCGCAACCGGTAGCCGAGTTCGATGTCCTCGATCGAGGGAAACGGATAGCGAGCGGCGTCGAAACCGGCGTGCTCGAGGAACACCGCCGTGCGCACGGCGCCGCACCCGGCCCAGAACGTATCGGCGGCGCCGCCGGCGCGGTGATGGTAATAGTGATGGACGAGGTTCTTGTACTGGGAGAAAAAGTTCGTTCCCGCCGGTCGATTGTCGTAACAGCCGAACACTGCGGACATGTCGCGGTCATGCAGCGAGTCGGCAAGGATGCGCGCCGCATCGTCGTGCACCACGACGTCGGCATCGACGAACCAGAGGACGTCGCCCGAGGCGAGCGGCGCCGCGACATTGCGCGCACCTCCGGGGCCGAGCCGTCCGCCGGACGGAAGCACCCGGCCGCCATGGGCCGTGGCGCGCTTGATGCTGTCGTCGGTCGAGCCGTCGTCGACCACGATGATCTCGACGATCTCGCCGCGCGCGCGCATGCGGGCCAGCGGCGGCAAACTTCGATCGAGCATGGCGGCGCCGTTCCACACCGGCATGATGACGCTGATCCGCGTTGCCGAGGCGTCGCGTGCCTCCCCCTCGCCTTCGGTGCGCGCGGCGGCGTCGCTCACGCCGCTGCCGCGGCCGCTCGGCGGCGCCATGCGGCGAGGCCGTTGTAGACCGCGACGAACAGCGCACAGAGGAGATACAACAAAGCGAACAGCTCGAGGGCGCCGATCACGCTTCCCAGAGGGTTGACCCGGTAGCCCGGCAGCACCTCGGACAGCAGCTGGGCGTGCACACTCTCGCCGGCGGTACCGCGCAGCACCAGCAAGTTGGTAGTGACCAGCAGGCCAAGGGCGCCGGTGCCGCCAATGGCGAGCCCAAGCGACGGCGCGTGCAGGCGCAGCACCGCGTGCGGGAATTCGCCGTCGCCGCGCTCGGCAACCACGAGGGTGTCGAATTCGTGCAGCACGTGCAGCGTGTTGAGCCGGTAGATCAGGGCCCCCAGGCATGCCCCGATTGCGAATCCCCACGCTGCGCCCACGAGGACGCCAGAGAACGTGGGGTCGTAGCCGGGCAGAAACACTCCGAGCAGAGAGACCACGAGCGGACCGTGCCAGTCACCATGGCTCGCAAGGATCGCCAGCGCAGCCAGCGTCGTGCTCGCGATAGTGCCGAGCACCAGCGCCAGGACGATGGTATTGACCCGTAGCGTGGCGCGCAGCACGTCCGCGTCGGAGGCGTCGTCGTCACGCTCGTGGCCGAAAGGTTGCGATCGAGTCACGATCCCGCCGTTCAGTCCATGTCGTAGGTCGCGAGATTGGTCCGGATGCGCACCAGCGCGAGAAAAAGTGCGTGCGCCGCATTCCAGACCCAGGCCACGACGACGCCCAGTACCGCTCCCACGAGCGCGGCGTAGAGCGCGCCAATTAAAGACCCTGCGTAGGTCACCGCGAAACCGGGAAAGAGGGCGGCAAGCTCAGCGAGGTGCGGGCCCACCGGCATTCCCGGCGGCGCGCCCTTGAACACCAGCGCGACGGTCAGGAGGAAAAGTGTCACACCGCTGACGACCGCGGTCGCGGCGGCGAAGGCCGCAACGTCGAGTTTCGCGAACGCCCACATTATAATCAGTTCGCGATGATCGTCCGGCCGAGCCTCCATGACCCATGCGCTTCCATTGGTGTGAGCCGGCAGTCTAATCACGCGCGCAGAGTCTGGCAAGGAATCGTCCGGCCACCCGTGTGAGATGCTGCGTGCCGCGCGCCTCGTCGGCGCGACACGCGATCCACGCTTGCCCCACGCGATACTCACTCGGACGCGGCAAACCCGCGAGCGTTGCACTCATGCCAGCACAGCGTACCGCCGTGATCATCGGAGCGGGGCCGGCGGGCCTTACCGCGGCGCTCGAGCTCCTGCGGCGCACCGACGTGCGTCCGATCGTGCTCGAGGCGTCCG
>JBDSND010000174.1:0-7687 GCA_039915505.1 Casimicrobiaceae bacterium
GCATCCGGTCACGCTATGGGGTGGCACCGCGCTGATTGCCTCGCAGTTATTGCGACTGGTGGTGTCCGGCACCGATGCGTGGCTCGCCTTCGCGCGCTGGGCAACCGGACTCATTGGCTAGCTGCGGGGCGGCACCGCGGGTGACACGTGTTGGTGATGGCAAGACCGCCGACAACCCGACGGATTCGGGCGCGCTGTCGGGTGCCGTCAAACAATCGACACCCCGGCCCGAACCCCAGGCTCATGCCTTGAGCCAGCACCCTCCACATCATGGTCGAACCAACCAAGGGGAGACCGGCATGCCCACCAACAATCAAGACAAGAACGGCCGCCCTAGCGGCATTCCCGCGAGCGCCGCCAGTGCGTTCGCGTTCACTGTCGACCTGCGCCGGCCCGGATTCGTGGACGGCGAGGACGCGACCTTGGAAGCCCTCGTGCGTCTGCAGGGCCCGGCGAGACCGGCCAATGCCCCGCCGCGGGAGCCGCTTACCCTGGCCCTGGTGCTCGACCGTTCGGGCTCGATGGCGGGGGCGCCCCTGGACGAAGCCAAGCGCTGTGCGCGCAGCATCGTCGAAAGCCTGGGTCCCCGCGATCGCGTCGCGATCGTGGCGTTCGATGACGAGGTCGACGTCATCGCCCCAGTCCTGGGCGTGCACCAGCGGGCGGGACTGCTCGCCGCGATCGACGCCATCGACGGCGGCGGTAGCACCGATCTCCACGGCGGCTGGCACAAGGGCGCGCAACTCCTGCAGGCGGCCATGAATGGGGTCGGCGTGCACCGCGTGATCCTGCTCTCGGACGGCGGCGCTAACGTGGGCGAGACCGACCTGGAATCGATCACGTCGGCCTGCCGCGACGCCGCCCGCGGCTGCATCTCGACGTCCACCTACGGCCTGGGTCGCAACTTCACCGAGGACCTGATGCTCGCCATGGCGAAGGCCGGTCGCGGCAACGGCTATTACGGCCAGACCGCGCGCGACCTCGCCGAGCCCTTCCAAGCGGAATTCGCGCTCCTGACGAGCCTCTGTGCCCGCGGTATGGTGCTGAAGGTGAACGCGCCGGCCGGGGTGGAGGTCCGCTTGCGCAACGATTACGAGCCGGCGGATGGCGAGGCGCGCGCCTGGAAGCTGCCCGACCTCGCGTTCGACGCCGAGGCCTGGGCATGGCTCGAGATGACCATCCCCGCCACACTGCTGCACCAGGAGCGCGTGCAGCTGCCGATCACCGTGTCGATCAAGGCCGCCGGCCCCGCCAGCACGCCACTCTTCTTCATGGCGTCCCTGCCGCCGGTGATCCGCTGGTCGGTCGATGCCATGGCGACGGCCCCCCTGGACGACCGCCTCGAGCGCCGTCGCGACGAGCTCGACGCGGGGGATGCCCTGGACACGGTGCACGCGCTCATTGCCGCAAACCGGTGGTCGGATGCACTCACCGCCGTCGAGAAGGCGCAGGCGCGTTTGGTGGCACATCCCTGGTGCGCGAGCATCCTGACGACCATGCAGAAGATGGTCAGCGATCGCGATGCTTTCGGGGCCAAGGAGGCGCGCTACGCCCGCGACAACCTGCGCCGGCGCCTCGCCGCCCGCGACGAGGTCCGGTCGTGCCTGGCCGAGGAGCAGGATGCCCCGGCCTTTCTCCGCCGCAAGGCCGAGCAGGGGCGGGGCGAGCCGCGCAGTTGACGGCGCTCATGTAGCCGACAAGCTGTTTGGGAGGGTGCCGCTTGACGCGCCTCGCCTGCAACTGGCACGCTCTGCCGTCGGAGGTCGTCATGGATGCCATCTACACGCATCACGCTCGTGCCCGAATGCAGCAGCGCGGCATTTCCGCCGCGGCGATCGATTGCCTGCTGCGCTATGGCACCGAGCAGTATGACCAGCACGGCGGCGTGGTGTTGTTCTTCGACAAGGCCGCGCGGCGTCGCATCCTGCGCGACCAGCGTCTCTCGCCGGTCGAGATGGAGCGAATCCAAGGGGTGTATGCGGTGGTGTCGCACGAGGGATCGGTGGTGACCACGGGCCACCGCCGGCGCCGGGTGCGCCGCCACTGATCGATGGATCGCACCGAGCGCTTCTACCTCATCGAGCGCTTGCTGCACCAGAAGAAGCTCGTCACCCGGGGCGAATTCCTGCGCGCCCTCGGCGTCTCCCTCGCCACCTTCAAGCGTGACCTCGAGTACCTGCGCGACCGGCTGCACGCGCCGATCGTGTGGAACGCCGACCGGGGGGGCTACGAGTTCGGCGCTCCCGACGGGGTCAGCCCGGCGTTCGAGCTTCCCGGGCTGTGGTTCAACCAGTCCGAGATCTACGCCCTGCTCACCATGCAGCAGCTCCTCGCCGATCTCGAGCCGGGCCTGCTCGCCGCGCATGTCGCCCCCCTCAAGGCGCGGCTCGCAATGCTGCTCGAAGAGGGCGACGTGGCGGCAGCCGAGGTCAACCAGCGCATCCGCATCATCCGGCAATCGGCGCGGCGCCTGCAAAACGGCATGTTCGAGACCATTGCCGGCGCCGTGGTGCGGCGTCGGCGCGTGCACATCCGCTACCAAGGGCGCGGCAATGGCGATTCCACCGAGCGGGTAATCTCGCCCCAGCGCCTGGTCCATTACCGGGACAACTGGTATGTCGATGCGTGGTGCCACCTCCGCGAGGATCTGCGCCGCTTCGCGGTGGACGCGATCGCCGTCGCGGACGTGCTGCCCGACAAGGCGAAACCCATCGACCTCAAGACCGTCGAGCGCCGGCTGGCGAGCGGCTATGGGATCTTTTCCGGCGAAGCGACCGAATGGGCCGTGCTGCGCTTCAGTCCTGGCCGGGCGCGCTGGGTCGCGCACGAAGTCTGGCACCCGGAGCAGCGCTCCCGTCTCGAGGCCGATGGCGCCTATGTGCTCGAAGTCCCCTTCTCCGACCCGCGGGAGCTCATGATGGACGTGCTCAAGTATGGCGCGGATGTCGAGGTGCTGGGACCGCGCGGCTTGCGTGAGCTGGTCGATGCGGAGGTGACGAAACTCGGTGCGGCGCGAGTGCGCTCGCGCTCGCGAGCCGGAAGCCTGGCCGAATCCTAGCCATAGCCGGTCGGCGCGGCTGCCGTGCTGACCCGTCGCGCACCGCCGCGCGGTTTACCGCCTCGATCGAAGCCGCGGACGGTCTCCTGCGGGAACGATGCGCGGAGTCCCGGGCCCGATCCGATTCAAGAATGCAGGCTTTGCTGCCGAGATACTGACGACAGGTCTCGTCATGCGCACCCAGATCGCCACTGCCTCTTCGTCGAACGACGTCGTCACCCCCCGGCCAACGGCGCGACTGCCCGTCCGGGTGAACGAATCGCTCTCGCGCGGACTTGCGGATCGGTTTCTCGACGTACTCGCCCAACAGGGTGACCGTTACCGCATCGGTTTGCGTGCCATGCCGTGGCATCCACCCTCCAACAAGAAGGCGATCGGCCGGATCCGGCAAACCTTCATTCAGCTCGGCGAGCGGACCCATCTCATCCAGGTCATCGGATCGACCGCCAACGCCCGTCAGGTGACGGTGTGCCAGTTCGTGCCGCACGTGGTGGGCGGAAGCGCCGGACGGACGGCGCCCTTGCGTTTCGTCCTCAACCAGTTCGTGATCTCCCGGCACGGCCTCGGAACGGGACCCGATTGCGGCGTGGCCCTCGCGGCAACCGAGCACGCCGTCGAGCGTCTTTTTCAGCGGCTCAATACCCTCGATCTCGGCGCCGTAGTCGGCGAGTTACAGGATGCGATGCTCCTTGCGCTCCCGCTGTGGACCGTGGGACTGAGCCTGCGGCTGCGACAGGTGGCACTGCCGACGTCGAGCGGGGCATTCCTGTGCGACCTCGATCCGGACCGTCCCTACCTGCGCGCCAAGACCTGGATCGCCAACCCGCAGATCGGCCTGCGGTGGCGCCAGGTCATCAATGCTGTCGAGTCGGCCGTGGAAGCTGCCGGTGGCCCGACGGCGCTCGCCGAGGTGCTGGGCACCGGCATCAGCCAGGCGCTCGACGACGACGGCGCGCGGGTGTTCGCCCAGCTGGCCGAGGCGCTGGCGAGCCATCCCTGGCTGCGCAACCCCTATGTCCCACGGGTCGACATCGTGGGCGAGGCCTGGAAGCGCTACGCGAACCACGCCTAGGCGGAAGGCGAGTGGCGAGTGCGCAGGCCCGCGAGAACATGGGAGAACAAGCGATCGACGGGTGTTGCGCTTATGGATGCATTTTCTCAGGTTCTGACTTCCGGGGCGAGCGGTGTCAGGCCGAGACACGGGGTCGCCAAAACTCCCCGATCAACACCATCGCGGCGCGGCCGAGATCGTGGTGAGCCAATTGCACGCCGGGGCCCGCTCGACCGGATCAGCTAGAGTTCAATTCCCTTTATACGCCCCTCGTCGCTTGAGGTTCGCGACCCGCGGGCGGGGGCCTGTAGGCATTCCAATTGACGGCTGCGCGATTTGTTGCTCGATTGTGTCCGCGAAATGTAAATTTCCTCGTTGCGAAGTGAACTTTGGTAAGGAGCGTCCTTCGCCTTGTCCTTGACTTCTGCAACCGCTCGCTGATACGGTCTCTCCACTTTCAGGGGGGAGTAGCGATGAACGGAACCATAGGTTTCTTGGGTACCGCGGCCCATCGATGGTTCTCTGGCGCATTCATAGTTGTTTTGGCGCTGGCGACCACCGCTATCCACGCGGCACCGTTCGCGTACGTTCCCAACGCATTCTCCGGGAATGTGTCCGTCATCGATATTGCAACCAATACTGTGATCGCGACGATTCCCGTCGGGACGACACCGCGCGGGGCCGGCTTCACTCCGGATGGGACCCGTGTCTACGTGACCAATCAAGGCGCCGACACGGTTTCGGCCATCAGCACGGCCACCAACACCGTGATCGCGACGATTCCCGTGCCAACTCAGCCAATCGGTGCGGTGGTCACGCCCGATGGAACCCGTGTCTACGTGGGCAGCGGCATCACGGTGACGGTAATCGGTACCGCCACCAATACGGTGCTCGCCACGATACCGATCTCCTCGAGCTCGTTCATTTACGGGATCGCAATTACCCCCGACGGCTCGCGAGTGTATGTCGCCGATCTTTTCACCAACAATGTCTGGGTGATCAGCACGGCAACGAATACCGTCGTCGCGACCATCGCTCTCGCCACGACGGCATCTACCGGTATTGCGGTCACCCCGGATGGCAGCCGTGTATACGTCGCGAACTTCAATGGCAGCAGCGTTTCGGTCATCGACACGGCGACGAATACGGTCACTGCCACGGTGCCGCTCAGTGTCGGCGCTGCGCCAGAGGGAATCGCGATCACACCGGACGGCACCCGCGTCTATGTCGCGAACAATGGGCCGAATACGGTGAGCGTCATCAGCACCACGACCAATACCGTGACGGCGACCGTGCCGGTCGGATTGGGCCCAGCGGGTCTTGCGGTGACGCCGGACGGGGCGCGCGTCTATGTCGCCAACTCGGTGGGCAACAGCGTCTCGGTGATCGCTACGGCCACCAATACCGTGTCGGCCACCGTTCTGGTAGGGTCGTTCCCCGTAGGGATTGGCCTGTTCATCACGCCAGGTTCCGGCGTCGTGGGGGCATCGCCGACCATCACCACGCCCTCCCCGCTTCCCGGGACCACGGTGGGTGCGGCATTTAGCCTGGCGTTCTCGGCGAGCGGTGGTACTCCGCCTTACACCAACTGGACCGTCCTGTCCGGCGCGGTGCCCCCGGGATTGACGCTCAACCCGAGCACGGGTGTTCTGAGTGGCACGCCGAGCTCGAGCGGCCTTTCGACATTCACGGTACAAGTCACCGACAGTGCGGCTGCCACCGCATCCAAGACATTTTCGTTGAACGTGAGCAATGTTGCCGGACCTGCGGCGACCAATCACAGCATACCGACTCTCGGCGAATCGGCGCTGTTCAGCCTCGTGCTTCTAGTCGCCGCCTTCGGTGCACGCCGATTGGGTAGCGCTGGTCGGCCCTTCCCGCGTCGGCGTTGAACAGGGCGCTGGCCGACCGAGGTTGCCTCTTTCCCGGGCTTCGACTTCCGCACGTGGGTCGTAGCCGGGACGCGGGGGCGCTATCTCGTCATCGCCGCAGGTGCTGGCGCCGGGACGAATAGAAACCGCCCCAGTGCCGGGCTCGGATGTCAGGGGCGCCGTGTGCCTTGATTATCGGGTCTTGAGCGGCATGAGATCCACCGTCACCGAAGTCGCGCCGTCGCTCACCAGGACGTGACCTTCCTGGATGGTCACCTGTAGCCGCATCGACCGATCGGCGAGTGCGGCGAGCGCCCGGCTCGCGGCGAGCGGCACTTCGTGCACCGCCAGTTGCGCCTGCCGCAGGAGGCGATCCCGCGCCCCATGCCACCATAGCTGCACCGCCCGGCCGCCGTAGGCCAGCACCTCGACCTCGCGGGCCCGGCCGCAGGCCCTGCGGAGCTCGCGCTCGTCGGGGAGGCCGACCTCGATCCAGGTCTCGATCGTACCGGTCAAGTCGCGCCGCCACAGGTCGGGCTCGTCCTCCGCGGAGAGGCCCCGGCCGAATTGCAGGGCCGCGTCGGCATGCAGGGCGAATGCCAGTACCCGCACCATCATCCGCTCGTCGGTTTCCGACGGGTGCCGGGCAATGGTCAGCTCGTAGTCCTGATAGTGGCCGCGATCAATATCGGCAACGGCCAGGACGAGCTTGCAGATGGTGGACTTGAGGGCCATCGAGTTACTCGTACTCCCGGTAGGAGCCGCGACCGATATTGGCGACGGCCAGGCCAAACTTGCAGATGGTGGATTTGAGGGCCATGGCGCCAATACACCACGCCGATCAATCACGCTCGGCGAGGCGCAGCTGGCGGGCGGCTTCCTCGTGCCGCGCCGCGTCGATCTCGCGCATCACCCCGGCGAGGTCGACGGGCGTCTCGTCACGGCGGAAGCGACCGGTCAACGCCACGTCCGGGTGCAGCGCGCCCGAGGCATACAACGCCCAGATCTCCTTGCCGTAGTCGGTGGCGGCAAGCTGCGGCGCGAAGCGGCCGAAGAACCGGCGCAGGTTGTCGACGTCGCGCACCAGCATGCGGGGCGCGTGGTTGTTGCCTGCGGCATCCACCGCCTGCGGCAGGTCGATGATCACCGGACCATCGGCGGCGAGCAGGATGTTGAACTCGCTCAGGTCGCCATGAATGATCCCGGCGCAGAGCATGCGCACGACCTCGCGCAGCAGCCGCTGGTGCAGGTCGAGTGCGACGGCCGGGGTGAAATCGAGATCGTTGAGCCGCGATGCTGCCTCGCCGTCGGCATCGACCACGAGCTCCATCAGCAGCACCCCGGCGTGGAAGCTGTGCGGCCGCGGCACCCGCACCCCGGCCGCCGCGAGGCGGTACAGCGCCGCCACCTCGGCGCTCTGCCACGCTTCCTCCTGCACCTCGCGGCCGTAGCGGGTGCGCTTGGCCATGGCACGGGCCTGGCGGCTGTTCTTGGTCTTGCGGTTCTCGGTGTAATCGACGGCCTGCCGAAAGCTGCGCTTGTCGGCCTCCTTGTACACCTTGGCACATCGCACCTCCGCGCCCAGGCGCACGACGAACACCATCGCCTCCTTGCCACTCATGAGCTGGCGGACGACCGTGTCGATCACCCCGTCGTCGACGAGAGGCTGGAGGCGGCTGGGAACACGCATCGGCCGCAATATACGCG